>CAZNDD010000027.1:0-17740 GCA_964571735.1 uncultured Muribaculaceae bacterium | reverse complement strand
GCGACCGGTGGGTTCAGCAGCCGCAACGCCTCCATACTTTCGTTCCATTCCCCTCTGATAGAAGGAATGACTATGGTGTTCATGCTGCTGTCTTCGATTCATTTCGGACTTATCTATCTGTCCGTTATCACGAGGTCTTTGCGCCCGCTCAAGAATCCTGTCGTGCTTTTCTACCTGGGCTCCATCGTGGCCGTATCCCTGCTGACGGGACTTTCGCTATGCGTTTCAGGCACTTACCCGACATTGGGCAAATCCATGTGGGTGGGGACATTCCAGACTATAAGTACCTTTTCTACCACCGGCTTTTCCATATCCGATATCAATGTCTGGCCTTCGTGGAACAAGCTGCTGATTCTCGCCATGGCTATTATGTGCGGATGTGCGGGCTCTACCACGGGCGGTGTCAAGGCAGACAGGGTCTTCATATTGTTTAAGACCATAGGCCGCCAGATAGGCAAGATATTGCATCCTAACCTTGTCAATGAAGTCAAGATAGGTAGCCGCATTCTGAAAGATGACGAAGTGTTGCAGTATGTGCTTTATATTGCGGTGTATATGCTTGTTCTTGTGACTTCGTCCGCGCTTGCAATGCTGCTTGGTGCTGGCGGGGATGTGGCGGTCGGCGGGTCTCTTGCGAGTCTCGGCAACCTCGGTCCTGCGTCAGGGGATATAGGTACAATGGGGAACTATGCTGATGTCTCTGCCCCTGTCAAGTTCCTGTTTACCATAGATATGCTGCTCGGTCGTGTGGAGATTTACCCCGTTCTCGCCACGGTAGCTATGATATTTGACCGACACAAGAGATGACCCGCGCTGATAATCTCTATTCTCTCTTTGTCAAGGCGTTCTCTTACGAGCCTACGGAGTCGCAGCTGAAGTTTTTGCGCGTTTGTGCGGACTTCCTCTGCGGCGATGATGGAGATATACTCGTGGTGAGGGGCTATGCGGGTACGGGTAAGACATACGCATTGTCTGTCATAGTCGGGGTGCTAAAGTCATTGAAACTGTCCACTGCGCTTCTTGCGCCCACGGGACGCGCCGCCAAGGTGCTTTCTTCGTATGCGCATGCTCCCTCAAGCACCATACATAAGGCTATCTACAGGCAAAAAAGCTTTTCGGACGATGGCTTCGGACAGTTTTCGCTTGCGCACAACAAGTCCCGAGGCACACTTTTCATAGTGGATGAGGCTTCGCTCATAGGTATAGATGCTGCTCAATCCACTCATCTCGGCTTCGGAAGCGGCAATCTTCTGGAAGACCTCGTGAGCTATGTGCGTTCTGCGCCGAATTGCAGGCTCATTCTTTCCGGAGACATGGCGCAGCTTCCTCCTGTGGGCATGGATGAGAGTCCTGCCCTGTCTGAGGATTATATGGGGCTTTTCGGCGGGGTGTCGTTCGTCGAACTTACCGATGTGGTCAGGCAGGCTTTAGATTCGGGTATCCTGATGAATGCCACTGCTTTGCGCCGGGATCTTGAGGCCGAAAGTTTCAGGTTTTCCCTCAAGGGCTATACTGATATAGAGAGGGTCAGCCAGTCGGAACTCATAGAAAGCATATCCTCATCCTACGGCCTTTATGGGGAGGAAGAGACGGTGGTGCTCTGCCGCTCCAACAAACGCGCCATCCGTTACAATCTCGGCATACGCTCGACTATACAATTCAAGGAAGAGAGACTGCTTCGAGGAGATCGCCTGCTTATTGTCAAAAACTGCTATCAGTTTCTGAATGAGGGCTCTCATATGGGATATATAGCTAATGGCGACACTTGTGCTCTCCAGCGTATAGGCGGATATGAGGAGCGTTACGGGCTGCATTTCGCAGATGCCGTACTGCGCTTCCCTGACTATGACGACGAGACCATACATGCCAAAGTGTGTCTCGATACCCTTGAGTCTGAAGCTCCTGCGCTTACATACGGGCAGCAGGATGCGCTCTACAAGGGTGTGAGCGAGGACTATGCGGATATCGCTTCCAAGAAGAAACGCTATGAAGCGGTGCGCGAAGACCCCTTCTACAATGCGCTCCAACTCAAATACTCATACGCGCTTACGGCCCACAAGGCGCAGGGCGGACAATGGAGCTGCGTATATATAGATTTCCCTTTCTGGGGAAAGGATTTTCTTGCGCCGGAAGACCTGAAATGGCTCTATACGGCATTGACCCGTGCCCGTGAGAAGGTTTTTCTCGTGGGATTTCCTGATGAATTTTTTGAATGATGAAAACACTTATACTTGTACTTTCGCTTTTGGGGTCTGTGTCCCAGGGCGTTGTGGAGCAGAATCCTACTGCGTCTCCCGACTCTTCTATGGTGGCTTACACTGACGGAGGCAACCTTTTCGTACGCTCTGCGTCCGATACTCTTCAGATTACAAATGATGGTTCTTCGCTGATTCTCAACGGTTATGCCTCGTGGGTGTACTATGAGGAGATTTTTGGCAGGAGTTCCGAGTATAAGGCTTTCTGGTGGAGTCCGGATTCGCGCTATCTGGCGTTTTACCGCTTCGACAACAGCGAGGTCAGGCTTTTCCCGATTTATTCCGCAGCAGGGGACAAGGGCGGCACTCTCAATGAGACCCGTTATCCGCTTTGCGGAGACGACAATCCCGTGGTGCAGATAGGTATTGCGGATATGCATGCCGGGGGTAGGATAGTCTGGGCGGACTTTGATAGCAGCGAGGACCAATATTTTGGCACGCCTTTCTGGGGTAAGGACGGCAAGACTCTCTTTGTCCAGCACGAACCCCGTGTGCAGCAGAATCTTACCCTCTTTGCGGTGGATGCTGCCACCGGTGCTGCTTCGGAGATTTACTCTGAGACATATCCCACATGGCTTGACTGGATGGAGGATATGCTCTTCACCGATGAGGGCTTGTATATGGTGCGCTCTTTCGAGACAGGTTGGCAGCAGATTTATTTCCTCTCGTATGATGGCAAGACTCTCAAGCGTCTGACTTCGGGTGAGAACTGGAGGATTTCGCTTGAAGCGGTGGATAGCCGCAGGGGAGTAGTCTATTACACTTCCTATACTGATTCGGATGTGCACGCCTGCTTATACAGCGTGGATGGTCGAGGCAGGCAGAAACTGCTCTCTGATCCCCGTTTCGGTGTGAGTTTGATTTCGCTTGATGTACGTGCGCGTAAGGCTCGCGTAGAATATGAGAATCTCAATACTGCGGCTTTCGAGGCAGAACTTGACCTGCGCAAGTCCGACAGGCAGCCCATTGGTGACGGTGCATCTGAACTTCGCAAGATAATATATCTCAAAATGGCTGACGGTCAGGAAGTCCCTGCTACTGTTCTGCTTCCGGACGGGTTCGACCCTTCGAAGCGTTATCCTCTTGTGATGGAAATATACGGAGGCCCTGATACCCCCTATGTGAGGGATTTGCATTTTGTAGGTAACTATGGCATGGACCGCTGGTTCAAGGAGAACGGCATCATCAAGGTATATGCTGACAGCCGGTCTTCGGGACACAACGGCAGGCAGGGGACAGACCTTGTCTGGAGGGATCTCACGACCGTGCCGGTTGAGGATTTCTGCACATGGGCACGCGAGTTCCAGTCATGGGACTTCGTGGATCCCGCAAGGATAGGCGTGATGGGATTCTCGTTTGGCGGGACTATGACAGCGATGCTTGTGATGCGTTATCCCGAACTTTTCCGCTGCGGCATCGCGGGCGGTGGAGTGTACGACTGGACTCTCTACGATTCGCATTATACTGAGCGCTTTATGGATACTCCGCAGCGCAACCCCGAGGGTTATGAGCGTGCAAGGGTGCTCTCTTATGTGGACGAATACGATTCCGACCGCTCGTATCTGAAGATTACACACGGGACAGGAGATGACAATGTGCATTTCCAGAATACCCTGCTTTTAGTGGATTCGCTCCAGAGGCGCGGATGTCAGTTCGACCTTATGATATATCCTGATGGAATGCATGGCTATCGCGGTGCGCAGGGCAGGCATGACAGGGCTTCCGATAAGATTTTCTGGACTGAAAGGCTTGTTAAATAATTCTTTAATATAACACTATGACTGATTATAGAGCTAAAGCCGAAAGCTGGCTTTCTGAAAGTTTCGACGAGGCTACCCGCGCTGAGGTGCAGGGTATGCTTGATGGTGATCCCGCCGCGCTCGAAGATGCATTCTACCGCAATCTTGAGTTCGGCACGGGTGGTCTTCGCGGAGTGATGGGCGTCGGTACCAATCGTATGAATCGTTACACCGTGGGCATGGCTACCCAGGGGCTTGCCAATTATATTCTCTCGTCCACTCCTGGGGTGGAAGACAAGAAGGTGTGCATTTCTTTTGATAGCCGCAACCATAGCTGCGAGTTTGCACGGCTTGCTGCTGATGTGTTGAGTGCCAATGGATTGCATGTCTATCTCTTCGATGATTTGCGTCCTACTCCGGAGTTGAGTTTCAGCATAAGGGAGACCGGCGCTGTCGCGGGCATTATGATTACGGCTTCTCACAACCCCAAGGAGTACAACGGTTACAAGGTGTTCTGGAATGACGGAGCGCAGATTACTTCTCCCGTAGATACGGAGATTATAGATGAGGTGAACCGCGTCAGCGACCCTTCCATGGTGCGATTTACAGCAGGCGAAAATGCCGGAAAAGTTGAGATTATGGGTGCCGAAATGGACGAAAAGTATATTGGCTCCATACTTGCGCTCAATCTCAGTCCCGAGCAGTGTGCCGCACATTCGGATCTCAAACTCGTCTACACTCCGCTTCACGGCTGCGGTGTAAGGCTCGTTCCCGAGGTGCTTTCCCGCTTGGGATTCAAGAATTTGAACCTTGTGGAGGAGCAGTGTGTGACGGACGGGGATTTCCCTACTGTGGTCTCACCCAATCCCGAGGAGCCTTCTGCAATGAAACTTGCCCTCGAAAAGGCGGATCAGGTGGGTGCCGACGTGGTGCTTGCAACGGACCCCGATGCCGACAGAATGGGCGTGGCTGTGCGTGATGACAAGGGGCAGCTCAGACTTCTCAACGGCAACCAGACCGCTTCCATCCTTACATATTACATTCTTTCGCGTCGCCGTGAACTCGGACTTCTCAAGGGCGGCGAATATGTGGTCAAGACCATAGTTACGACCGAAGTCATCTCTTCCATCTGCAAGGATTTCGGCGTGGAGGTCTACAATGTGCTGACCGGCTTCAAATACATAGCCGAGGTGATTCGTGAGCACGAGGGCTTCATCTGCGGCGCGGAGGAGAGCTACGGCTTCCTTTCCGGGACTGCAGTGCGTGATAAGGATGCCCAGAATGCTGCGGCTACACTTGCCCAGGCGGCTGCTTGGGCGGCCTCCAGAGGACTCTCTCTCTGGGGACTTCTTCAGGAGATGTATGCCCGTTATGGCTACAGAGAAGAGGGGCTGATGTCCGTGGTCCGCAAGGGTCGTCAGGGCGCGGAGGAGATAGCCGCCACCATGGCTTCGCTTCGCAATGACCCGCCCAAGAGCCTGTGTTCAAGCCCGGTGGTGAAGGTCGTGGACTACCTCGACAGTGCTTCTACGGGTCTCCGCCCGTCCAATGTGCTTCAGTTCTTCAGCGAGGCGGGCGATGTGGTGAGTGTGCGTCCTTCCGGCACTGAGCCTAAGATTAAGTTCTATTTCGGTGCTGCCGGTGACGATGCCCACGAGCGCCTTGAAGAACTCAGGAAGCAGTTTGAGTAGATTTTAAATGACTTCTTAATGACACCCCCGGGAGTTTTGATTTCCCGGGGTTCTTGTTATGCGGATTGTCTGTCTGATTTCTGGAAGAATCTGCAGTATTCCGTCAGGGGACATTCGCTGCAGCGGGGCGTGCGGGCGGTGCAGATGTATCTGCCGTGGAGTAGCAACCAGTGGTGCGCCCTCGTGTGAAGTTCCTTACTGATGCGACTTTCGAGTTCGTCCTGGACTGACGAAGGGGTCTTGCCGTCAGAGAGCCCGATTCTGTGGGCTACCCTGAATACATGGGTGTCCACCGCGATGACCGACTTGCCGAAGCAGATCGCGCCTACTACGGATGCTGTCTTGCGTCCCACACCGGGAAGTTTCTCCAGTTCCTTCGGCTCGGAGGGTACTTCTCCACCATAGTCGGATATGAGCCTGCGTGCCATCTCTACGAGGTGCTCCGCCTTGGCGTTTGGATAGGAAATGCTTTTTATGATTTGCTTGACTTCTTCCACCGGAGCATCCGCGAGGCTTTCAACCGTGGGGTAAGCCTCAAAGAGCAAAGGTGTTACCATATTGACCCTCTTGTCGGTACATTGGGCGGAGAGCATCACTGCACAGAGCAGTTGGAAAGGAGTCTGCCAATGCAGTTCGCCCTGCGGGTCTGGGACATTGTCCCTGAAATAATCCAAAACTGCGGCGTAGCGTTCGCTCTTTTTCATGATGCTATATCCTGATGTCCAGCTCTATGGCTTCGTCAGGGAGAATTTCGCGGCACTTTTCATCCGCGCAGTTGAATACGCGTCCCCGGTAGCTTTCGAATATATCTTTGTCGTGAGTTACTATGATTACCGCCGTGCCGTCTTCGTTGCGGAGTGAATTGAGCAAACTCATGGTCTCCTCCGCCGAGTCTCGGTCCAGATTGCCTGTGGGCTCGTCTGCGAGAAGTACTTCAGGGTGGTTGAGTATGGCGCGTGCTATGGCTATGCGCTGCTGCTCGCCTCCGGAGAGCTGATAAGGCATCTTGTGGCTCTTGGTCTGCATAGAAGTGGCATTCAGCACTTCGTCTATGCGCTCCTCTATGGCTTTGCGGTCTTTCCACCCCGTAGCTTTCAGGACAAATTCAAGATTGTCGTGCACATTGCGGTCCGTCAGCAGCTTGAAATCCTGGAATATCACCCCGAGCTTGCGCCTTAGCTTGGGAATGTCCCTTTGGCGCAGTCTCTCGATGCGGAATCCGCAGACCTGACAGCTCCCAGACAGAGGTGCGGTCTCTCCTATGAGAGTGCGTACGAGCGAAGTCTTGCCCGAGCCGACCTTGCCCACGATATAGACGAGTTCCCCGGGGAAAATGTCCATGTCCACTCCGTAGAGTACGGTCTGGTCGCCTCCGCAGATGTCTGCGCTCCTAAGTCGGATAAGTGATTCTCTATCTTGTGCCATGGGTGAAGATTTATTGTCCTTGCAAAGATACTCTTTTTCCTTTAGGAAGACGCTTCGGTTTGCCACCTTGCAAATAAACCGCATTTTCGTTAATTTCGCAGGTTTGGGTTCGGAAGCTGTCGAAACGGCTTCCCATGTACTGATAAATATGAAATTCAAGCATTTTAAGCGGCTTTTTATTGCGCTTTCACTTTCGTTGGCATTTGGGCTGACTTCTTTGGCCCAAAGCGACAGGAAGGTAGTGGCGCGTGCCGAATATCTTTTGGGACAGGGTATGTATGAAGCTGCCATGGAACTCTTTGAGTCTCAGGTAGATGATCCTCTGTGTCAGGACTATGCGCTTCTGTGTGCGGTGTATCTGCGCTCCCCTCAATGCGCCCAACGGGTGGCTGCGATGGATGCAGACCATCCCAAGACCATCCTTAACTCTACCGTGCACTTCCAGTATGCGCTCATGCTTTTCGAGCAGGGTGACTATGCCGGCGCGCAGACTCAATTCGACCTCGTGGACGAGAAGTCGCTGGACAAGAGTCTGCTTGGTGAATACACTTACAAGAGAGGCTTTTCCGTGTATAGCAACGGGGACCTCGTCAAGGCGCGAGAGTATTTCCTTCAGTGTGTGGCACTTGAGAGTCAGTATCTCAACCCCGCCCGCTTCTCCCTCGGCTGTATATGCTATAGGGAGAATCTGTTTGCCGAGGCAGAATCATGGTTTGAACTTGCCCGCGTGGACGGGCGCTTCTCCGTATTGAGCGATTTTTATCTCGTGGATTGCCGCTTCATGCGCGGGGATTATGCCTATGTGATGCGTGAGGGCGAAAAGATATTTGACAGCCTTTCCAAAGAGGGCAAGCAGCGTATGTCACGCATTCTTTCGGAGTCATATATGGTATCCGGCAATGCCCGTAAGGCTGAGGAATACTTTGCCCGTGAGGACATGAGCAATGCGGATAATTCGGACTACTTCCATGCCGGCTCAATCTATTATGCCTTAGGCGAATATGCTTCAGCGGTGAAGTATTTTGAGTCTATGGACGAAAAGAGGGATTCGCTTGGTCAGATCGCGTCGTATCAGCTTGGCTTCTCGTATGTCAAACTGAAGAATAAGGTCAGGGCAATGGCGTGCTTCAAGGATGCATCTGCCTTGCGATTTGATACCGACATTACCGAGGATGCTTTCTTTAATTATGCAAAACTCGCGTTTGACCTTGACGGCAACGATGCTCCATTCTCAGAATATGTATCCCGATGGTCCACGTCCCGTAAGGGTGATATGATTTATGCCTATCTGGCGTTGGCCGCTTTGAAGAAAGGGGATTATGGTGCTGCAGTGGATGCATACGACAAGGTGGACGAACTCAATGATGCTCAGAAGCTTAATTATGTGAAGGCCTGTTATCTGAGGGCAGCCCAACTTACTGAAAGCGGTTCGCACAGCGATGCCCTGCGCTTCCTTAAAGCTGCGTCCGTGTATCATCTCCCTCAGGGAGACCCTCTTAACCAGTTGTGCAGGTTTAATCTCGCGGAGGCTTATTTCAGGACTGGAGATTATGAGAATGCCCGTCAGACTTATACAAAGCTGTACAATCTTTCCGCTATGGACGGGAAGACGGAGGGTAAACTCATTCCATACGGCATAGCCTATACTTATTTCAAGGAAAGGGATTGGGATTCCGCAGCCAAATGGTTTGACATTTATATCAGAAATGCCGACCCCGTGGCTCTTCAGGATGCTTATCTGCGTCGTGCGGACTGCGATTTTGCCCGCAAGGACTACAAGTCATCGTCTGATTCGTACCGCCGGTATGTGTCGAAATATCCCTCAAAGACAGATATTTATCCATATTATCAGCTCGGTGTGTCTTACGGCTTGTCGGGGGAAAAGCACCGCAAGGTAGAAGCTCTGTCTATGGTGCAGGATGCTGTGCCGGGCAGTGCCTATTACAATGACGCGCTCTATGAATTGGGTCGTGCCTACAACGATGTGGGCGATTCTCTGCACGCGATACGCTCCTTCGAGATGTTGGACAAAGTGACTTCTGACCCTTCATTCCATGCCAAAGCCTTGATGGGCAAGGGAATGGTCTATCGCAATCATTCCAATTATTCCAAGGCTCTCGCGTGTTACAAGCAGGTGGTCAAGGAAATGCCCCGTACGGAGTACTCCTCCGCGTCTTTGCTTTCCATACAGTCCATCTACACGGCAATGAAGCAGCCGGATAAGTATATCGAGTATCTGGAGAAGAACAACTTGAGCGCTGACATCGGTGAAGATGAGCGTCGTGAACTCTATTACAATACTGCCGAGCAACTTTTCCTTAACGGCAATTGGAACGGGGCGGTGAATGGTTTTGCCCGCTATATCAAGAGTTATCCCAAAGATGCTGCGGTTCCGGTAGCGTACTATTATATGGCTGAGTCTTATAAAGCTTTGGGACAGAAGGAGAAATCGTGCGAATATTTCTCCAAGAGCGTAGATGCCGGAGTGTCTGGGTCATATCTTGAAAATGCTCTTCTGGGTTATGCTTCGCTTTCGTATTCTCTTGAGCACTATGAGGATGCGTATAATGCATATCTCAAGCTTTCTAATATGGACAAACTGCTTTCCAATAAACTGGATGTCTATATCTATATGATGCGTAGCGCTTATGCAGCGAAACGCTATGAGGATGCCATCTCCGCGTCAAAGATAGTTTTCACCAATGCTTCCGACGAGGCTCTCAAGCGCGAAGCTCTCTTCATGCAGGCAAAGGCGCTGCAGTCTACTTCCAGTAGAGATGAGGCCCTTGTTATCTTCTCTCGTCTGGCAGAGAATCCCGCCACTTTCGAGGGTGCGGAGTCTAAGTATATAATCATAAGGGATAAGTATGATAGCGGTGATTTCGCTGCAGTCGAGGAACTTGTCTATGATTTTGCTCCCAATGCGGGCGATCAGTCCTATTGGCTCGCCAAGGCTTTCATCCTTTTGGGTGACAGTTTTGTGGAAAGAGGTAACATAGAGCAGGCCGTGGTTACATATACCAGTGTGCGTGACGGCTATACGCCTCCGGAAGGCGGAGATGACGTATTGCCTGAAGTAGAGGAGAAACTCAGTGCGTTATAATGTCTAAGCTGATGAAGATTTTTTCTGAATATTCCCTTGCTTTGGCTGCTGTCCTTGCTCTGTCGTGCGGCAGTGCGTGGGCACAGGATATCAATCCGAGTGTGGAGGTGACCAATGATTTCGCCTCTTCGGTTTCGGATTACGATAAGGTGGGCATTGCGCTTTCCGTGCCGGATTCCTTGCGCAGTTTTAATCTTAATTTTGATTACGATGTCTTCAGCCGGCCTTATGCCGGAGCGTATGAGTTCACGCCATACAGTATTATGTTCGTGCCTCAGACCGTGCGGGAGACGCGTCCTGCATTCCTGCTGAACGCAGGTGCCGGTTATACTTTCCATCCCGTGCTCAATGCGGTGTTGTCTCCGAGGTTGGGTGACAAATTCGCGCTTACGGTGTATCAGGATTTCTCTGGCTATATGGGGCCTTACAGGAGTTTTGACCGCTCTCTGAAGCGTAACGGATGCTGGCAGGGTCGCGATTTGTCCGAGACGGTAGGGCTGACGGGCTCGTTGAAACTCTCTTCCGTGGAGTTTGGACTTAATCTCAACTATGACGGATTGTATGTTCAGGACCGGTTCCTTACAGGAAGACCATATCATGATTTCGGTGTGAAATTGGGCGGGCATTCCATTGCCGGTGGTAAGGGGGCGTTCGCATTTGACTTTGTGGCAGGCTATAACGCTGTGCGTGAATACAATGCCATAAAGCCTCTGGTCGAAGACTGCGTTTCCCTTGACGGAAATATGTCATTCGATATTGCTCGGAAGAAATCTGTCTTTGAGATGGCTCTCGCCGCGGATTATGTCTCTCACGGCTCGCTGCTTGCCGGCTCCATGTATAATGTGAATGTCACACCGCGCTATGTGTCGTCCTACCGCAAACTCAAATACTCGGTAGGCGCGCAGGTTTCTGTCGGAAGCAATATGAAGACCAAGCATTTCTGGATGTATCCTGATTTGAGAGCGGACTTCAATCTGTTTGATTTCCTGAATATCTTCGCCGGTGCCAAAGGCGGTGATAGCTATAATTCGTATGCTTCACTCAAGGAGCGTGACCATCATTTTTATTTCAATCCTGAAGAGTATTCCAAATTGGGATTTTCGCGTAGCCGTTATGATGTCTATGTGGGACTTGGCGGCAATATAGCGTCCCGTCTGCAATATGATTTCCGTGTGGGTCGTGCGGCGTTGAGTGATTCGCCTATGGATGCTTTCTCTTCGCTCGGAGACTATGCCGTTGTGAATTTCGCTGATTATAAGCTTACTTATGCGGACCTGTCCCTTGTGTGGAAGTCTCGTAGCGTGGAGGCTCATGCAGGTTTGCATTATCGCGGTACGGATATCATCAGCGATGGGGCGATGTTTGATCTGCCGGCTTTCAGCATGGACGCGAATGTGCTCTACAACCTTCGCAACAGGATTTTTGTGGGCCTGTCCGTTGAGGCGGTCCAGTCTCGGAAGCTTGTAGGCGGAGAGGAAACTCTTGCCATTCCCGGTTGGTGCAATCTCGGCCTTTATGGTGAGTATCGCTTGAATAAGACCGCCGCGCTGTGGCTCAGGGGAGGGAATCTGCTCAATGCCGATGTGCAGAGAGTTCCTTTCATCGCAGAAGACGGCTTGAATTTCACTGTCGGCATTTGTATGAATTTCCGATAATTTTTTGTAAATTCGCGTCCCTTGTGCAGATGTCTGCACAAAGGCTTAAGAGCTCGTTTATTGATATAAAATATGATAGATTCTGAAGTGATGAAGCAGGCGGAAGAACAGTATTCTGCCAATAGTATACAGGTTCTCGAAGGGTTGGAGGCTGTGCGCAAGCGCCCTTCCATGTACATCGGTGACGTATCCGAGAGAGGTCTTCACCATTTGGTCTACGAGGTCGTGGACAACAGTATCGACGAGGCTATGGCCGGCTTCTGCGACCACATCAGCGTCTCCATACTCGAGGACAATTCCATAAGGGTGGTGGACAACGGACGAGGTATCCCTACTGGCATGCATGAGAAGGAGCAACGCTCCGCTCTTGAGGTCGTTCTGACCGTGCTGCATGCAGGAGGTAAGTTCAGCAAGAACAGTTACAAGGTGTCCGGTGGTCTGCACGGCGTGGGTGTTTCCTGTGTCAATGCCCTTTCTGATGCACTTACGGCTGAGATTCACCGTGAGGGCAAGATATTCAAACAGACTTATTCCAAGGGTAAGCCTACCTCTCAGGTGGAGGTTATAGGGGAGTGCAGTGATACCGGTACTTCGATTACATTCCATCCGGATGCTGAGATTTTTGTACATTCCACTATCTATAAGTACGACACTCTTGCGGCGCGTCTTCGTGAGCTTTCCTATCTCAATAAGGGTGTGCACATCACACTTACTGACGAGAGGGAACTTGTGGATGAATATGTCGAGGACGAGAACGGCAACTCGAAGCCTACGGGACGCAAGATATATCGCAGCGAGGTGTTCTATTCCCAGAGCGGACTTGCAGAGTTTATCAAATATCTGGATGCGGGTGCGGAGACTCTCATTCCTGAACCTATCTGCATCTCGTCGGACAAGATTATCCCTATCGACATCGCTCTCCAGTACAATACCGGTTACAGCGAGAAGATTTATTCTTACGTCAACAATATCAACACTATAGAGGGTGGTACTCACCTTCAGGGCTTCAAGATGGGACTTTCCCGTTCCCTCAAGGACTATGCGGAGAAGAACAACCTGCTCGCGAAGCTCAAGGACAATACCCTCGCTCCGGAAGACTTCCGTGAGGGTCTGACCGCAGTGATTTCAGTCAAGGTGTCCGAGCCTCAGTTCGAGGGTCAGACCAAGACTAAGCTCGGTAACTCTGAAGTCACCTCCGTCGTATCTCAGGCTACGGATACAGCTATGGATGATTTCCTTGAGGAGAATCCCAAGCTTGCCAGAATGATCATCGACAAAGTCGTGCTCGCCGCGACTGCCCGTAATGCCGCGCGTGCTGCAAGGGAGATGGTCCAGCGCAAGAGCTATCTTGGCGGTGCCGGAATGCCCGGAAAGCTTGCCGACTGCTCCGAACGCGACCCTGAGAAATGTGAGCTTTTCCTCGTTGAGGGAGACTCTGCAGGCGGTACCGCAAAGCAGGGCCGCGACCGTAAGACCCAGGCTATTCTGCCTCTTCGTGGTAAGATTCTCAATGTGGAGAAAGCTTCCGTGGACAGGGCTTTCGATAGTCAGGAAATCCAGAATATCTACAAGGCGCTCGGTGTCACCGTGGCTCAGGAGGACGAGACCGGAGAAAAGCACATGGATTTGAGCAAACTCCGTTATCATAAGGTGATTATTATGACCGATGCTGATGTCGACGGCTCGCATATTGCCTGCCTTATCCTGACATTCTTCTTCCGCTATATGTTCGACCTCATCAAGAACGGCTATGTCTATCTTGCCACACCTCCGCTTTACCGCGTGTACAGAGGTAAGGATGATGGTGGTGTCTACTGCTGGACTGAGAAACAGCGTGAAGAGGCAGCGGCGAAGATAGGTGGCAACTACAAGGTTCAGCGCTACAAAGGTCTTGGAGAAATGTCCGAGGCTCAGCTTTGGGACACGACAATGGACCCCGATCGTCGTCGTTTGCGCAAGATTACCATTGACAATGCCGCCAATGCGGAGAGAACCTTCTCAATGCTTATGGGTGACGATGTACCACCTCGCAGACAGTTCATCGAGGAGAACGCCCATTATGCCAATATCGACGCTTAGGGATTAGTTGAATTTTTCCGCTTGTAATTAGCTTCAGGAAACGATGCGACTTTCGTCTAAAGCCAGGATTATAGTTCCACTTGCGGTAGTGTTCGCGCTGCTGCTTGTGTTCACGCCTCGTACGGCGAAGTGGAACTATGTCTACCACAAGGGTGAACCTTGGGCTTATGACACTTTCCGCGCGCAGCTTGATTTCCCTATACGCAAGACTGCGGAGCAGATGGCAGAGGAGAGCGCCAAACTCTCGTCCCAGGTCACTCCTTATTTCAAGGCTTCCGCTGATGTCGCTCTTAAGAGCCTTTACGGCATATCTCAGCTTGATTTCGGGTCTTGTGCTGAGATTAAGCCCTTCTTGAGCTCGTCTCTGGCTGCCATCTATGACAAGGGTATAATGTCCGATGCGGCTCTTCAGTCGT
Organism: uncultured Muribaculaceae bacterium; assembly: GCA_964571735.1. Taxonomy (GTDB): domain Bacteria; phylum Bacteroidota; class Bacteroidia; order Bacteroidales; family UBA932; genus Cryptobacteroides. The sequence goes on along the minus strand of CAZNDD010000027.1, from coordinate 3,377 downwards.
TGCCTTCTGACGGATTGCTCTATGTACAGAAGGATAAAAAGGCGGATAAAGTGCCTTCTACCGAGGTTTATGGGCTTACCGCTGCGCGTACGGCTTTGCTTACAGATGTGGTGCGTGCCTATCCCAGTGTTAAGGTGGATTCGGTGTTCAGGGCGCTCGGCGTCTATGAATTCATAACTCCCAACCTTGCTCTTGACGAGGATTTTACCGCTATAGTCAACGGCCGTAACGAGAAGACGGTTTCTCCTACGCTCGGGACTATGAAGGCTGGTGATGTCCTTATCGGCAAAGGAGATATAGTCACCGAAGAACTCGCCCAGATTCTGGATTCCTATAAGTTTGAGTATGAGTCCAAGGCAAATAACGGCTGGAGTTGGCGCTCGTGGCTTGGCAATATCCTGATATGTCTTGCCCTCACTCTGTGTCTCGGCTTTGCATTGTATTTCTGTTCGCCGGGCATATTCTCCCAGCCCGGCAAGTACCTTTATCTGCTGACGGTTTTCGCTCTTGTCGGCGTGTTGGAAATGCTTGCCGTCAAGTATGCTCCCGAATGGGTGCTGTTGTTGCCTATTCCGGTATTCGCATTGTATCTGAACGCGTTTTTCAAGCCGGGGACCATTTTCCCCGTATACCTCTTGTCGCTTTTCCCCATGCTGATTCACTCCTCCGATGGAGTTGCGCTTTTTGTGATGTATTCGGTGTCCGGGGCGGTGACAATCTATGTGTTCAGACATTTTTCGAAGGGGGTGAAGCAGTTCGTGGCTGCGATGATCACTTTCGGGGTGAGTGCGCTTATATGGTTCGGACTCAGTCTCGTAGGTGTGGTCAAGATGTCCCTCACTCAGGATTTGATACTCCTCTTTGGGGCGGCGTTGCTCCAGGTGGCGGCTTATCCTTTCATATATCTGATGGAGAGGGCTTTCAACCTCGTTTCTACTTCACGGTTGGAGGAGTTATCCGAAAGTTCCAACGACCTGCTGCGTCAGCTCGAGCAGAAAGCTCCCGGAACCTTCCAGCATTCGCTGCAAGTTTCCGCGATGGCGCAGGCCGTCGCCCGCGCCATCGGAGCTGACGAATACCTTCTGAAGGCCGGCGCGTTGTATCACGACATAGGCAAGATGAACAATCCCCTCTGTTTCGTTGAGAATGAATCTCTCGTGACTGCCGACGCTGGCAAGTATCACGATGGGCTGACTCCGATGCAGAGTGCTCGCGACATTATCCTTCATGTTACCGATGGCATGGAGCTTATGTCTAAACATCACATGCCTTCCGTCCTGTCGGACTTCGTCATTACACATCACGGAGTGGGTTGCGTGGCTTATTTCTACGACAAATTCCTCAAGGAGGGCGGTGACCCTGCGCTGAAAGGTGATTTCTGCTATCCTGGTCGCAAGCCTCAGACTAAAGAGCAGGCTGTACTTATGATATGTGATTCCATCGAAGCTGCATCCCGTACCCTCAAGGACTATTCTCCCGACACCGTGTCCGATTTCGTGGACAGGATGATACGCGACCGCATTTTCGACGGGCAGTTGTCCGAGGCTGACATTACGGTGCGCGACATCGAGACCGCAGGTGAAGTACTTAAGGGCTATATCGTTCAGACTCACCACGAAAGAATAAAGTATCCCAAAAGAAGATTGAAATAAATTTTACGAAATATGAATTTTATCAAGAATCAAGTAGACGAGCTCAATCTTGAGCTTACTGTACATCTCGATCCCGCGGATTACGCTGAACTCGAGAAGAAAAAACTTGCTGCATATCGCAGACAGGCGGATTTCAAGGGCTTCCGCAAAGGTAATGTCCCTACATCTCTTATTTTGAAGGTTTATGGCGAGCGTATCCTTGCTGAAGCAGTCGAAGAGACTCTCTCACAGGCGCTTGGCAAGTTTATCGATGAGGAGAAACTGAATGTGCTCGGTGAGCCTCTTACAAGCGCCAAGCAGGGCGAACTTGTATGGAAGAGCGGCGAGTCTTTTGATTTCGCGTTTGACCTCGGACTTGCACCTAAGGTAGAGGTAGAGGTTTCCAAGGACGACACAGTCCCTGTGTATACCATCACTTCCACCGCAGGTGAGAAGGAGGAGATGTCAAAATATCTGAAGCAGCTCCACGAGTCACGTAAGGAGGAAGTCAGCGATGAGGACCTCGAGAAGGAAGTCTCCGAGCGCGTCAGCGAGAACCACAAACGCGAGAGCGAGTGGCGTCTTGAGAAGGATATCCGCGATTTCTATGTTGAGAAGTCAGGTGTGAAGCTCCCTGAGGAGTTCCTCAAGAGATGGCTTCTGCACGCCAATGAGGGTAAGGTGACTGCCGAGCAGGTTGAGAGCGAGTTCCCTGCCTTTGTGGAGGACTTTAAATGGCAGTTCGTGCTTCGTGCACTTATGGAGAAACTCGGACTCGAAGTCTCTTCCGACGATGTCAAGACTGAGGCTGAGAACTATGTCCGTAGCCAGTATGCAATGTACGGTATCTCCGACGCTCCTGTGGAGTTGATTGAGAATGCCGCCAAGGACATGCTCGCCGACAGCAAACAGGCTGACAGAATCGTGGAGTATGTCCAGAACCATAAGCTTATGGAGAAGGTAAAGGGCGAGATCACTCTTAAGAGCAAGAGAATTTCAGCTGACAAGTTCAAGGAACTCTAATCTGAACAATTTTTAAATGGGCGTGACTCAATCGGTCGCGCCCATTTTTTGTTTTCGGGGGAGTCTATTTCGTGGAATCCATCTTTGGGTGTCCATCTCTTGGGCGTCTATCTCGTGGAGCCCATCTCGGTGAGTTTATCTTCGGGAGCCCGCCGAATTTTGGCTTATGTCGATGGCCTGCCACGGTAATCCTTGTAACAAAAGAACCGGCCTCGTGTCAGAAGCCGGTCTCTATATCTATGGATGTAAACTATTTTTCTTCAGCAAGAGCCCTGTTGTAGCAGTCGCGACAGAGCGGTTCGTAGACATCCTTTTCGCCGAGAAGTACGAGGTCTTCGCTCTTGGAAAGCCGATGCGAAAGGTTGGCGAGGTTGCCGCATTTGACACAGATGGCGTGTACCTTCTGCACATCCTCCGCTACGGCCATAAGTGCTGGCATGACACCGAAAGGCTTTCCGAGGAAATCCGTGTCAAGTCCTGCGACTATGACTCTGACTCCGCGGTTGGCGAGGGTCTGGCATACGTCGACTACCTCCGGTCCGAAGAACTGAGCTTCGTCTATGCCTACCACCTGCACATCGGCAGGGGAGAGTGTCAGTATCTTTTCCGCCTTGTCCACGGGGGTGGAGCGGAGCGAATGTGAATCGTGGGAGACTACTTCGTCTTCCGAATAGCGTATGTCTACTGCGGGTTTGAAGATGGCTATCTTCTGGTTCGCAAATC
>CAZNDD010000026.1:0-18234 GCA_964571735.1 uncultured Muribaculaceae bacterium | reverse complement strand
TCAGGTAATGACTTTCGTCAATCCTGCAATGCAAAAATAAAAAGTATTTTGCTATATACAAAGAAAACTTTCCGCGCCTTCTATGGAAACCGCATCGGTCTCCTCATCTGCCGAGAACTCATCCATGATTGCAAATGCCTCGTCTGTCCCTATTGTTGTTAACGGAAGTCAGAAGTGCAGTAATTTCGGCAACCACGAGTGCAGTGTCTTGAGAAGCAAAAGAGCAAACTCAATTAAAAAAAATCGTTACTCTTTGCCGTAATGGTGTAAGCTCTGCGGTGCTTGAGATTATCACTAAATCAGCGATAATCTTTTCATTGTCGCAAAAATCAAATATGGTTTTGTTTTTTAAATTTGAATAATCTATAGTGGTAATAAAAAAATAATTGCATCAATCCATAAAATGCGCCGCAAATGTATAAAAATATTGATTGTGGAGAAATAAAGCGACTTTTCCTTCGTTCCCAAATCCAATTTTAGAAAAAATAGCGATGTTTCTACTTCAACGAAAAGGGAGGGCCTCCCTACTCATAAGAAATCCCAAGGCTTTGGCCCTGGGATATTCTTTTCTGGACTGATGACAGTTCCTTACTTCTTTCTGAGATAGATCTGTACCGGACATCCGGTGAGCTGGAAATGCTCTCGCAACTGGTTCTCGAGGAATCTCTTGTATGGCTCCTTGACATACTGCGGCAGATTGCAGAAGAATGCGAATGCCGGGAATCGTGTCGGAAGCTGTGTGACATACTTGATTTTCACATATTTGCCCTTGGTTGCCGGGGGAGGTGTCTCCTCGAGTATGGGTAACAAGGTGTCATTGAGACGAGCCGTGGAAATCTTGTTTGAGTAGTTGTCGCAGACCATCTGTACGGCGTTGAGCACATCCTGGATGCGCTGCTTCTTGGGTACGCAGGTGAAGACGATGGGCACATCGGAGAACGGTGAAAGTCTTGCGCGGAGCGTGTTCTCATAGTCTCGCATCGTATTGGAGTCCTTCTCGAAGAGGTCCCATTTGTTGACTACTACCACGCATCCCTTGCGGTTGCGAAGGATGAGGTTGAATATGTTCATATCCTGGGCCTCCATGCCGGTCGTGGCATCTATCATAAGCACGCAGACATCGCTATGCTCGATAGCGCGTATGGAACGCATTACGGAGAAAAACTCCAGATCCTCGTGGACTTTGTTCTTGCGGCGTATGCCGGCAGTGTCCACAAGCATGAATTCGTGGCCGAATTTGTTGTAATGGGTCTCGATGGAGTCGCGCGTCGTGCCGGCAATAGGGGTCACGATATTCCTTTCGCTGCCGAGCAGGGCATTTGTCATGGATGACTTGCCTACATTAGGCTTTCCGACTATGGTGATGCGGGGAAGATCCTTGTACGGGTCCTCCATCTCTTCTTCGGTGGGAAGTATCCTGACGATTTCGTCAAGCAGGTCGCCTGTGCCTGAACCGTTGGCGGCTGATATGCTGTAGATTTCACCGAGCCCGAGAGAATAGAACTCGTAGGCGTCATACATCTTTTCTCCGCTGTCTACCTTATTGACACACAACACGACAGGCTTGTCGCTGCGGCGGAGTATGTCCGCTATGGCGTTGTCGTAGTCGGTGATGCCGGTGGCGGCTTCTACCATAAAGAGCACCGCGTCGGCTTCTTCTATGGCGATGCAGACCTGTTCGCGGATTGCGGACTCGAAAATGTCGTCAGAGCCGGTGGTGTAACCTCCGGTATCTACGACGGAGAACTCTTTGCCGCACCACTCGCAACGGCCGTAGTGACGGTCTCTGGTCACGCCGGCTTCGTCATCGACTATGGCTTGGCGCATTCCGACCAGGCGGTTAAAAAGTGTGGACTTGCCGACATTGGGGCGTCCGACTATAGCAAGTAGTGACATAAATATTATCTATTTGTTTTCTGAATTATAAAATCCGCAGTCCTTGCAGTCAGCCGAGAGATCTCCGCTGCACGCCCTTTTCTTGGGACTGTGGTACTGGGCATCCACGTCTTTGAAGCAGTAAATGCCCCGTTTGTGCATCTCCGGATTTGACCCCACGTCAAATTTCGGAAACTCACCGTCTTTCTTGAGCAGGAACACGCACATAAGCGCGACCCCTATCACGAGTACAATGGCGGCCGTTATAATGGTCAGACTCATCTTTCAAATTCCACGCTGATGGACTCGTAGTTGTAGACCTTGTCAATGATTGAAGCAAAGACGGGGGCCATGGAGACAATCTTGATTTTGCTGTCTTCTGCGAGTTCTGGATGGGGAACGGTATCTGTGATGAAGACCTCCTTGAGGCTGGAGTTGTGAATCCTTTCGACAGCCTTGCCGCTCAATACTCCGTGTGTGGCACAAGCTCTTACGCTCTTTGCCCCCATGGACATAAGTACGTCGGAAGCCTTGCAGAGAGTTCCGGCAGTGTCTATCATGTCATCGATAATCACGACATTGCGTCCTTCAACATCACCGATTGCAGTGATGCTGCCCACTACATTTGCCCTTTCGCGGGTCTTGTGGCAGATGATTGTCGGGACTCCGAGAGCCCTTGCAAATGTGTTTGCCTTCTTTGCGCCTCCCATGTCCGGTGCTGCAATCGAAAGATTCTCGATTTGCATGTCCCTAATCAGCGGCAGGAATACCTTTGAACCATATACATGGTCTACCGGTATGTCCAGAAAACCTTGAATCTGCTCGGCGTGGAGATCGCAGGTCATCACTCTGTCAGCACCTGCCGCAGTGAGGAGATTTGCTACGAGCTTGGCTCCGATGGCGACTCTCGGTCTGTCCTTGCGGTCCTGCCTTGCCCAGCCGAAGTAGGGGATTACGGCGACTACCGTGTCAGCCGATGCTCTCTTGGCCCCGTCAATGGCGAGAAGTAGCTCCATAAGGTTGTCTGCGGGAGGGGTTGTGGACTGGATGATATATACTGACGCACCGCGTACGCTTTCATCATATTGAGGCTGGAACTCTCCATCGCTGAAACGAGTGACGGTCATTGCGCCGAGGTGTGGGGCCTTTTCGTCCGGGCGGTCAATTTTGGAAAGTTCGTTGATTACCTTGTTGGCGAAGTCCTTGGTGGCATCGCAGGCAAATATCTCCAATCTGTGATTGTGTTGCATAGGTTTTATTGCTGTGTTTCTGTAAGTATCGATTCTATATAGTCAAGCAGATCTTCCGTGCCTTTGCCGGTCTTGGAAGACGTACTTATCATGGTGGGAAGCTCTTCCCAGTCTTCAGAGAGCCTTGCCTTGGCCTCCTCAATGCGCCTTTGCAGTGCCATGGGGCCGAGTTTGTCTCCTTTGGTGAAGACAATCGCAAAGGGAATCCCTTCCTCACCGAGACGGTGCATGAAATCGAGATCTATCTTCTGCAACTCATGTCTGCTATCCACCAGCACGAAGAGAATCTGAAGATTCTCGCCATGTCTGATGTATCCGTCAATCATAGAGTAGAGTTTTTCCCTTTCAGGAAGACTTATCTTGGCATATCCGTAACCAGGAAGGTCCACGAGATACCAGTTGTCATTGATCAGAAAACGATTTATGAGTCTGGTTTTGCCGGGCGTAGCCGAGGTCTTGGCGAGGGACGAGCGTCCGCAGAGCGAATTGATGAGCGAAGATTTGCCCACATTGCTCCTGCCTATGAATGCAAACTCCGGAAGCGCACGGGGTGGTCTGCCCTGTGCGCTTGAGCTGCTGCCTGCAAATGTCGCGCTGCTGATTCTCATCCTTCTCTATTAGCCTTGAGGTTTGTATGAATCCTTGAGCGCTACGGTCTTGTTGAAGATGGGATGCTCCTCGGTGGAGTGCTTGTCAGCTATGTAGTAACCGACTCTCTCGAACTGTACGGCTATGCCTGAGTTGTCTTCAAGCAGTGCCGGCTCAGCATATCCCTTCTCTATGACTAGGCTGTCCGGGTTGAGGTAGTCCTTGTAATCCTTGTCCTCGGGGACCTGGCTCATATCTGCAAGAGTGAAGAGGCGGTCGTATTGGCGGAGTTCTATCTCCTTCATGTAGTCGGTTGATACCCAATGGATAGTACCCTTGACGCTGCGCCATTCTCCTGCACCGGGACGGGTTGAGGGGTCGTAGGAGCAGATGAGTTCCACAACCTTGCCGTTCTCGTCCTTGATGACTTCCTCGCAGCGGATGATGTAGGTGTACTTCAGACGCACCTCTCCGCCGGGTTTGAGACGGAAGTACTTGTGCGGGGCGTCCTCCATGAAGTCGGCCCTGTCTATGAGTATGGAGCCTGTGAGGGGGACTCTGCGTGTCTTGCCTTCAGGCTCTGCGGGATTGAGAGGGCAGTCGAACCACTCGACCTTGCCTTCCGGCCAATCCTTGAGAGTGATCTTGATGGGATCGTTGGATACCACCATGTAGCGGTTGCTTCGGGCGTTGAGATCCTGCCTTACGCACCACTCGAGAAGCTGGATATCCATCAGCTGGTCGTGCTTGGTCACACCGATCTTGTCACAGAACATCTTGATGGAATCTGCCGTATAGCCTCTTCTGCGTACACCGCAAAGGGTAGGCATACGAGGGTCGTCCCAGCCGTCCACGAAGTTCTTCTGCACGAGTTCGAGAAGTTTGCGCTTGGACATCAGGGTGTAGGTGAGATTGAGTCTCGCGAACTCGTACTGATGTGAAGGGTATATCTTCAGAGCCTCGATAAACCAGTCATACAGGGGTCTGTGCACATCGAACTCAAGGGTGCAGATGGAGTGTGTGATGTTCTCAATGGAGTCGCACTGTCCATGGGCGAAGTCGTACATAGGGTAGATGCACCACTTGTCGCCTGTCCTGTGGTGATGTGCGTGCTTGATGCGGTACATCAGAGGATCGCGGAGCAACATATTGGGGCTGGCAAGGTCAATCTTGGCCCTGAGCACCTTCTCTCCATCGGCGTATTTGCCGTCGCGCATCTCGCGGAACAGGCGCAGGTTCTCTTCTACGCTGCGATCTCTGCAGGGGCTGGGAGTGCCCGGTTTGTCTACTGTGCCGCGGTGGGCGGAGATTTCCTCCTGACTTTCATCGTCCACATACGCGAGACCCTGCTCGATGAGCTGTTCTGCCCATGCATAGAGCTGCTCGAAATAGTCTGATGCGTAACACTCTTTCTCCCAAGAGAATCCGAGCCATTTGATGTCTTCCTTGATGGCGTCTACATACTCGGTATCCTCTTTGGTAGGGTTGGTATCGTCATAACGGAGATTGGTCTTTCCTCCGTATTTGGCAGCGAGTCCGAAATTGATGCACAAACTCTTGGCATGTCCAAGGTGCAAATAGCCGTTGGGCTCCGGAGGGAAACGGGTAAGGATTGAATCCATTTTCCCTGATGCCAAATCTCCCTCGATAATCTCTTCGAGGAAATTAAGTTTCTTTGCTTCTGCTTCCATTGTCTTAAAGTATATTCATGGACTGCTCGCGTATCTTTTCGAGCTCGTCTTTCATTTCTACCACGCACTTCTGAATGCCGGCGTGCGAGGCCTTTGAGCCGGTCGTGTTGATTTCCCTTCCCATTTCCTGGATTATGAATCCGAGTTTCTTGCCGGGGTTGGGTTCGGCGTCTATAGTTTCGAGGAAATAACGGCAGTGCTGACGCAATCTGACCTTTTCTTCGTTGATGTCCAGTTTTTCGAGATAGAATATCATCTCCTGCTCAAAGCGCTGTGCGTCAAGCTTTATAGAAAGCTCTTGCGCGGCATCGAGTATGCGTTGCTTTGTAGCCTCAATCCTCTCTCCCTCAAAGGATTCGACTTTATCATAGATGTCGAGAATCTTATGGACGCGGGAGGTGACATCCGCATAGAGGACTTTGCCTTCATTGACTCTGTAGGCCTCCACCTGCTTCAGACATTCGTCGAATGCAGCGTCTACAAGTGCCCAGTTCTCATCAGTAATGAGTTCTTTCTGAGTGTTGGAGCACACCTCGGGAAGTCCGAGTATTGCAGCGAGAATCGCAGCATTGTCACATGATATTCCCTGTTTGCTATTGAATGTGGAAATGCTTTGATAATAAGCGTCCAGCACGTCAAGATTGAGTCTGGAGGATTCCGATGACTGGGAACTCTGCCAGTTGAGATATACATCCACCGTACCTCTGACGAGAGCGGAAGTAATTTTTTTGCGGAGAGGTAGTTCCTTGTCCTTGGGAATCATGGACGTGCGCAGGTTGAGGTCCATGCCTTTCCCGTTGAGCGTCCTTATTTCGATGGTAAGGGTGCCGCCTTCAAGCGTGCAGCAGGCCTTGCCATATCCTGTCATTGATTGTATCATTGTGCGATTGTGATTTCTCCTACATCGTAACCCCAGCATCCGTCCGTTATGATGGGGACTTCATATCCGTCAGCGTCACGGACATAGACGAAATCGTCCACAAAAGTGTGGCTGTGTCCGCCGATGACCATATCCACATATCTGAGGTGTGGCACTATCTCCTGATCCTCGTGATAGCCCAGATGGGAGAGGAATATGATGATATCGCAGCGCTCATCGAAATGCAGCGCGTCCACGGCTTTGCTTATGGATTCTACATTGTCATACTGATGCAGTCTGGATGATATGGCGTATGAGACATTGTGTGCGAGATTGGAGGTCGCTCCGACTATGCCTATCCTCAGTCCTGCTTTCTCTATGACGGTATAAGGCTCTACAAGTCCCTCAAGTGCGGTCCCGTCGAAATCTACATTGGCGCAAACTATGGGACACTCGATTTTTTTGAGTCGTGCGGCAAGGTCTTCGATGCCGTTGTCGAACTCGTGGTTGCCGAGGGTGATGCAGTCATAGCCGAGAGCATTGACCAGAGCCACCTCGAGATATCCTCCGTATGTGTTGAAGTAGGAAGTGCCTTGGTTGAAGTCTCCGGCGTGAACCAGCAGTACATTGTCCGCTCCGCGGGCGTTGCGCACGCTGTCTACTATGGCCGCTCGCTCTATGATGCCGCCGTGTCCCGCTCGCTCTCCGCCTCTTATGGCTTCGACATGGGAGTGGGTGTCATTGACATGAAGAATGGAGAGAGCCGAGGACGATGAGCCGCATGAGCAGCTGAGTCCGATGATTGCAAATGCCGATAAGGCGCGAAGTGTCTTTTTCATAAGCTATCTCTCAATTTTAACGCGTCCGTCACATTCGTAGTCGAGGGTCTTGCCTTCGGCGGTGAGTTCCTTGACCTTGGGCAGGATGACATCCATGAGAAGCACATCCGTGATCTGTACATTGTCCACGTTTTCACCATAGTTGCGGTCATCACCTCCGTTGAGCAGGAAGTCAATGGTCGCAAGGCGATAGGTCCTGTTGTCGTCTATTTCTTCACCACCTATGGTCGCGCTCACGAGTTCCCTGTTCTTGATGACCAGTCTGCAGCCACCCACGGCCTCCGGTCTCGTGTGTGCCATCTGCTCGTAAATCTCGCGAAGCCGCGCTCCGTTGAGGGTTACGATGGTAACATAGTTCTTGAAGGGGAACATCGAGACTATGTCGTCTTTAAGCACTTCTCCCTGAGGTACATCGCAGCGTATGCCTCCGAAGTTTATGATGCTCACGTCGATTTTCTGCCCGCTGAGTTCCTGCGCCTTCTCAATCAAGACATCTGTGGCCCAGTTGGACAGGGGACTCTCGGGACGGTGTTTCTCCATACCTTTGTTGGAGTAACCTATCACCGCCTTCAACTCTTTCATACCATCCTGCACGTCAAAGAGTTCCTTAGCTGCAAGGGGAGTCGAACCGCCGACGAAAATCTTTCCGTTGGGGGCGGTGTAGAAATCTCCGTTGCTCACGCCGAGAGCCTCCACTGCATTCTCTGCATTGGGGGCTGTAACTCCAGTGCGGTGTGCGTCCGCGGGAATCTTGTTCCAATTCCAGCTGTAACGCGCCGTTGTCGAACATGCACACAGCGGCAGTGCGCAGGCAAGGATGAGTGCAAATCGAGAAAACTTCATATCTATTTCATTTTGAGCCATTTCCACAAATCGGCAAAAGTGCTTTTCTTGCCGAACATGAGTATGCCGACCTTGTAGATTTTGGCGGAAATCCATGCGCAGAACCAGGTGGTCAGCATGAGTAGTCCGACGGATGCTAAAATCTGCCAAGTGGGCACGCCGAAGGGGATACGCGCGAGCATCACAATGGGGGAGGTGAAAGGTATCATCGAGCCCCATACCGCCATTGCGCTGTCGGGAGCATTGAATGCATACAGGGCAATAAAGTAGCCTATCATCAGAGGGATTGTCAGAGGCATCTGCAACTGCTGCGAGTCTCCCTCGTTCTCAACTGCAGAGCCGACAGCCGCAAACAGCGAGGCGTAGAGCAGGTACCCGAGTATGAAATACACGAGAAACCAGCCGATAAGCGCTCCGAAATCAAGTCCCGCGACGCTGCCTATGATGGAATCCAGTTCTGCGTCGCCTGTCTGAATGGAAGAGAGATCTGACAACCCGAATGTGGATGCCGCGGCTCCCGTGTCACCCATTCCGGGGACTGTGTTTACTATCTGTTCAGCAGGGTTGTTCTGCATGAGTTTGGGTCCCATTATACCCATAGCTGCGGATACGAGCACTACGAGGAGTACGATCCAAAGCAGGAACTGGGTTATGGCAACGAGCGCTACGCCGATGATTTTGCCGAACATCAGTTCGGTAGCTTTCACGGAACTTACCAGCACTTCTATGACCCTGCTTGATTTCTCTTCTATGACCGCGGTCATGACCATGCTTCCGAACATCGTGACGAAGAGGAATATGATGATGCCCATGACCATGCTGAGAATGGAGTTGAGCGAGGCGTCGCTGAGTTTCTCATTGCCCTGCTCGTCCATGGTGAAGGCCTGCAGGCGCACGTCGCTCTTGACGTCCTTCATGATTTGGTCAAGGTCTTCGATGCCGTAAGTGCTTATACGATAGGCTTCCACAGCTTCGTTGATGCGTTCCTGTACAAGTGAGGTGACGGTCATGCCTACTGGCTTGAACGAGGTGAACGAAGCGCTTACGCTCTTGTTTGAATCAATGGGGGAGATGTCCAATACTGCATCGCAGCCATATTCGGCGAGGTGTACTTTGACACTATCGATATTCTGGTCGCTCATGTCCAGATATTGCACGACCTCTCCGCTCTCGAGATAGGAGGTTACGATGCCGGAACGGTCTACTACCGCCACTATCTTGGTCTTTTCCTTGGAGTTGAGTGCCAGAGCTACGGGTATTATCACCAACGCCGCCATAAGTATGGGTACGAGTAGGGTGGTTACCAGAAAACTCTTTTTCTGAACCTTGTTGAGGTATTCGCGCCTTATGACAAGGCCTGTTTTGCGTAAATTCATAAGGCAGCGTTGTCTTGGGTGACCAGTTTGATGAAAATGTCGTTCATGCGTGGCATCAGTTCGCGGTAGGAATTGATCTCAACACCTTTTGCAAGGTACTCTTCGAGAGTTTTCTTGCCGTCGGTCTCACGGGGAAGAATCTCTGTATGACGGCCTTCCGCATCGGTGTAGACGAGTTCTACATTGTCATTGCCGTAGCGGCGGCGTATGTCTTCAACTCCTCCGGAGACGATGAGTTTGGACTTGTTTATGAGTGCAATCTCATCGCAAAGCTCCTCTACGCTCTCCATATTGTGGGTGGAAAGGATGATGGTCGCGCCTTCGTCCTTGAGACGGAGTATTTCCTTGCGGATAAGGTCTGCATTGACGGGGTCGAAACCCGAGAACGGCTCGTCAAGAATCATCAGAGACGGCTTGTGCACTACAGTGGTGATGAACTGCACTTTCTGGGCCATGCCCTTGGAGAGTTCTTCCACTTTCTTGTCCCACCAATCGGCTATGCCGAAGCGTTTGAACCATTTGCGGAGTTCCTGCTTGGCATCCTGTGCGCTCATTCCCTTGAGTTGGGCGAGGTACATTGCCTGATCTCCGACTTTCATCTTGCGATAGAGGCCACGTTCTTCCGGCATATAGCCTATGCGGCTCACGTCTTCATCCGTGATGGGTTTCCCGTTGAATAGGACTTCTCCCTCGGTGGGGATGGTGATACGGTTGATGATCCGGATGAGGGTGGTCTTGCCGGCTCCGTTGGGGCCGAGAAATCCGAAGATTTTTCCCTCAGGAATATCAAGATTAATGTGGTCAAGGGCGACTTTCGCGCCGAATGACTTGCTCACATTTCTGATGCTGATAACTGACATTCTCTGATAGTTTTGAACAAACTACAAATATACTAAAATTGCCGCTAATATCTCCGGTTGTCATCGCGAGAACGTTGTACTTTTTGTGGATTTGTCCAAGTCAAACTCGAACCATCTCGAAAATCCGGCATGACTAATCCTGACAACGACTCAAAACAACGCCTTGGCGGCATTTTCGCCAGCGAGGTAGCCGGTGCTGAATGCGCTTTGTAGGTTGTAGCCTCCCGTATCGGCATCGATGTCGAGAATCTCTCCGCAGAAATACATGCCGGGGCATACGCGCGATTCGAGTGTCTTGGGTACGACGGAATCTGCACTGACTCCGCCCGCCGTTACCACGCAGCGCTCATAGCCCACATATCCTGCTATGTCGAATCTCCAGTCCTTGAGGGCCTTGGCTATGGAGGTAAGATTGATCCAGAGCTTGGTCTCTGTACGAGACTTTCTTTCGAGCGTCATGATCTGGGGATTGCATCTGACGAATCCCGGAATCAGATCCCAAGGCATGAGTTTGCCGAGCATGATGCGGCATTTCTCTTTCTCGCGAAGTCTGACACTGCGGGGGTCTTTGTCCACTTCGGTCCAAAGCTCGTGAACCCTTGTGGTAAGTTCCGTGAGAGTGACTCCGGGCTTGAGGTCGAGGCTCAATGCCACACGAGAGCCTCCGACAAGGGATTTGACCGCCTTTCGGCTGAGAGTGAATCCTATAGGACCTTCTATGCCTCCGTCTGTGAAATCTATGTCTCCGAACTCCTCATCGGCGACATTGCCCTCTACTATGAGTTTCGTGGAGATGTTCTTGAGAGATACGCCACATAGGCTCTCGCCGAGTTCCGACAGGGGAGAGTTGCGATCGATATGCAGGTTCTTGCCCTGTGCGAGGCTATATGGGTCGAAATCAGCGGGATATTCTATGGATTCCGCATTAAGTTTGTATCCGGTAGGGACAAGTGCCGTGAGCGAGGGGAATATCGGAGTGAGAGTGTGTCCGTATTCTTTCGCCCATATCAGTCCGTCGCCATTGGAACCAGTTGTGGGATAGCTCAGTCCGCCTGTTGCGACTATCAGTTTGGCGCATTTCCAATTCCTGCCGTCGGAAGAATTGATTTCGAATCCTCCGTCTGGGAGTGGGGCTATGGAAGAGACTTCCGTTTCAGTCTCGATTTTCACTCCCTTGCTCTGGCATGCGAGTACGAGGCTGTCTACCACGTCAGAAGCGTGATGCGATTCGGGGAACGCCCTGTCGCCCCGTTCTATGACAGATTTCAGCCCGTAGGATTCAAGTAAATCTATCAGTTTGGCAGGCGGAAGATTGTAAAATGCGTTTTTAAGCAATTTCTGCCCCGCTTTGACATGGGACGAGAAGTCATTCCATTCCTTGAAATTGGTGAAGTTGCATCTGCCTTTGCCGCTTATCATAATCTTGCGGGCCGGGCGCGGCATCCTTTCGAGCAGGGTGACGCTGCGTGGCTGCGCGGACGGGTTTGAAGCGGATTCTTTCTCAAAAAGCGTGGCGGAAGAGAGTGCGGCTGAATATGCCGCCATGAGACCTGAGGCACCGCCGCCAATGACTATGATATCGGATTTCATGATCAAAAAGCACCAAAAAAGGGAGCAATGCGCAACTCCCTCAAAAAAATAAAAGGGAAAGCTTAGCACATCGCACCGCTACAACCTCCTGCCCTTGCTACCTTCCGGTCCTGGGGGAGTTCAGAGGGAGCTGGTCGTGTACGACTTTCCCCGAATGCAAAGGTAAGAAAAAATACATTTCCGGCAAAGCCACAAGCCGACTTTGATGCGGCGGCTTCGCCAAATTGATTAGTTCTTCCTATAAATTCTTAAGCTATAACTGCCGAGAGGACCAGTTCGGGGGCTTCGGCATCGACGGGATTGTCGCATTCTGATTCGGGTAGATGCAATGCTGCGAACTGTCCCGGGGTTATGCTACGCTGCGGCTTGTCGAAGAATACATACAAGTCACCTTCCCTGCACAGTACCGTAGCGTCCTGCAGCGGCTGTCGGTAGCGTATGCGCACCCGCATGCGTCTCTGTTCGCCTTCTTTAAATCCGGAAGCCTCCCTTATGTAATGCAATTCCTTGGCATCGAGCCTCATGCAGCTCCTATACAGGCCCTTGTGCCTCTCGCTCTCTCCCACATAGACTATGTTGGCGGGAATGTCTGTCTCAATCACGAAAAGCGGCTCGGCATGGCCTCCTATGCATAGACCCTTGCGCTGCCCGAGGGTGAAGAACTGTGCGCCCTCGTGCTTTCCCGCCACCACGCCCCAAGGGTTGGGTTTGTTGCGGAATTTGCGAATATGCTTCTTGCCACTGCGGTATGACTCCTGTTCGAAGCGTATGTCGGAGTAGTCGAGTGGGGTGCTGAAAGTCTTGAGCTGCTCCGTGCTGAGCGAGTCTATGCCCTCACTTCGCGCCTTGTCGAGCAGTGCGCATTGCTCCCTATAAAGCTCGCTGTCATTATAGTAGGCATCGAATACTTCCACTACATCCCCCTCTACGCTGCGGAGTTTCTGCTGCAGGAATACCGGAAGGTCCACCTTGCCCACGAAGCATATTCCCTGTGAATCCTTCTTGTCCGCAGATGGCAGGTCGGCTTCGTGCGCGAGCCGTCTCACCTCTTCCTTGCACAAGTCTCCTATGGGGAAAAGCGCGGCTTCAAGCTGCTCCTGCGAAAGCTGGCAGAGGAAATAACTCTGGTCCTTGCCGGGGTCCACACCTTCGAGAAGGCTATACGAGCCGTCGGGGTTCTGTCTTTTGCGGCAATAGTGACCTGTCGCCACATGTGTCGCTCCGAGTTTCCTTGCCTCAGCCAAGAATGCATCGAACTTGATTTCCCTGTTGCAGAGCACGTCGGGATTGGGAGTGCGGCCTGCGGCATATTCGCTGAACATATAGTCTACCACCCTTTCGCGATAGACCTTGCTCAAGTCTACGAAATAGAATGGAATACCAATCTTGCGAGAGACGAGTTCCGCAACGAAGCGCTCCTCCTCCCATTCGCAGTCCCCATGCAGCGTGCCCTCCGTGTCGTGCCAGTTCTGCATATACATGGCGAACACATCGTAGCCCTGCTCTTTGAGAAGCAGGGCTGCAACGCTTGAATCTACTCCGCCGGAAAGTCCGACGCAGATTTTCATATTATCTTTAGTCATCCAAAAACATGGGGTCCCAGGCCGGAAGCTGAATCGGCTTCTCGTCCAGATATTTCTGCAAATTTTCGGGAACGAACTGCTTCTCCACCACGAGACGGAACATATATTCGTTGAACCATTCGTCAGTCATGATGATGTTGCCCTTATAACCTGAGGTGGGGCCCCAGCTATTCTCCACCATCCACTTGTCCGTGCTTCCGTCAGGAAGGACATTGACTGCGATGAGGGTCATGGCGTGGGATGATCCACTGTCATGGGTGAGGACTCTCTGTGACTTGTCCATGGTGAGCTCCACTCCGAAGAGTGACTCGTAGTCGAAGTTGTTGAGGTCTGCAACGCCCGTCGTGCGGTTGAGGAACTTGCCGACGTCGCAGGAGAAATACATGGCCTTACCTGCTTTGATAGAGGCGATTGCCATCGGCTTGATATCTTCGATGGGGAGGTTGAGATACAGCCAGTTGTCTCCGTCGTAGAGATGGCGGTCGTAGGCTATCTCGTAGGTCTTGTAATAGGGTCTCGAAGGGTCGTTCATCAGAAGTACATAGCCTCCGTCAAGGTCAGCATTTACATATTTGGCAGCGAAAGACTTGGGTGTGTAGGTCTCGCCCTTGAATGTAAATTCTGCGGGAGGGTTGCCGAGAGTGATGCAGAGTATGCGGTACACTTCGGAGAGCATTTCCTCTTTCATCTTCTGGAGCTGGGCTGCGGATTTCTTGCCCTCACGGAGCTTAAGTCCGTCTTGGCGGAGCACTTTCCTGAGTATGGAAGTCCAGCCGGAAGTGTTGTTGGCGCTGTATGTCTCGGGCATGGCGTCGGCGGGGACTACTCCGTACTTGTGTACGAGGTTGGCGGCACCCGTCCATGTGCCTCCGTCGCTGAGAGGGTTGGAGAAGAGCCAGTCTACCTCCCTGTCTGAGAAGTCCTTGTCGCGTGTGTCTATGACTGCCTGGAGGAAAAGGTTGGACTTTTCGAGTTGGTCATAGAAGAAAAGATAGTTCTGGGAGAATTGGAAATCTCCGAGTCCGTGCTCCTTGATAGCCTCAGCTCTGAGGACATTCAATCCGGAGAACAGCCAGCAACGTCCTGAAGATTTCTGATTGGTGATGCCGACGGTCTCGACTCTATCGCTGAACTCCGTATCTATCATCGCGAGATTCTCGGCATTGGCGCTGAGTGCGGATACGGGAGCGGCGTTGAGTGCGTTGCGTATGGCTTTGTCCGATGCGGTCTCGGTATAAGCTGATTGGATGCGCTCGAGCATTTGGGTTGAAATGCCGCCGTTGTCACTTTGTTTCTGGCGTGATGAAGCGCTGCAGGGCAATGTTGTTGCGAGTGCGGATGCGCACAAAAGGATCAGAGTCGAAAATTTCATATTTTATTTTTGATTTTTCCGCGTAAAGATAGTCCAAATTCCGCTATTTTTCGTGCCTGTTGCAGGTTTGTTCCCGAAAAAGCTTATATTTGCTCCCGTCAATCACTTGGCTATGACCGAAAGGAAGATTTCAATCAAATACACAGAATACGCTTCTCTTAGCGAACTTTCTCAGGGGGACAGGGAACTTGCACAAGCTGCAATCGATGCTATACAAGGCTCTTACGCCCCATATTCCCATTTTAATGTAGGTGCTGCAGTAAGGCTTTCGAGTGGTGATATAGTCACCGGGGCCAATCAGGAGAATGCCGCTTTCCCTTCAAGTCTTTGTGCGGAAAGGACAGCCATGTTCTCCGCCGGGGCGTCGCATCCTGATGAAGCGATGGTTTCCATTGCACTTGCCGGAAGCAGCGGTGGGGTACTGACCGGAGCGCCGGCGACTCCCTGCGGTGCATGCCGTCAGGTTATGGCACAATACCAACTCAAAGGCGGTCAGCCCATGAGTGTAATAATGGTCGGAGCTGACAGGATATGGAAGTTTGACCGAGTGGACGACATCCTTCCTCTTGTATTTGATTCCATATAATATCGCTTTGCAGAAAAATAAAGGGGCGGACTGAAAAAAAGTCATGCCCCTTTGTCGTATGCTGAACCACAAACTTTTAGTGGTATAATCCGAGGTAATCGAGACGGCTGAGCAGGCAGTCTCCGACGCCCGCCGCCTTGAGTCCGAGTTGGGAGAATATGAAACTCGTGTCGGAACTTACTTTGGTAAGCGAATAGCGGTTGACGGTGGCTTTGAGAGGGAGCATAAGGTAGTCTCCGCCCACGATGAGCCTTCCGCCTATGATGACCAGTCCCGGGTTGAAAATATTGATCACACCGGCAAGCCCTTTGCCGAGAGTTGACCCCACCTGCTCAATGCCTTCGATGGCGAGCACGTCTTCGTTCTCTATCGCCTTGAGGATTTCGTTGAGGTGCAATTCTCCGTTCTTCTCGTAAAGAGGTGCAAGTGAAGACTTTGCGCCCGAGCGTATCTTCTCGATAATCATCCTGTGCAGGGCGCTTCCCGAGGCCCCCGTCTCGAGGCAGCCCACCTTGCCGCAACGGCAGATGACATTGTTGTTGAGGATAGGGAAGTGGCCGATTTCTCCTGAGAATCCGGATTTGCCGTAGTATAGTGCGCCTTCGAGTATCATACCCATGCCGAGGCCCCAGTTGAGGTTTACGAAAATCACGTCTTTCGCCTTGTTGGAGGGTCCGAGAGATACATATTCACCGTAGGTCATTGCGCGGGAGTCATTCTCGATGATTACGCGCTTGCCGAGTTGCATCTCGAAGAGGTCTTTCATGGGGATGTCTCCGGTGACGAAGTAGGTGAGCGAATAGCCCTTCTCGGGGTTTACCCTTCCCGAGAGGCTCACTCCCACGCCGAGCACTTTCTCCCACGGGATGCCGGTGTTGGTTACTTCTTCACGGATTTTGAGGCAGATGTTCTTGAATGAATCGGCATTGGTCTCCAAGACGAAAGGAATGTCCTGGATAAAATGTTTCAGGTCGCCCTTGAAGTCGCAGATCGCTATATGAAAATGCTGACGCGATATGTCTACACCGACGAACCATCCGGCCGCAGGGTTAAGTCCGTAGGAACTCGGGCGTCTGCCTCCCTTGGTCCCGACCTTGCCTTCGTCCTGGAGCAATCCTTCTTCGAGCATTTCCCCTATGAGTTTGGTGACAGTAGGGACACTGCTGCCGATTTCGTGACTGAATTCTGATATGCTGCCGCTGCCTTTCTCTATGCAGAAACGCAGGATGTCTTTCTTGATGTCGGAAAGCTTGTTACCTTCATTGTTGTGGGATTCTCTCATCGTCCTCACTCTTATGCGATATAGGCTTTTAAATAGTAGTGCTGTTTTGCCAGTTAGGCAGGACGCAAATTTAAAAAATAAATGTGTATATTTGGAAGTTTGTTAAAAATTTTTTGAAAAATTTTAAAAATGTGGGGGAGGAAAGTAATAAAAAAGATAAAAGGCGCTAAGCTTGGCATCCGAGGGAAGCTCGTTTTGAGTCTCGGCTCTATTGCCGTAGTGCTTCTTTTGTCGAGCTTCATCTCCGTGGTGGAATATGGCAGGATGAGTTCCTATGTGTCGGATCTCATTGCCAAGGACGTAGAGAGCATCAATGTGGCGCGTCGTCTCGGTGATGTTGCCAACGAGTATAATCTGGATATCCTCGCTGCAATCGGTGACGGAAGCGTCACTGAACTGCCTGACTTCGATGCGCAGAGCTTTATGGATCGTTGTGATTCACTGAGTTCCGCATTTAATTCCACATCTTCTCTGACTGATTCGGTCAAATATTCTTATTCGGCATATATGCTGACTTCGCTCGAACTGGAGCAGGTGGTGCAGGCAGACTTCATAGACACGAGAGCATGGTATTTCGGGCGTCTCCAACCGCGCTACAATAGATTGCGTTCTGACATAGACGCTTTAAGCTCAGCTGTTTACGAAGACTTACGAAGCAATTCCATGGATTTCGATAGCGGACTTTACCGCAGTATGATACCGGGTATCGTGGCGGTGGGCGTGGGTCTCCTGCTGGTGATAATGCTCCTTGTGTTCCTCATCTCCTATTATGTGAATCCCATATATAGGATGCTTTCCGGGCTTGATTCATATCGCGCATACGACAAGAAATATAATGTGACATTTGATGGAGATGACCAGCTCGGGCGTATGAATGAGGGTATCTCCGACCTCGCATCCGAAAACCAGACTTTGCGCAAGCGTATAGCTGCTCTTAAAAATGAATCTAAAGGCAATAAGTAGAAATGTGGGTTACGCGCTGCTCGTCAGTGCGCTCTTCATGTTCTTCTCCCTGTTGGTGTCGCTGTTTAGCGGTGACGGGGCTGCTACTCCTTTGCTTATCAGCTTCATTATCACGGCGGTGTCTGGCGCATTTCCATTTATCTTCGTGCGCGGCTCCCAGCAGTTGACCATTAAGGACGGCTTTCTTATCATAGTGATTTCGTGGCTTTTGTCCTTCATATTCGGCATGTTGCCGTATGCGCTTTGGGGAGACCCGTTTACATTGAGCAACGCATGGTTTGAGAGTGTTTCCGGATTCACAACTACGGGGGCGACGGTGCTCGCGGATGTGGAGTCTTTGCCTGCGAGCCTGTTGTTCTGGAGAAGTGCGACCCATTTCATCGGAGGCTTGGGTGTCACTGTCTTCCTGCTGTTGATTATCCCGGCGTCAAGTCCCATACGCTCGAGGATGACATTCCTCGAACTGTCTTCGCTTTCAAAGTCTGGCTACGCTTCCCGTAGCGGCAAGACCGTATTTATATTTACATATGTCTACATAGGTATCTTCGTATTGGCATTCCTCTGCTATCTCCTGGCGGGAATGACTCCTCTCGATGCCGTGTGCCATGCATTCAGCGTGTGTGCGACCGGTGGGTTCAGCAGCCGCAACGCCTCCATACTTTCGTTCCATTCCCCTC
>CAZNDD010000025.1:0-18299 GCA_964571735.1 uncultured Muribaculaceae bacterium | reverse complement strand
TCCCTGCGCTCTGCCACCATCATGCTCTCAAGCATTATCTCCAACAGGTCATGCAACCCATTTTCGAGTGCTTGCATATTAACTCGGAAATTGCTGCTCAAGCCGAATGCAGAGCGAAGCTCGCTTCAGCTATGCTGAGGCGCAGGTAGCAATGCCAGTTCCACTGGAACTTGTTCCTTTGTGAAAAGTCAAAATAGAAGTGCACTTTTGTGTTATTTGATGCCCGTGTGAATGGGGTTGAACTCAAAATCGTATTGAATCTGATTTCCTTCGGTATTATGAATTGAAACTTTGCTTATTTTTGGGGTTGATATGAAAAGAATAATGTCATTGCTTGCGGTGCTCGGCTTGTGCGCCTGCGGTGTGGGGTATAGGAGCATTTCGGTATCGAAGTTCCAGAAACTTATATCCGATGCGGAGGTCCAGCTGCTGGATGTCAGGACGGAGACGGAGTTTGCCGAAGGGCATATCGAAGGGGCACTGCTTGCCGATGTGAAGCGTGACGATTTTATAGATGTCGCTCAGGCACAGCTTGATAAGCAAAGGCCGGTGGCGGTGTACTGCCGTAGCGGAAGGCGCAGTCTCACGGCTTGTGACCTTTTGTCGGCTGCAGGCTTCACTGTGTATAATCTCAAGACGGGTATAATTGGCTGGCAGGAAGCTGGGCTGCCTGTCGTGAATCAGCATCCAACGGAGCGGTAAATTAAAGCCCAGTTGTAAGTACAACCCAATAAAAGTCTGTCGTAAAGTACGGTCTTACAACGGAATGTAGTTTGTGAATCAGTCGCAGAATCAAACAAATAAACAATAACAATCCATGTCTACAGTATCCAAACCCTCAGGCATCAAGCCTGTTGTCTATATGACAAAGGAGATTTCCCCAGAAAGTCTCATCCGTATCTACGAAATGCTTGGAGTCAAGCCTGCAAGCGGGGATCGTGTGGCGGTCAAAATCAGTACCGGTGAACCGGGAGGGCACAACTACCTCAAGCCCGAACTCATCGCTGGCCTCGTACACAAAGTGAACGGCACCATAGTGGAATGTAATACTGCCTATGGCGGGCTTCGCGGGACTACGGAGGAGCATCTTCAGGCTGCGCGTGACCATGGTTTCTGTGACATAGCGGAAGTCGATATCATGGACGCCGACGGTGAATTTACAATCCCGGTGCGCGACGCCTCCTACCTCAAGTACGACATTGTAGGAGAGCACCTTAAGAACTATGACTTCATGGTCAATCTTGCCCACTTCAAGGGTCACGCTATGGGCGGATTCGGCGGAGTGCTCAAGAATCAGAGCATAGGCGTAGCCTCCGCGAATGGCAAAGCTTATCAGCACAGCACCGGCAAGTCCGAGACGGTTGACGGCTTCAATAAACTCCTTGCGGATTACTGCGAAGCCCATCCTGGAGACGAGGAAAACAGCTGGGTAGGAGTGACCGTCAGCCACGATGTGTTCCACGAATGTATGGCTAACTGCGCCGCCGCTGTCGCTGACTGGTTTGGTGAAGGTAAGATTGTCTATATCAATGTGATGAACAATCTTTCTGTGGACTGCGACTGCAGCGATTGCCCAGCAGATCCGGAGATGAAAGACATAGGCATACTCGCGTCCCTCGACCCTGTCGCTCTTGATCAAGCGTGCGTGGATCTCGTATTCAATTATCCTTCAAAGGATGATGACAATGCAGAAGCTCTCATCGAGCGCATAAATTCCCGCCACGGCATACACACCATAGAGCACGCTGCCGCCATCGGCTTGGGCAGTCGCGAATATACACTGGAGTCCATAGACTAAGACGCCTACACTTGAAGTTGCCAGCTGCTGCAGGTCATCGTCCCTGAGGTTTCTAAAACATAATTACACCCCGGTTGAGCATATCTGCTGTGCCGGGGAAATGTTCTTCAGCGGGTGTGATTTTTCTTTTTATATTGCATCGTCAAAATAACGCGGATTATGGCTTTTGATTTCAAGAAAGAGTACAAGGAGTTCTACATGCCCAAGAACCGGCCTGAGATTGTGACTGTCCCAAAAGCGAACTACATCGCGGTCAGGGGGACGGACGACCCAAACGAAGAAGGCGGTGCCTACAAGCAGTCCATAGCCGTACTATATTCGGTCGCGTATACCTTGAAAATGAGCTATATGACCGACTATCGGATCGAGGGGTTCTTCGATTATGTCGTCCCTCCGCTTGAGGGCTTCTGGTGGCAGGATAATGTCGATGGCTTTGACTATAACGACAAATCCTCTTTCAATTGGATTTCTGTCATCCGTCTTCCAGATTTCATCACCAAGAAAGACTTCGATTGGGCTGTAGAGACGGCAACCCGGAAGAAAAAGCTGGACTGCTCGTCAGCGGAATTCATTACGATAGACGAGGGGTTGTGTGTGCAGATAATGCACATCGGTCCTTTCGACAATGAGCCCGCGACCATCGCCCTGATGGATGGGTATCTGGCTGAAAACGCTTATGTCAACGACTTCTCGCAGACGCGCCTGCATCATGAAATCTATATGTCGGATGTCAGAAAGGTCGCTCCCGAAAAGTGGAAAACCGTCATCCGTCATCCCATCAGAAAGGCATAGACTGACTGAAATTACGCAGGCCATAAATCGAAACCCTTGTGTTTTTGGCGGGGGTGGATTAACTTTGCAGATCTATGAAAGAGAAACTGCTTGGTAAGTCTCCTGAAGAACTTTCGGAGGTAGTCTTCAAGGCAGGTCTGCCGTCTTATGCTGCAGGCCAGCTTGCGAGATGGATGTATGTCAGTCGCGTCCATTCATTTGACGAAATGAGTTCCATATCCAAAGCCGGCAGGGCCAAACTTGCCGAACTTTTCGACCTTGGTGTGGATCTCCCCGTGACTGTCAGCGACTCGTCTGACGGCACGCGCAAATACTTGTTCGCACCGCAAGCTTCGGAACTTGAGGTGGAGGCTGTCATGATTCCGGACGAAGACCGTAAGACCCTATGTGTCAGCTCTCAAATGGGCTGCAAGATGGGCTGTAAGTTCTGTATGACGGGGCGTCAGGGCTTCCATGGACATCTTGACACCGCGCAGATACTCAGCCAGTTCATAGGTGTGGACGAGTCCAAGGACCTGACCAATACCGTATTCATGGGTATGGGTGAGCCATTGGACAATACAGACAATGTCCTTGCTGCAATCAAGGTGCTTACCGCTCCCTGGGGATTCGCATGGAGTCCTAAGCGCATTACATTGAGCACCATAGGTATACTACCCAATCTCAAGCGCTATCTTGACGAATGCCGTTGTCATCTCGCCATTTCACTCCATAATCCATATCCGGAGCAGCGTTTCAATTTCATGCCCGTGCAGAAAGCCTACGACATCCGTGACATCGTCGCCCTTCTCAAGCGTTACGATTGGAGCGGACAGCGCCGGCTCAGTTTCGAATACACCATGTTTGCGGGATGGAATGATGATGCGGCGCATGCAGATGCCCTCGTAAGGCTTCTCAAAGGACTGGAATGTCGTGTCAATCTGATTCGTTTCCACAGTATTCCGGATTTCCCGTACCATAGCTCCGAACAACGCACGATGGAGGCATTCCGTGACAGGCTTTCCAATCACGGAATCACTTGTACCATAAGGGCGTCGCGCGGAGAAGACATATTCGCAGCATGCGGACTGCTTGCGGGCCAAAGACGCCAGGGATAGCATGGAAAAGGAAGCTGTACAAAGGCTTACCGAGCGTATGCAGCGGCTTTGCTCCAAATCGGAGCATTGTTCTAAGGATATTTATGCCAAGCTGTTGCGTGCTGCGGAAGGAGACAGTGTCTTGGCAAATGAGATATTGGAAGCTCTCAAGAAAGACCGCTTCGTGGACGATGCCCGCTATGCCGCGGCCTTTGCCCGTGAGAAATCTTCGCTCACCGGGTGGGGCCCTCTCAAAATCAGGCAAGCCCTTGCCGTAAAGGGAATTAAAGGTGAAGCCGCCAAGGCGGCATTGTCCGAAATCGATCCTGAACGGAGCAGCGGCAGACTGCGCAAACTCCTCGAATCCAAGTGGAAATCTCTGCAGGGCGACCCCTCGGCGCGCTTGAAACTCATCCGATATGCCCTTTCGCGCGGCTACGAATATGATGAGGTGAAATCTGTCTCCGAAGAAATCTTCGAGCAGTAGCGTTCACTTTGATTGAACGGTACCTTTATTTCAGAAAGCCAAGATAAAGATACCGTTGCCTCCCTTGAAACTCGAATGTGGGACTGAAAACTATAACCCTGTTTAAAATACCCAAGTCAGCGATGCCATGTAGACTCCGCTCTGCGGGTCGTATGCAGGAGTGAGGCTCACACGCTTGGCAAGTTTGCTGTCGATGTCTATCGCATCGGCTATCTTGCATCCGAGTCCGGCGCTGATGATCCCTATGCCTGCACCCACGGCAGTATCCCACCACCAATGTCTCTTATGTATGACGCGGCCTGCCGCCACTCCGACTCCACAGGCGTAGGCGAGTCCCCCATAACCCCAGCCGAGGTCTCTGCGGACAAGTTCGGCTCCGGTAAATGCCGCTGCGGTGTGCGCCGAGGGGAATGAATTCATGGACGACCCATCCGGTCTCATCTCCTTGAAACTGTACTTGATGATATAGCAGACCGCTGTCTGTATGGCGAAAGACGATGCGCTCGCAACGGCTTTGTATGCGAATGAATGAGGTGACTTTATGCCAAAGCACTCGGAACTTAAGTGAAATGCTGCCGGTGCCAACTGCAGGTAGGTTTCTGCGAATAGATATTCTTTGCTGGCACCTCTGCTCTTCGGAGCGGTTGTAGTCAGCACTAATAATACTATGACTGCCAGTTTGATAGCTTTTTTCATAGAAACTGTATGTCTTGGATTTTTGATGCGACTCCAAATGAAGAACTGGTGGTTCAATGCTTTCGTTATGGTTCCCAAACAAAGAGGTCTTCAGCTTCTGCCAGTCGCGGCCTGTGCATGTCTTTCTCGGAAACGATTACGCTCTCTGACGGAATCTGCCAATCTATATTCAAATCGGGGTCATTCCACGCTATGCCACGTTCTGAACTTGGGTCATAGAAGCGGTCGCATTTGTATTGGAGTACGAGGCTTTCTGACAGCACGCTGAACCCGTGTGCGAATCCTCTGGGGATGAAAAGCTGGCGGTGGTTCTCTCCGCTCAGCTCTACAGCGACATACTTGCCGAAAGTGGGACTTCCTTTGCGTATGTCCACGGCTATATCAAGGGCTTTGCCGAGTACAGCGCGTACCAGTTTGCCCTGGCTTGAATCCCCGCATTGGTAATGCAGCCCGCGTATCACTCCGTAAGAGGAGCGGCTTTCGTTGTCCTGCACGAACAAAGTCGGGCCTACGAGCGCATCGAAATCCCGTTGCGAGAAAGATTCGAAGAAATAACCTCTGCTGTCTCCGTGCAGTTGCGGCTCTATTATGACTACGCCGTCCAGTTCCGTGGAAATAACTCTCATAGCTCTTTCATACATTTGTCCAATGAATCTGCCCAATAAGGAATCTCAATTCCGAAGGTCCTCTTGAACAGGCTTTTATCAAGCACGCTGTAATGCGGCCTCTTGGCACGGGTGGGATACTGGCTGCTCAAGATGGGATACACGGCACAGTCAAGTCCGGCGGAGCGTCGGATCTGCTGCGCGAAATCGTACCAGCTTACCGCGCCTTCATTGGAATAGTGGTACAGTCCTGTCTTGCCAAAATCCCTTCGCTCAATGATTTGCAGCAGAGCCTGCGCCAAGTCTCCCGCATAAGTAGGGGAGCCTACCTGGTCATACACCACGCTCAACTCCTTGCGCTCGGACATCAGCGTGCGCATTGTCTTCAGAAAATTCCTGCCATATTCGGAATATAGCCACGAGGTTCTGAATATGAGGTATTTGCATCCCGACTGCCGAACCGCAATCTCCGATGCGAGTTTGGTTGCTCCGTAGACGCTCAAGGGGGAAGGCTCGTCGCTTTCTGTGAGGGGGCGGTTTATCTCCCCGTCGAATACATAGTCCGTCGAAATATGTATGAGCGTAGCTCCGCAGTCCCGGCATATTGCCGCTATGTTCTCGACGGCGCGGCTATTGAGGAGTTCGGCATAGCTGACATCGTCTTCTGCCTTGTCTACAGCAGTATAAGCTGCGCAATTTATGAGCAGGTCGATGTGCTCGCTCTTCATTACAAGCTCCACCGCGTCCCTGTTGCAAATATCCAGAAATACACTCTGGGAATCATTTTCCGGGCAGATGTCCGCGAAGACGAAGTGGTCGGCGCTCCCTTCGGAGAGCTTTCGTATCTGTCTTCCCAATTGTCCGCCGGAGCCTGTCACCAGAATATTCATAGATTGTTGATTTATTGTCCTCTTTATATTTGCGCCAATAGCTTGCTCTCCGGGTATGAAATCGAAAATCAAGCAAATTGATGCAGCCAGATTCAATCAGTCGGTAAAATTAGTTAAATTTGCGGACAATGGAACAAAGACCTGCCATATTTCTATATACGGACGGAGCTGCGAGCGGCAATCCGGGTCCCGGAGGTTGGGGAGCGGTGCTCAAGTGCGGAGATCGACGACTCGAACTGAACGGAGGCTTCCGCCGTACTACCAACAACAGGATGGAGCTTCTGGCTGTAATCCGTGGCCTTCAAGCCATTAAGTGGAAAGGTGCCGTTGTGGAAGTCTACAGCGACTCTTCTTATGTTGTCAAGGCCATCACTGAAGGATGGCTTGAGAAATGGATTGCCCAAGGCTGGAAAAAGAAGAAAAATCCTGACCTCTGGCAGGAGTTCGTCCCGCTTTACCGCATGCATCGTGTCACTTTCCATTGGATTAAGGGACATGCCGGACATCCGGAGAATGAAAGATGCGACAGATTGGCTGTGGCTGCCCGTTCTTTGCCTGACCTTCCTGCAGATGAAGCCTATGAGGCGATGGAAGCGAGCGGAGATACTGCGCTGTTTTGATTTATGTCCGGTCATTTGAACAATCTTATTTTGGGAAAACAGTTTTAGAATATAGTCTATGTCAAAAGATATCAAGCGCCCCATAGTGGGCATCACACAAGGTGACTCCAACGGTATAGGTTATGAAGTCATTATCAAGTCCTTGAGCGATGAGCGCGTGCTCGACCAGTTTACCCCTGTGGTGTACGGCTCCCGCAAGCTCTTCGATTTCTATCTCAAGACAATACATGAGATTGATTCGCTTCCGCTCGTGACGATAAGCAGCGTAGAGCAGGCTCAACCGCGTAAGATAAATGTGCTTAACTGTCTGTCGGACAGTACTTACGCCGAACCGGGCGGGCCGGGTGAAGAAGCCGCAAAGTCGGCTATTCTCTCGATCGAGAGGGCTGTCGCGGACATCAAAAATGGACTTATCGACACCCTTGTCACCGCTCCTATCAATAAGAAATCCATGTCCGCACAGGGTTTTCCTTTCCCCGGGCATACGGAGTATCTGATTGACTCTTTCGGAGTCGATGACGCAGAGATGCTCATGGTGAGCGACCGTATCAAACTTGCCGTGGTGACTGGTCACATTCCCCTCAGGGAAGTTTCTGATAGCATCAGCGAGGAGAAGATACTGCGTAAATTGCGTCTTTTGAAAGAGTCTCTCGAATTGGATTTCTCAGTTGACAATCCCAAGATCGGAGTATTGAGCCTCAATCCTCACAGTGGTGACGGCGGACTTCTCGGAAGCGAGGAGCAGGATATCATCATCCCCGCCCTGCGCCGTGCAAGCGAAGAAGGTATTCAGGCTTACGGACCGTTCTCTCCTGACGGGTATTTCGGACTCGGTCATTACCAGAGGTTTGACGCAACGCTCGCGATGTACCACGACCAGGGGCTTTCGCCTTTTAAGACCATCGCATTCAGCGACGGAGTCAATTTCACTGCGGGCCTTCCGATAGTGCGTACTTCTCCGGATCATGGTACGGCTTATGAGATGGCAGGACGCGACCTCGCGGATCCTTCATCCATGCGCTCCGCTATCTATACTTCCATTGACATACTTCGCCGCAGGGTTGCAAACCAAACCCTGCGTGAGGATAAAATGATCGACCGCACTCCCGCTTACGAGGAACGGCAGTCTCGTTCGGATAGGAATATCCAATAAGAAGTCGTTATTTGCAGAAACTCTTCATGCCCTCTATGATGCGGTCAAGTCCTTCGTTTAGAATGCTCTGCGGGCAGGCGATATTGACTCTGACATAGCCGTCCTCTCCATACATCGTGCCCGGATTGATCCATACGCTGAATTTCTCCCTGAGCTGCTTGCAGAGTTCTTCTG
Organism: uncultured Muribaculaceae bacterium; assembly: GCA_964571735.1. GTDB lineage: Bacteria > Bacteroidota > Bacteroidia > Bacteroidales > UBA932 > Cryptobacteroides. The sequence continues at coordinate 10,008 of CAZNDD010000025.1, read as the reverse complement.
CGCTGACTCCGAGATTTTTAACATTGATCCAGGGCAGGTAAGTGGACTCGAGCGGGGAGACCGTGCACTGCGGCAGTTCCTGCTCGAATCTCTTTCTTAGGATTTCGTAGTTCTCCCAAATATACTCTCTCAGGCAGTTGAGCCATTCTTCGCCTTTGGGCGAGTATGCGGCTTGTATCGTGACGGGCGCGAACTGGTTGAGGTCGCAATGCTCCCAGAGATTGATGACCTTCATTATCTTCTCCCTGACTTCTGCATCGGGGCAGATGATGGCTGACACCTGAAGACCTGCCACATTCCACGATTTAGTGCAGGAGACGAGGCTTGTGGCGTTGGGGTTTATCTTGGCAAACGGGGTGTAGAACTTGCCAGGAGGCGTGAGCTCCCCGTGTATTTCGTCAGAGATGATGGCAAGTCCGTTCTTTACGCAGATTTCGTTCATCCTGCGCAACTCTTCCTCGCTCCAGCGTCTGCCGGTGGGGTTGTGGGGGTTGCAGCAGAGGAATACCTTGGCGCTCTTTGCCCTGCGCTCGAAATCCTCCCAATCTATGCTTGCGTGTCCGTTCTCGTCGTAGATGAGTTTGCTTTCGCTTGCCTTGCAGCCTACATTGCGTATGCTCGAGAAGAAGCAGTTGTAGGCGGGCGTCATCAGGAGTACTTCATCTCCCGGCTCCGTGAGCGCTTTGAGGGCCACCGACCCTCCCGGGACAAGCCCGTTGATGGGAATGATGGATTCGGGACTGATTTCCCAAGAATATTTGTGTGAGAACCAGTTGGTTATGGCATTCTGGAAGGGCTCGCCCATCTTGGTGTATCCAAACACGCCCTCATCTATTTTGTCCTTGAGTGCCTGTAGTATGCAGGGTGCTGCCTTGAAGTCCATATCTGCAATCCACATAGGGATCTCGCCCTCTGCGGCATTGTCCCATTTGACTGAATTAGTGTTCCTGCGGTCTACCACAGTGTCAAACCATTGTCTCTGTTCTGTAGTCATATTAAAATCGGTTTTTACTCTCCGAAATTTTTCGGAGCGCTTGAGCTTTGCAAATATCGCAAAAATGGCTTGGTTTTGAAATTTATTTGTAAATTCGCGGCTTGATTGAAGCGTATGCCTGTGCTTATGGGTGATTCCAAGGGAGCCTTGTGGCATGATGCGCTTCCCGAAGTTTGACCAAAGATACATTTTATGGTACTTGGAAATGAGAAAACCACTCGTTATCGCAGCGTCGTTGCTATGCTGCTCCCTTGCGACCGCGCAAGAGGCTGATAACGGCGGCGGAGCAGAGCTTTCCGTCGTCGCCAGAGCTGAGTTTTTGTCTGGGGACGATTTGTTCGGAAACTCCTGCCTGTACGCCCTTGCAGACGGCACTCTTACTGAAGCCATTTCCTATTCGGCTTCGCTTCACCTTTTGTCATCTTCTCCATTGGACTTATACCGGGCTACATTGTGCCCCAGTGAGTTTTCGTGGTTGGATTGGGCTTATTTGAGCTATCAGTCCGGAAGCATGGAGTTTTCCGTGGGCAAAGATATGCTGCCCTGGGCGAACTATGAGATGGACGAGTACGATTTCGATGTGCATTATCCGCTCGCTTCGTCTATATGGCTTAATCTCCCTGTTTATCAATGGGGCGCGCGTGCCAGCTGGCGGCCTTCCGACGAGATGGGTGTTGATTTGAGGCTCAGCAGTTCGCCTTTCTCGGCGCGACCTTTTTCCGGAGGCTTGTCTTCCTTCGGTTTCAAGGCCCGTTACGAGCAGGAGGGCGCATTCGGGCTTATGGTATCGTATAATTCTATAGATGAATCTGTCAATTCGCGTGCGAAAATCCTTTCCACAGGACTGCAGGGCTATTTCGGACAGGCTCGCCTGGTGGCTGATTTCAACAGCAAGATAGGAGATGCCGACAATGTCTTTATTGAGGGCATGAGCACTTCATTGAGTTGTACATATACCTTTGACGACAGTTTCGAGCTGGTCGCCAAACTTTGTCTCGACAATTATGACGCAGGCAATCTCGACGATGACCGTGCCGGTGTGGCGGTTCATTGGTATCCTAAAGAAAATCTCAGGGTCCATGCTTTGAGTGCTTACCGCTTTGGTGATTTTGCCAAGGAGTGGAGTTTTTGCATGGGGGTAACATATAATTTCAACATTTCACTATAAGGGGAAATGTCCAAAGAGAACGCAATCATCAATCTGGAGCACATCAGCAAGTCCTTCTCTGGCAAGCAGGTGCTCGATGACATCAATCTTTACATCAATAGGGGAGAGTTCATCACTTTTCTCGGTCCTTCAGGCTGCGGCAAGACTACGCTTCTGCGTCTGATAGCGGGATTCCTTACTCCGGACGAGGGGGTTATCTACCTTGACGGCAAGGACATATCTCCGCTTCCGCCGTACAAGCGTCCGCTCAATACCGTATTCCAGCGGTATGCGCTTTTCCCTCATCTTGATGTCTATGACAATATAGCATTCGGGCTGAAACTTCAGAAACTGCCTACGGATGAAATAGACAAACGCATACGCAAGGTGCTCAAGCTCGTATCCATGTCCGATTATGAGGATAGGGACGTGAGTTCGCTTTCCGGAGGGCAACAGCAGCGCATCGCCATCGCGAGGGCTATAGTCAATCAGCCCAAGGTTCTGCTTCTGGATGAGCCTTTGAGTGCGCTTGACCTCAAGATGCGCAAGGACATGCAGATAGAGCTAAAGGAAATGCACCGCAAACTCGGTATTACCTTTATCTATGTCACTCATGACCAAGAGGAAGCCCTCGGTATGTCTGATACCATAGTCGTGATGGATGAGGGGCGCATCAGGCAGATAGGCACGCCTGCCGATATCTACAATGAGCCTCAGAACTGCTTTGTCGCCAACTTTATAGGGGATTCCAATATCTATGTCGGAACTATGATTCAGGACAAGAAAGTCAGTTTCATAGGTCATGACTTCGACTGCGTGGACAAGGGCTTTGGCGAGAACAAGCCTGTCTATGTGGTCATCCGCCCCGAGGATGTCTATATCAAGTCCAATCCTGAGGGTTACCAGTTTACCGGCGTGGTCAAATCCTGCGTCTTCAAAGGTGTACACTACGAGATGTTCGTGGACACGGACAGCGGATTTGAACTTATGATTCAGGATTACAGTGCCTTTGAAGTGGGTAGTACCGTAGGTCTTAAGATTCGTCCACAGGATATTCAGGTCATGAAGATGGAGTATACGGACAACTGTTTTGAGGGTGTGATGACTTCATCTACGACAGTTGAGTTCGCCGGAGCTGAGTTCGAGTGTCCCGAGACTTCCTTTGAGAAAGGAGACGAGGTGGAGGTGCATGTTGCATTCTCCAAAGTGGATCTCCTTGATGACGACAATGAGGGTGAGACCGCCGGCAATGTAGACCAGATTTATTGGTTCGGCGACCGTTATCACTTGCGCGTCAAACTCGACGATGGCAGCCACATATTTGCAGATACCAACGATGTGTGGGACAAGGGAGATATGGTTGGTGTCCACATCCGCCCCAAAGACATTAAAATTCGCGTCCGTTCAGAAGAGAAATGACCAAAAGATCCGCTTGGGCATTGCCCTACACAATTTTCCTGCTGATGTTCGTGGCGCTGCCGCTGCTGCTTATAGCGGTGTATGCGCTCACCGACGCGCAGGGGGGATTCACTCTCTCCAATCTTGCGGCGTTCTTCACAGAACCCAAGATTGTCAATTCTTTCCTTGTGTCCATAGAGGTGGCATTTGAGACTACCATTATCTGCATATTGGTGGGCTATCCTGTGGCTTATATCCTTGCGGACAAGAGTCTGAACCGCTCTGCCGTGACTGCGCTTCTCTTCATTATGCCAATGTGGATCAATGCTTTGATGCGCACTATGGCCACGGCTGAGATTTTCAATGCCCTCGGCATAGGGCTCGGCAAGGGGACTCTGCTTTTCGGTATGGTCTACGACTACCTTCCGTTCATGATTTACCCTATCTATACTATTCTGAGCAAGATGGACAAGTCTTATGCGGAAGCCGCGCAGGATCTGGGTGCGAGTCCCCGTAAGGTGTTCTTCAAGGTGACGCTGCCGCTCTCAATGCCCGGCATAATGAGCGGCGTGACTATGGTGTTCATGCCTACGGTGTCGACTTTCGCGGTGTCAGAAATCCTTACCAACAATACGATAATGCTTTTCGGTTCGGTGATTCAGGAACAATTCAACAACCTTATGTGGAATCAGGGTGCCGCTCTGTCATTGATGATGCTTATCATCATCGGCATTACGACCCTGTTCTCCGGTGACAGGGATGATGCTGCGGCGCAGCAGGGAGGTACTATATGAAAAAGGTCATCTCCAAGGCTTACCTTTTCCTTGTCCTGATATTGCTTTACGCCCCGATTATATTTATCGCGGTGTTCTCTTTTACTGAAGCCAAGTCGCTCGGCAACTGGACCGGGTTCACCTTCTCGCTCTACGAGTCTCTCTTTACGGGGCAGACTTCGGGTGCTACTTCTCTATTGGGGGCGCTGAAGAATACGCTTCTCATAGCCCTGATTGCATCCGCTATCTCAACTCTACTCGGTACTGTCTCTGCGATAGGTATCTACAATCTTCGCGGACGCAAGCGCAAGGCTATACAGTTTCTCAACAACATCCCTATGTTGAATCCTGACATCATCACGGGTGTATCGTTGTTCCTGCTGTTCGTGTTCCTGCATGTAAGCAAGGGCTATGTGACCATTATTTTGGCTCATATAACATTCTGTACCCCTTATGTGGTGCTCAATGTGCTGCCCAAACTTTCGCAGATGAATCCCAATATCTATGAAGCCGCCCTCGACCTCGGTGCCACTCCCATGCAGGCATTGTGGCGGGTTCTGATCCCGCAGCTCCGATCCGGTATGCTTTCGGGCTTCGTGCTCGCTTTTACAATGAGTCTCGACGACTTTGCGGTGACCTATTTCACCGCCGGATCTTCAGGCATAGAGACCCTTTCCACGTTCATCTACTCTGATGTGCGCAAGGGTGGTCTCACTCCAGAATTGAAGCCTATGATGACCATCATCTTCCTTGTGGTGCTTGCCGCACTGCTGGTCGTCAATCTCAAAACAGCCAAGAAATCTACTCAAACAGAGATATGATGAAAAAATTTGTCACATCCATTCTGGTCGGACTCGCTTTGTGCTCCGGCCTCGTTGCCCGTGAGCGCAACGAAATTCTGAAAGTCTACAACTGGTCGGACTATATCGCCGAAGGCGTAATCGAAGAGTTCGAGCAGTGGTACCATGAGCAGACAGGGGAGAGCGTAGAGGTTGTATATATGACTTTTGATGTCAATGAGGCCATGCTCTCCAAGATTGAGAACGGTCATGAGGACTACGATGTCGTCTGCCCGTCGGATTACATTATTGAGCGTATGCTCAACAGCGGTCTGCTGCTGCCCTTGGATTTCAAGAGCCTGGGTTCTACGCCTAATTATATAGAAGCCAACCGTTCTCCTTATATCAGCAAGATATTTAGCGAGATAAATCCTTCCATAGATGCCAATGACTATTCCGTGGCGTATATGTGGGGCACTACCGGTATCATCTACAATACGGCATTTGTCACCCGCGAGGAGGCTTCCACTTGGGATATTATCCGAAGCCCTAAGTTTTCGGGTAAGATTCTGATTAAGGATGCCCCGCGCGATGTGTACGGGCCTATACTTATTTACCTTAGGCAGAATGAACTCAAGAGTGGGGCTGTTACCCTCCAGGACTTGATGCATGACTCTTCTGACGAATCTCTTGCGGAGGTGAAACAATATCTGCTTCAAGTCAAGCCCGGAGTCTGCGGATGGGAGGCCGACCTCGGCAAGGAGCAGATGACCAAGAATCGCGCGTATGTCTCTCTGAACTGGAGCGGTGATGCTGTATGGGCAATCGAAGAGGCCGCTTCCGTTGGTGTGTCGCTCGATTATGTCGTGCCTGAGGAAGGTTCTACCGTGTGGTTTGACGGCTGGGTTATCCCCAAGTATGCCAAGAATATCAAGGCTGCGACATATTGGATTAATTTCATGAGCCGCCCCGACATCGCAATTCGCAATATGGACGAGACTGGTTATGTGGCATCTTGCGGTGCTCCCGAAGTCTTGGAGTCGCTCATTGATGAGGAAACTTTCGAGCCTATAGATCTTTCTTATTTCTTCGGTGAGGGCGCCGAGTCGGTTTGTGTCGATCCCCTTATTTTCCCTGACCGTTCGGTAGTTGAGCGCTGCGCTCTGGAGCATGACTGGGGCGAGGATACTGCCAAGCTTCTGTCTATGTGGCAGGACGTGAAGGGTAGCCAGGCTAATCTGTGGACTTATCTCGTCATTATAGTCGTATTGGTGGCTATCGGCGTGTATTTTGTATATACTGCATATCGTAAGAGGTCTCGTCGTCGCCGCTCCCGTTCGAGAGCAAGAAGGAGAAGGTAGACCTCTTCCATCTACAGTATATGACAAAAATTGATTTGGCCCGCAGCGAATACGCTTCATGGTGTTCGTCTTTGGGTATTGACAGCCTATCTTCACTTAATGCATGTCTGAATGACGGACAGGGCGATTCTATCATTAAACTCAGTGAAGAGTGGCAAGAACGCAAATATTCCGAAATAGCCGAGGTTATAGCTTCTGTTCAGGACCGTTGCCCTATTGTGATGATGTCCGGCCCTTCTTCAAGCGGCAAGACTTCATCATCTCTTCGCATCGCTGCCTGTTGTCGTGCTATTGGGTTGAATCCCAAGGTGATAGAACTCGACAATTATTTTCATGAGCGTGAAGATACTCCGCGTGACGAGCATGGCGAGTATGACTTCGAAGCACTTGGCGCGATGGATGTCAATTTGCTCGGGCGTCAGCTCAATGCTCTGATGTGTGGTGAGCAAGTGGAACTTCCGCGCTACGATTTCGTATCTGGAAAGCGGGTTTTCGAGGGAAATATGCTCCGTCTTGACAAGGGGGACATACTCTTTATGGAGGGTATACATGCTCTTAATCCGGATCTTACTCCTACGGTGGACCAGAACTGCTTGTTTAAGATTTATATATCTGCGCTTTCTACTCTTCCGTCTTCCGGGCAGGCCAATGTCTCTACGACAGATGTCCGTCTGTTGCGTCGTATCATAAGAGATAACCGCACTCGCGGACTCACTCCGGAACAGACCATAATCCGTTGGCCATCGGTGAGGCGCGGCGAGACCCGTTATGTCTTTCCGTATGAGGAGTATGCGGACATTGCGTTCAACTCCTCCACCCTTTATGATCTGCCTGTCCTTAAGTATTGTGCGGGTGACTTGCTCGCTGCCATTCCCGCGGATTCTGCAGCCTATCCCAAGGCCCAGGAACTCTTGCGTCTGCTTTCGGCAGTAGTGCCGCTCTCTTCAGAGGAAATAGAGAGCATTCCCTCCAATTCGATTATAAGGGAATTTATAGGAGGACAGGTGCTCGAAAGATAGGTTTAAAGTCGGATGAGCCGTCCAGACTTCGGGAGGTTTCTTTCTGACAAAATGGCAAATCTTCATTTGTGGCAGAGCATTTGAAGATTAGGGAGCGCTTGCGGTCGGTGACTCCGGCCCTTTGAAATGATAAAACGATTGACAAATGTCTGACAATAAAGAAGAATTGAAACAGCAGCAGGAAGCGGCTCCCGAGGAGCAGAAAGCAGAATCTGCACCCAAATGCAAAAAGAACACGAAAGCATCCCGCGACGACAAGAAAGTTTCCGAACTTCAGGAGAAAGTCGCCTCTCTTACTGACAAATTGTCTAAAGAGCAGGCCGACTATCTGCGCTTGATGGCAGAATTTGAGACTTTCCGCAGGCGTACGGCTGAGGAAAAAATAAAGATGGTGGAGACTGCTTCGGCGGATACCATCAAGGGCTTGCTCCCCGTGCTTGATGACTGCGAGAGGGCGATGAAGATGCTCGAAAGCTCCGCAGATGAAGCTGCAAAAGAGGGTACTTCCTTGATATATAATAAATTGTTTGCATACCTCAAATCCTGTGGCCTTGAGCCCATAGTGGCGAAAGGTGAGGTTTTCGACGTTGAGTTGCACGAGGCTGTGACCCAGTTCCCCGCACCGACTGAAGACCTGAAAGGCAAGGTTGTAGATGTAATTCAGACCGGCTATACGCTTCACGGTAAGGTGTTGCGTTATGCCAAGGTTGTGGTAGGAGCATAATGCCATGGCAGAGAAAAGAGATTACTATGAGGTACTCGGGCTGCAGAAAGGCGCGAGTGAAGATGATATAAAGCAGGCTTATCGTAAGGCTGCAATGAAATGGCATCCTGACCGTTGGGTCAGCGGTACCGATGCGGAGAAAAAGACCGCGGAAGAGAAGTTTAAGGAAGCTTCGGAGGCTTACTCCGTACTGAGCGACAAGGACAAGCGTGCTAAATACGATCAGTTCGGTTTTGCCGGCGTGGACGGTGCAGGTGCGCAGGACTGGAGCCAGGGCTTCGGAAACCTCAACGACATACTTAACAATATCTTCGGAGGCGCGTTCGGCGGCTTCGGTGGATTTGGTGGCTTCGGAGGTTTCGGTGGAGGCAATTCAGGTGCTTCTCAGGCTACACGCAGAGGTCGCGACATACGTACGAGAGTGCGCCTCACCCTTTCTGAGATCGCGCAGGGCTGCACCAAGACCGTATCTCTCGAGCGTCTGAGACCCTGCCCCGAATGTGACGGCAAAGGCGCGAAGAATTCTTCTGACATCAAGACCTGTCCTACTTGTAAAGGAAACGGCCAGGTCCAGCATGTTACCAATACCATTTTCGGCCGTACCATGACTACTTCCGTCTGTCCTCAGTGCCAGGGAAGTGGCGAGATTGTCAGTAACCCTTGCAGAAGTTGCGGGGGAACTGGTCTGGTGCGTCGCAAGGAGACCGTCACGGTCCCTATTCCCGCAGGTGTCGAGGGCGGTATGCAGCTTACTGTCAGAGGTGAGGGTCATGCGGCACAGCGCGGTGGCGTCAACGGCGATTTGCTCGTGGTTATCGAGGAAGTCGAGTCTAAGGATATTAAACGCGATGGTAACAATCTGTTTTGCACAAAGGTGATTTCCATACCTGACGCCATAAGCGGATGTGAAGTGGAAGTGCCTTCCGTGGACGGAACTGTCAAGTTGAAGCTCGATCCCGGCACCCAGAGTGGACATGTGGAGAGGCTTCGTGGCAAGGGGCTGCCTTCGGTCAACGGCTACGGCAGGGGAGACCTCTATGTGAAGATCTTTGTATGGATTCCCCGTAAACTTCGTGGTGATGATAAGGATACTCTTGAACGCATGAAGAAGTCTTCGGCTTTCGAACCTGATCCCAGCAGGGATGATCGCGAACTCTTCGAGAAGGAATCCAAGTATTTTAGCAGTTGAGTCTGAATTTTTGTAATTTTTTTCAAAAATATTTTGGAGAATTATAAAAATTGTGTACCTTTGCAATCCCGTTTGGCAGCCTCTCTTCAGTAGGTTTGATGACGCTGCGGTTTTTATAAATTTGAAATGGACGCAATTAAGTTAGTTGAGCAGGCTTTTGCTCAGGAGAGAACCAATGAGTTCCCCGCTTTTAAGGCAGGTGATACCATTACGGTTACTTACAAGATTAAAGAAGGAGATAAGTTCCGTCTTCAGAACTTCCGCGGTGTAGTTATCCAGATTTCTGGTGCTACCCCTTTCACCAAGACCTTCACTGTTCGTAAGGTTGCAAGCGGTGTCGGAGTTGAGAGGATCTTCCCGTTTGAGTCACCTTTCATCGAGAAGGTTGAGCTTAACAAGGTTGGTCACGTCCGCAGGGCACGTATCTTCTATCTGCGTAAACTTTCTGGTAAGAAGGCTCGCATCCGTGAGAAGAAGTTCTCCGGTAAGCCCGCTGCCGACGCAGAATAAATAAAATATCGGGTTTTACCCGATGATTTGGCTCCTTAGCTCAGCTGAATAGAGCATTTGACTACGGATCAAAAGGTCGCAGGTTTGAATCCTGCAGGAGTCACAAAGAACTTG
>CAZNDD010000024.1:0-18586 GCA_964571735.1 uncultured Muribaculaceae bacterium | reverse complement strand
CTTCCAATGAAGACGCTGGAAAGTTTGGATTAAGTCACCGCATTCGCTGGACATCATGTCTAGTCACGAAAATCGCATACGTGTGCAACGAAATAATCCGTCACATGTAAAGGAGCGGGCACATCAGCCGATGCTGCCCACTTTTATCTTTCAATAAATGTCCTTTACAAAGCGAGTGCGCATCAGCGGACATGGAACTGGAATCAATCCATTTTAAAAATAATTCCCAAGAAGCGAACTGCGCCTCAGGACTGTCGGCGGAGAGCGGGACGGAGCGACAGCGGAATCGGTAGCTCGGCAGCCCCGCGCACATCAGCGCACGGGCTGGGGCGGGTATTTACACAGCAAGGAAAGACCGACTATCTTTGAAAAGAATGAAGATATATTTCGGCATAGTCGACGCGCATCAGCGCGTAGCGAAGCGTCAACAGGGCAAGCCCGAGAAATAGGTGACGCGGAGCGATAGGAGTTTTTTGCCCCCGACAATCAGAAGTGCCTCGGACGAGACTCGAACTCGTACAGACATTGCTGTCCAAGGGATTTTAAGTCCCTCGTGTCTACCATTCCACCACCAAGGCAAGAGTCGTATCGGGCATACACCCGAAACGACTCGCAAAGGTACAAAAAAAACTTGAGCCGTCCGCGACTACCGATTATAAAGCCAGATCAACCGCCACAAATTTCATTGACAATCCAACTTGCCGATAATCAAAAGTCGCATTTCCTAATACCGGAAAAGTACCGATTTCTCCCCGGAACAGACGACTTCGGATAAACCGGATGCCTGAATCCCGACATCAAACGGCACCATGCTAAGCCCGCTATATGTCTTGGATCCCACGCTCTGTCTAAGATACGATGTCCCTGTCGCTTTCTCTTCGCTGAACAACAGAAACTGGTAACTGTTTACAGGCGCGCTCGCGTATGGACTCGAAACCATCTGTATAGTCCCGTCAATATAGCCGAGAGCAACACCCCCGCTCCCCCAATAGATGGAAAGGCCATCGGAGAATCCGAGTGTGACATAGTTGCCTTTGTAGCGGCCCAACTGCTGAGGTTCGATAATCACGGCATGGATTTCAGGATCGAAAAACGCCTTTACTTCCGGATTGAAATCACCCACATTGGACAGCCCGCTGATTATAAGATCATTGCCTCCGACACTATAAATATCCACGCGCATCGATTCTTCAGAAGATTTGGACGACTGGTCCACAATCACATCAGCCCTGAACGCACCTATGAAATCGTCTACGGTCACTGTCTTGTCAAAATCCACGACACCATAGCCCTTGGTAGCTGCGGTCTTCTGTACAAAAGCAGTATCCCCGAATTCATTGACAATACATGCACAAAGCGTGTATGACATGCCTTGTTTCAAAGAACTGAATGATGTGGAAAAGCCCTCTTCCGAGACGAGTTTCCGTATATACTCTTCATTGACATCGCTGCCTCTTTCCCATGTAAGCTCGGCAGCAGTCTGTCCGAGACTTTCCTCCACATACTCGATATAGTCAGTCCTCATGCAGAGGTACTTCATAGACACGGCATTGTCTGCCTGCATTTCCCAATGCAATGTGGTATATGGCGAGTACATCTTGTTCGACTCATCCATCTTCCACTCAAATCTATTGATCTTGGGAGTATAGATACCGTTAAGATCGCAGGTAAACCTCTTCATATAAAGAGTAGTGGCAGTAGATGTCGAATCATACGCCAACGCTACCGCCGTACAGTTCCCCGCATTGACATTCCAAAGCTCCGAACTGTCTTCGTATAGTGTAAGGACAGGTACGGTTCCCGGCTTTTTGTCCTCGGCGAGCATCTTTTTAATCTCTTCCTGCCGTGCCGAATCCAAGGTAATGTCACCACTGACCACAGTTGCCTTATAGAAACGCACATGTTCGTTTTTGTAAAACGACAGTCTCGGGGCTTTAAATCCTGTCTCCGTAGTTTCAATCCCGTCGAACTCAATTTCCACCACGGGCGTCTTGTCTTCGGCACCGTCAAAAGTCAATGTCTCATTCCCTTGCGCAAAGTAACCTTCCGACACATAGTAAATCAGATAGAATGAGAATGTTCCATTTCCGTCGTAAGTACAGGGATACGAAGCATACATATCCTTGTTTCCGGTATATTCCGCCATGTCCGAGACTTTGACATATTCCTGATAATTGGAATTGTAATAGCCGATGGACTGCGCCGGCACAGTGCATGTATTATCTTCATTGAGAATAAACTTGAAAGACACGCCGCTCGCCCAGTCATTGACCTTGAATATGTCGGCGCCCACCGCTTTCTCAACCTCAAGTCCAGAATCACGCCCCGTGTAAAAGGCATTGTAGTGATAGGTGGCTGTCTGCGGCACCTCCACACCATTCTCATCGATACGGCAGTAAGGTTCCCATTCGAGCGCGTAGGATACGCTCAATTTGATTTTGTCGGAAAACTGGGTCACATAGGCGCCTCCCCCGCTTTCCTCCTGACGACCGGAAATCAAAACAGTAGTTTCCAGACTTGAACCAGCGAGAAGTTTGTCGAGATTGACTTCGACTGAAACCGTGACGCTATAGCTCCCGTCAGGAATCGTGACTGTACCCGGGACGGTGAATGCGCCTGAATCCGTGCCCTTGGTCTCAAGTTCAACGGAGAGTTCCCCCTTGTCACCCGGACGCGCAAGTTCAAGCTCGATAACACCGGTCTCGGTCCCTTGAGGAAACTCTTTTGACAGAGACGATTGAATAAAGTGAATCTCCTTTGCGTCCTCCGGGCTCTGGGTATAAATGGCCCCTATCTGCTCCTTGTCACATCCGAAAAGAAGCAGTGACGCCATAAGATATGATATGTTTTTAGAATATTTCATCGTATCTGAAATCTATCAAGGATTCTGGTCTTCTTCGTTGATGTTGGGATTGGCGTCAAGCTCGTCCTTGGGGATGGTCAATACCCAGTCGTAGGTATCCGCGTTGGTGAGATCAACCCCGTTCCGTTTCATCGTCGAAATACATTCTTCGGAAAATCCGTCCTCCGAACGGCGGTCGATTCCCTGGCCGGTACGACGCACGTCAAAGATTCGCCCGTATTCGCCCCAAAGCTCCACACGCCTCTGCACAAGGATATTCTCCAACAGAGAGCCGGTCCAAGTCGTAGTCGTAGCCCCGAGGAAAGTTCCCGAATAGTTGTATGCATTGTATTTGGGATTCCTCTTGGACATGACCTTGTTCATAATATCGCGGGCTTCATCCTGATTGCCAAGCCTGAGAGCAGCTTCCGCAGCCGTAAAATACATTTCCTCAACCCGCATGTAAATATAGTCACCAAGCCACGACTGCACGTTGGAGAAAGCGAATTTCCTTGAAACATACGGAGATTCCTTATCCGTGGGATCCCACCATCTCAAACGAATGTCTCCGGCTCCGATATGATTGTAAAGTTGCTTGTTGATCAGTTTCGGAGCGGACTTGCCGTATGCACCGTCTACATTGTCCATATGGGTGAAGAATCCGGCGTATGCTCCGGACTGCTCAGAAGTCTCTATACCGGCTCCCCACATGACATTGCCAGCGCTGATAGAATTCATCCCTCCCATAAGTTCATTCTCGCCGCCTATCGTGTAAGCGGCATTGTCAATGACCTGCATTGAAGCATCGTATGCCCCTTGCCAGTCTCCGATGGCAAGGCAGACCCTGGACTTAAGCCCCAAGGCGACGTCCTCATTGATATGGGATTTATTGCCTTTATTGATAACCGATGATTTGCCCGCCCCAAGCCTCACTATTGCAGAATCTATGTCAGACCTTATCTGAGCGTAGACAACTTCAAGGCTCTCACGGGGTCTCCCTTCCGTATCGACAGACGTCGGGTCAGTATAGACCGGCACCCCAGGATCATTCCACCTGTATTTGTCCGTCATGGGATTATATGGAGACCTTGCGAACCATGTTGCAAGACCGAGATAGGAATACGCCCTTATGGCATAAGCCTGACCTATGACATAGGAGATGTCGGCATAACTGCCGCCCATCGTTTCCTTGGCAGCTATGATATTGTTGGCATTGGCAATCCACTTATAGAAGGCATACCAGACATCGTAGGACCGGAATGCCGATGAAGTGTATTGGTTCTTGACATTGTACACATGATCGTACCAGAACCACCCGTTGCCCTGCGACTGCATGATCATATCGTCACCCATCACCTCCATTGCGAGATTGTAGGCGGAGACGCCGAAGCATTGATGCGTATTTCCGGTTGTAGACCAGCCTGACGTCCACATCGAACGGTAAATCCCGTTGACCGAAGTGATGGCGGTCGAAGCTTCCTTCATCAATTCCTCGCCCGAGCCCGAATCAGTAGGATTGAACTCAAGCATGTCACTGTCGCAGGAAACGGCTGCAAAAACCGCCATTGCAAGAATATATAATTTCTTTCTCATTGGATATCCTCTTAGAATTGAATGTCAATACCGGCCACAACCGCTCTTGACGGGGCGTACGAATAAGACACGCTTCCGGTGAAGTTATACTGCGGATCCATACCGTCCAGATGGTTGAACATGGCGATATTGTCCGCTGTAACGAAGACCCTAAGTGCACTCACATCAATCTTTGAGAGCAGGTTCTTGGGCAAAGTATAGCCGATGGTTATGTTCTTGACTGCAAAATACGATGCATCGATAAGTGCAGAATCATTGGCAGGCGATGAGCTACCGATTTCAACCATCGGCACATCGGTAACATCTCCCGGTTTCTGCCACCTGCGAAGCACGTTCCTATGCCAGTTGTTGCCTGCATACTGGACATTCATCGTGCCCGAATAAAGCCCGTCATAGACCTTTCCACCTATTGACCATGTGGTCAGGAATGACAGGTCGACATTCTTGAATATCACGAAGTTCGAGCCAAAACTACCGGAAACGGCAGGCTCTCGGCTGCCCATATAATACTTGCTCAGCGAGGCGAGGGAAACATTGTCCGTGACATATTCGTCACATTTGACATTACTCAGATTACCGTTCTCGTCCACACCTCTTTTCCAATAGGCGTAGTAGAGTCTCTTTCCAGTTGCAGGATCAACTCCCGCCGTCCTGGACAGATAGAAGGTATAGATAGGCTTGCCAACCTCAATTACGGAAGTTCCGGCACTGATGAAATCCTGTGAAGAGGTAAGACTCGTAACTTTGTTGCGGTTAAGCGATGCCATGGCATTGAGATCCCATCTGAAATTCTCCCCGTTCATAACATTCACTCTGCCGGAGAGCTCAAATCCCTGATTCCTCATGGAACCCACATTGGCATCGTACCCTGTAAAGCCTGTAGAGATGGCAAGAGGATTCTCAAGCAGCATGTCCCGGGTGTGACGATTGTAATACTCTGCAGTGAATGTCACCTTGCCCCCGAACAACGAAGCCTCGATACCGGTATTGAGATTGCCGTTCTTCTCCCATGTAATGGACTTGTTCTCAAGCTTTGACGCGAATGCACCGGCTTCACTGCCGTTCGCCCATGTATAGTCATACAGCCCCTGCCACGCATAATAGGTGCCGAGATTGTCATTACCCTGCACACCGTACGAAACTTTGACGGTCAGGTTGCTGAGCCAAGAGGAGAACTGCTCCATAAAACTCTCCTGCGAGAGCCGCCACGATGCACCTACAGACCAGAAATCACCCCAACGGTTTGTCTTATAGAATCTTGAAGAGCCGTCGGTACGCCAGCTCGCATCGAAATAATACCTGTCTTTAAAGCCGTAATTAAGTCTTGTAAACCAAGACTCGATGCCATAATTATGGGAGTAACTGGAGTTCCCAGACGTGGTAACGGCAGGGTCAAGTTCATCTATGCCGTCCGTTATACCCGTCTTCTCCCCCATCGCATAATTATATGTGTAACGGTAGTATTCGTGTCCGAGCAACAACTTGATGTCGTGATCAGAGAACTTGCGGTCATAATTCAGAATCTGGTTAAATGTATAGCTCAAAGTCCTCGTATTGGTCTTACTGAGCCTTCCGCCCTGATCGGCGGCATTGCCATGATACTTGTCGTTGGTGAGAGTACGCTGATAATCATTGAAATCCGTCCCGAGATTGGCAGTGAACTTGAGTCCGTACAGGAGGGCATCTTTATCAGTCGTACCTAATGTAATATATGTCCTGGCAGACAAAGTGTTACGATAATAGTATGCCCTATTGTTGTATAGCTCCGCCCTCGAATTGAATCCTTGCGCCGTAGGACGGTTGGCATATCCGTTGTCGCTCTCGTCACCATACTCATACTGAAGCGAGCCGGACTCGTCAAGTATATTGTTACCCTCCATATCTTTGAGGTATACAGGATAAACAGGAGCCATAAACTGCGCCGTATACCAGACATTGGAAGTGCTGGAGCCCGAGAAATTCTGATAGTCAGACTTCGTGTGCGAGTAATTGGAACTCATGCCCACCTTAAGCCACGAATTGGCCTGGGTATCGACATTGACTCTCCCCGTATAGCGGTTAAAATCAGTATTTTGAAGTATACCATTCTCTTTATAATAGCCCATGGAGATGAGATAGTTGCTCTTCTCATTCGCCCCGTTCACCGAGAATACATGCTCCGTACGCAAGGCTGAATTGTCACTGATTTCGTCCATCCAGTTCTCATTCCAAGCCGCAGTCGCATCAGACTTGATTTTACCGGTAGCGGGATCAATCAATGTAGCCCAAGTGTAATTCTTGTACGGGTTATAATACTCGGGGTTCTTAAGTCCGCCGATAGTCTGTCCGATATTTGCGGCGGCATAGGCAGCCGCGCCCTCAAAGTCCATACCGGTACCATATTGTGCGCTGTTGCGCAGGGCCTCGTATGTAAGCTCAACAAAATCATCCATGCCGACAAGGTCATAGCGTTTGAGCGAACGCGACGCCACGCCCGCGCTGCCTTTATAGCTCACGACACACCTGTCTCCGCTTCCCTTTCTGGTGGTGATGACTATCACGCCATTCGCACCTCTTGCTCCATACAATGCGCCAGCGGACGCGTCTTTAAGCACCGTCATAGACTCTATATCCGCAGGATTGATGGCACTGAGTGAGCCGTCGTAAGGTATGCCGTCCACCACATACAAGGGAGTCGAGACCGCATTGATGGATCCTATTCCTCTGATCATAATGGATGCCCCCTCTCCAGGCTGACCGCCCCCGGAAGTAACCTGGACACCTGCCACCGTTCCCTCTATGGACTTGGTGAGGTTGCCGGTAACTCTCTTCTGAAGGTCGTCACCCTTGACTACGGAAGCCGATCCCGTAAAACTGTTTTTCTTGGCAGTTCCATACGCGACGACCATAACTTCGCTGATTTCGTCATCGATGACATCTTCGGCAAGTATCAAATCTATCACCGTTTTGCCGGATACGCTGACCTGCTGCGTCGCATAACCGATGCAGGAAAATGTCAGCACGGCATCAGAAGGAATGCCGGACAACGACCATGTGCCGTCTTCAGCAGTTATTGTCCCTATTGGCGTACCTTCGATATAGACTCCAACACCGGGCAGCGGAAAATTACCGCTGTCCGTAACCGTACCCCTCACATTCACGCCCTGCGACATGGCAGGAAGAGCGAAGAGAAAGACAAGGATTACGGTTGAGAGTATTGTCTTTATGCTATTTCTCATAATATGTTCGCATTGTGAATGACAGTCCAAATATCTTCGGCCCCGAACGGATTATCCAACACGGGGACAGATTCCACTCCGTCAAGCCTCAGTCCGACAGGAGAAGCCACCGCATTGACGGCAAGATTCTCAAAGTCAGTTGACACACAGACATTGGCAGCTCTGGTGGCAGCAGCTTTAGTGGTTACGGAAGAATGCCTTGTCAGTTTGTCTCCGGCTTCATTTTCCACCGTCGCCATGACTGTATAAGTCGTATTCGGCTCTACATCAACGACAAGCGCAAGACCATTTCCATTGATATATCCGATATAGGATTGGTCAAGTTCCTTGCCCTTCTCGTTTATGAGCGCGGGATATGCCGACTCCGGAATATCGGCAAGAGAGGAAGTTTTGACGACGATCAGTTTTCCGGATTTAATGCCGACGCCTTTGAGGACACATGCCAGTGTATTGGACGGATCTCCGTACTTCTCGTTGACAAGAGCAGCGATGGAGAACCATGTGTATTCTTCACTTGAGGTTTTGGTCGTAATCGAGTTCACGGCAAGGGTCTCCTCTCCCGAAGCCGAAGTCGCAAGCGAGAGCATCGTATAGGAAACTCCTGCGGAAACCGGGGTCAGTGAGTTGTACCCGCCTTCGGAATTTAGCAGGCTCAAATATTCCTCCTTCACCGCATAGCTATACAACGTATCCCTGAGGAAAGACTTGACTGCTTCCTTGTCATAAGGATCGCTAAATACGGCATTGAATGTCGAGGTTGGAAACAGACGATAGCGTACGCTCTGTACGTCGTGTCCTTTCCAAGTGCACCATACTGAATTGGTCCACCCGTATCCGGAAAGCCCATAATAGGCGTTGGTAAGATAGAAATTCTGATTGAACCACTCGCTGCCTCCGTAATTGGGACCTGAAGACCAGCCGGTAGCTGTCGTAGTCACACGCCTGGTATAAAGCCCCGTCGTAACATTCCCGTCGTAATCCATACCGAATACGATGATATCATAGCTCATCTCGGAAGCAAGGCTCGATACCCCGATTTTATTGGTTCCCATCTTGAGTGCGGAAGCCATGGCTAATCTCAGGCTGATACCCTTGCTCTTGGCATATTCAATAATGGCAGCCCTATAGCGCTCTATGATGGTATCCGCATCATACTTCATAAGTGTAGATGATGAGACCACATCGTAGTAATAGGTGGCGTCAGGCGACGCATACACATCAAATACGACGGCATCGGCGAGAACTTCCTCCGGGACTATCAGAAGTGACGGGACATCTTCGAGGGAGGTTGTGAATCCAGCCTCAGCCACTTCAGAAGCGATGTTTGAATCATCGGAAGGAATGGCTTTCACCGTAAATACATAGTCTTTGCCCTTAGCGAGGTTCGAAAGGGAAATACGGTTCCCTGTCGTAGTCGCGCTAACATCTCCTACAGAATACTCATAGCTTCCGGCACCCGGAATCACGCTCCAGCTGACAATGGTCTTGGACGCGTATGTACTTCCGATGGTAATCACAGGTTTGGCTAGCTTGCCGACCCCTGCGGTCCGCACATGGACATATATAGACTCTGATGCCGCCATCACACTGCCTTCCGCAGGCTCGGCATGAAGTTCCACCACATACTCGGTCTCCGCCTGAAGTCCGCTGAATGTCACGGAAAGGGTATCTGTCACAGTTGGCTCGGCACCATTGATAGAATACGAGTAAGTCCCTGCACCGTAGACTTTTTCCCAATCCAGCCTGAATCCGGACATGGTGACTTCGCTCACCTTTGCCTGCGGGGTCTTGAGTGCACCGGCAGATGTCTCCTCCTTGATTTCAGCATCGCATCCGACAAGCAGAAGGCAGGCTGACGACACAGCCATGAGAGACTTTATAATTTTTGAAATTTTCATCATTCCACAGTGACATTAATGGACCTGACGGACTCATTTCCGTCGGTAACCCTGATTACAGTCTTGCCGGAGGCAAGTCCCTTAATCGTCATAACTCCGTTATAGAGAGAAACTTCCACCACACCGTCATCAACGACGGCATAAGTCAGCACGTCTGTCTTGTACATATACTCCGCAAGGTTTACGGTCTTGACTTCTCCCACTTGCAAGGCGACATCCGGTATCGGAGCCACGCTCTTGACGGCGAGCAGCAACTGATAGGTATCCAGTGAACCTGCTCCCATATTGCCGAAATACGGCGCTTCGCAGAACGGGTCCACAGGGGTGACGCTTGAAAGCAGGGCTTCCTTGAGCATTTCGCTTGTGAGGCCTTTGTTCTTTTCCGCTCCGTAATACCAACTGACAGCAAGCGCACAGGCCCCTGACACATGCGGACACGCCATCGAAGTGCCATTGATGCCTTCGTATGCAGAACTTCCGTCCTCCGCCACGCTGGTGCTGTAGACTCCGCCATAAATGGAATTGAGAGACAGGTCTCCGCCTGGGGCTGAAATGCTGACCCATTTGCCGTAATTGGTGAAGTAAGACGGCGTCCCGAGCCATGAAGTCGAAGCCACGCTGATTACCGATTTATCCGAAGCGGGATAACAAAGCTCGTTGGAAGCATCATTGCCAGCCGCGAAAATCACTATACCACCTGACATAGGTCCTTCCTGCTCGCCATTTTCGTCAAGTCCGGCATATTTGGTAAAATACCTTATAGCTTCAGCAAGAGCGGAGTAGCTGCCCCTTGTCCAATCATTTTGGGAAAGCGCACCCGCCGTATAACCCCAACTGTTCTGGCAAATAACGGCTCCGTTGTCTGCGGCATACTTGACCGCGCGGACCTGAGCGCCGAGTCCCCCACCCGAATTGCCGGACTCCGACTTTCCGAGCGTCTCGCAGGACATGATTCTGACCCCATCGCCTTTCCCGGAGCCTCCGGCTATACCATTGACACCGATGCCGTTATTATTAACGGCGGCGATGGTCCCCGCGACATGCGTCCCGTGCATATACTCGGACGAGAATGTCAGCGAGCCTTTGTTGTCCGTGAAATTGTAGCCATATACATCGTCTATATAGCCGTTGCCGTCATCATCGATGCCGTTGTCGGGAATTTCACCCTTATTGACCCACATATTGTCGGCAAGGTCTTCGTGATCATATTTTACACCCTGATCTATCACGGCCACAATCACATCGGGATTGCCGGTGCATAGCTGCCATGCCGCATACACATCGGCATCGGCACCAACCACGGTCGAATTTGCATATACATTCCCCGTATTGTTGTAATGCCACTGCATCCTTTGGGCGCGGAGGCTCTCGTTGAAGGGGAATGGGATGTTCCTCACGAATGAATATGACCTCGTAGACAACACGGGTTCAGTAGCGGATTCAGAACGCGAATACTCTGCAATCGAGGTAGGAATAGAGTATTCTATGACCTCCACCCCGTCACATTCGGAGAGCATGGAAGCCACCCGCGCAACAGGCACGGTCTCATCGTACCTTGCTACAAACCACCTGTCCAGACCTTCCGCCCTGGTCCTTGCTTCAAATCTTCCGCACGCCGGGAACAGACGCTCAAAACTGACAGAACCGACATCCATCAGCACTCTATCAATCTGATCATTGCCGGAAAGACAGACTCCTGCTCTGGTTATAGTTCCATCTGTCGCTCCAGACCGCACCTTCACGATAATCTCGCCTTCGATTGCAGCATCAGGCGAAAAGACAACAACAGGTCCGGGACTTTTCATCCCGGGCCCATTGTTGTCATACTCACCGACCCCGTCGCATCCCGCCAGCATCACTGCCAGCGAAGTAATTGCCAAGAATCTATAATTCATATCAGATTATTCCTTAATGCACCTCACCTGGCCGGAATAAACCTGTGCCCTCGCCTCATAGTACGCCCAGTATCCATTGAATACAGCAACATGATATGCGCTATATTTCTTTGCAGCACTTTCTTGACTCGTAAGATACATGGTCTGACCGCTTGCATAATTATATGGCGTACTGCCAGGAGTGTATCTTGCAGGATATATATTGCCTACCATAGGATAGAAATCACCTGTAGGTTTCCAAACGCGGCCACAATTCTT
Organism: uncultured Muribaculaceae bacterium; assembly: GCA_964571735.1. Classification (GTDB taxonomy): domain Bacteria; phylum Bacteroidota; class Bacteroidia; order Bacteroidales; family UBA932; genus Cryptobacteroides. The sequence continues at coordinate 6,882 of CAZNDD010000024.1, read as the reverse complement.
CTCCACATTCCATGCATAGGTATCAAGCTCGCCATCTTCACCATACTCATCGGTGCGGCCTCCGGTTTTGATGGTTTCATCACCGAATGAAGTCCCCCACATATCCTTGGACGGCACCTTATAGCCTTGAGGGCAAGGATCGAAAATCGTTTTCTCTTCACCCCATAGTCCGGGTCTGATACTGTCTTCATCGGATCCGCTGCTATACCACTCGGAGCCACTTGCGTAATAGCTCACAAGGAATCTCATAGGATGTTGTACAGAGAATGGGATATTCCCAGGGGCAGTATCGACGGCTTGCGAAGTAAATTCGGCATCTATCTCCCATGCACCTTTTCCGTCGCCGATTTCAAGATTCTGCAAATTCCATTCAGGGACATTGCCACAGTAGTACATGGTGGAGTCCGCAGCGGTCTTGAGCGCACTGTAATCCGCATATGGCGAACGGGAAGGGATGAAAGGGTCTTTTCTCCCCATCTGATAGAACATACCCCTGTTGTTGACATCCATGGGAGTATTGTTCAAAGCCCCGAGGTTACGGTCCATTATCTGCGCTATGACCTTACCTTCCGGGTTCATGTGATCATGAGAGACGGGCTCGTTGTCAGTCACCCAGATATGCCAGCTCCAAAGCACCTTGCCGGTGGCGTCTTCCACAGCTATGACGGCATTGCCCTCGCTTCTGCCGGTGGAGAAAGACACATACCCTCCGCCATAAACGGGAGCACCGTCTATAATCTCATAAGACATAGTCCTGTCGCCATCATTCCTGGCTTCCCAAAGCAGTTCGGCACAAACGGCATCCTTTATTTCAAGTCCTTGGGTCTCAATGTATTTGGTCTTACCATCAGGGCCACCATTGCCCTTTACATCTGCACGGAACTTGAATGAACCGTTCGTATGGGCTATATAGCAGTTGGCAGTTCCTTCGGCACTGAGGTCGGTGGCACTGTCTCCTCTCTGAGATATGTTTAGGGAGACGGATACACTCTCTTCGCCACGGGATGCGGATATGTCTATCTTGTCTGTCTTAACAGAAACTCCGCTGTTGACAGGCGCCTCCACGACAATGCAGCTATCTGCATCCAAACCCACTTCAAACCAATCTCCGGACTGCACTTCGTAAGTCCAATCCAAAGAATTGGTCGCCACAGTAATTATTGCCTTACCGCCGTCTTTGTCGAACACAATCTTGGAATCTGACGCGTGAAGGTACAGGGGAGCCACATATTCGTCCGGCTCCACCTTGGTCGTCTCCGTACAACTGACTGACATTCCGATAGCCAAGAATGCCATTATTATATATTTGAATTTCATGATTTTAGCTTTTAATTATTAGATTTGCAGACATCCGGAATCAAGGCGTAGTCGGAGAGTTTGGTACATCCGCCAAACATCGCATTGACGTTTGTAAGGGCAGCGAATCCGGTGACATCCTTGTTCTCAGCAGTTCTCTCATAGAGGTGGTACTTAACCCCTCCTATGACCGTATAAGGAGACTCTCCCGTAAGGGACACGCAACCATTAAAGGCGCTGATACCGCTCGTGACAGCCTTGAAATTATCAAAAATTCCAACAGGCACGGACTTGAGCGATGAACAGCCGTCAAATATATTGTTCAGATATCTGACATTCTCAGGATTCAGGAACAGGTTTTCGCCTATCTCTTCCAAAGACGTACATCCGGCAAAGACGCTGTTGATGGAAGTGCTGCCGTTAGCGCAGTTGAACACTTCGCTTCCGACTTTCTCAAGACCGGTACAACCGCTGAATGCATAGGTATAGTTGCTAATTTTTGCGTTGTTCTTAAAGAGTCCTGAAGGCACTTCCTTAAGCCCTACGCAGTTCTGGAAAATCTTCATCATCGTACCACTCGCAGTATTGATACCGCTGAATGCGTCGGAGGCAATGCTTGACAATGACGTGCAGTCCGCAAACATCGACGTGAGTGTCTTCATCTTGGTCGTGACGCCGAAGAGTCCGGCAGGCACGGCCTCAAGAGCGGAGCAGTTCTGGAAACAGCTCTCGGCGGTAGTCGCATTGATATTCTTTTCAAAGAGTTTCGCGGGGATAACACTCAATTCAGAGCAACCATAGAAAGACTTTTTGAATGAATCCGCATTGGAAAGCCCGTCAAACAGGCCCGCGGGAATGCTCTGCAGCTTGACACAACCCTCAAAGGCTGATTCAAAATTGATCTTGGCAGTGCTGTTCCCGAATATGTTGCCTATGGAGACAAGCGAAGTGCAATTCTGGAAAGACGTCTTGTATGTCGTCACCTTCGTATTTGCCGAGAAGAGCCCATCGGGAAGAGCCGCAAGCGAAGCGCACCCCTTGAATGCACTCTCAAAGGAAGTTACAGCGACCAGGGAGGAGAACAGCCCGGCCGGCACCGACTTAATTCCGGAATTGACGAACAGCTCCTTGGCATTGGTAACTGCCTTGAGATCAGCAAATATACCTTCAGGAACAGTTTCAAGACCTGTGCAGCCGTTGAACAGACCTGAGATATTGGTGACCTTCACCGCGCCGGAGAACGCCCCCTCCGCGACATTGGAAAGCTTTGTACAATCCTTGAACAAATTGGAAATGTTCGTGATTGCAGTGCAGCCGTTGAGTATATTGTTCCCCACTTCAGTAATGCCTGTGCAACCCGAGAACACTCCAGACAGGGAGGTCACTTTCGACAGTCCCGTGAAGACGCCTTCGGGAACAGCCTCCAAAGAAGTGCAATTCTGGAATACACTCGTAAATGACGTGACGGCGGACAGGTCTTTGAACAGTCCAGAAGGAATTTTTTTCAGCGAAGTACAGCCGCTGAATATGGTATTGAACTGTGTCACCTTGGTAAAGCCGTCAAACAGACCGGCAGGGACCTCTGTCAGTGATGTGCAGTTTTGGAATACCATATTCATTCCGCTCGTAGCCACATTTGCCTGTGCTCCGGAATTCTTGAAAAGGTCGGCAGGGATGCTTTCCAAGTCCTCGCAGCCATTGAAGCATGAAGAGAAAGTCGTTACCTCAGAGCAACCCTTGAATATGTCACCGGGAATGGACTTTATCTTGGACTTGTTGAACGTCATCTGGAACGTCGTGCACTTCTTGTTATTGGCAAACAGGCCGGCAGGAACTTCGGTGATGCCGGTAGCGGCAAACGCCAGTCTGAAAGATGTGCATTCTGGTTGGTTTCTAAACAAGCCGACAGGAATCGAAGTCAGACAGCTGTCAGCGTTGAACACAGAATTGAATGTCGTGATCTTGGGATTGTTGGCAAACAGATCTTCGCTGACGGACTGCAGTTTATGCATTCTGGAGAATGTAGAGGAGCATATTTCGAGCTCGGGATTCTTGGCGAAAATATCCTTGTCTATGTGTGTGACGCTGATACATCCGTCAAAGGCACTTGTCGCATCCGTAAGCTTGGGGCAGTTATCCAGAAGACCTGCCGGTATTTCCTCAACGGCAGTGCAGAAATAGAATATCGAATATATGGAAGTACACTCTTCCGCATTGGCAAGAAGGTCTGCAGGGATGCTTTCCAAAGCGGAACAGTTATAGAATGCCTCCTTGAATGTCGTAACCTTGGCAAAAGACCCGTTTATATCCCCCGGGACATACTTGAGACTGTCGCAATTGTAAAAAGCTCTCTCCATGGATGTCACGCCGAGATCTCCCCAGCTGTAGACTTCTTCAATTGAAGTTCTCTGATCCGTATTCAGATTGGGATATGAGACGATTCCGTCTGCCTTGCCTTTGAATGAAACCACATAGTATCCGGGATTCTCATAGGTATGGGCAGGAGCGTCGCCACTTACCGCCTCGGAGATTCCATCACCCCAATCGACCGTACCCTCTATGCCGCTCACAGGGAGTTTCGAGTCAAGTTTTCCCTCCTTGATCTCCATACCAAGGATGAACGCCTGCGTGTCAATGCCGGGTTGTGAAATCTTAATCTCTCTGGTAGCGGTATTCTCCTTACCGTCACCGGTCGTTACAGTGATGGTAACGGTTCTTGTTTCTGCACCGGGATTGGCGGTAGGGACCAGTTTGAACCCGGTTTCCGTTCTCTCGATTGTCAGCCAACCGTTTTCATTTCCTGAAATGGAATAATCCCAATCGAAGTTGGCATTCACCGTCACTTCCTGGGCATCGTTCGAGAATGGTGTGACAGGGACAGTAGAGAGTGATGGAGCAATGAATGCCGCCCTGTCCTGAAGTACGTTTATAGTTTCGGTCGCAAGTTTTTCTCCGCTGCCAGCTTTGATAATGAATGAGACCTCTCTGTCGGTGTAGGTTTCATTGGGGTAGGCGCTGACAGTAACCGTATTGCCTTCTTTGGATACAAGCATCCATTCGCAAGCGCTTGTCTCAAAAGTCCAGTCCGGATCTGTAGAAGTCACTTCAAATGAAGCGGAGACCTCTCCTACCGCCGCGAGGTGGAAATTGTTTTCCGAAGCCACGACCTCCACCGTGCCGTAAGCATTCTGCGTAGCTGTCACCGTAGCCGTCTTGTCTCCGGCTTTGATTGTCACAGTGGCGCTGAGAACTTTCTCGTCCTTGTTCTGTCCGCAACTGAGTGTAAGCTGGTTGCATTCATTGTCTTTTGCAGCCTCTATGAAGTTATCACCGTCAAGTTCATAGTTCCAATCCGTATTGGTATTGATATCCAATACGACCTCACCTCCGAGGCTTTTGAAAGCAATGCTTCCATTGATGTCATCTTCCGAAGAAAACAGGGTGTTCCTTGACACCACTGCCAATGTGGCATTTACTTCACTGTTGTTCTCACCCCCCCCTATAGCAGGATTGAGATAGTTGATTGTCTCCTTGGTACAAGCACACAATGAGACCGCCAACAATGCTGATAACAATATCTTTTTCATATACATGTTCCTCTTATAAGTTTATTCGGAGACTTCATCGCTATCTTTTACCAGATAGATCTCGCCGTCCGCATAATACACGTCGCTAAGCATCGCCGTATTACCGCCGGGCATTATCCTCACGATAAGCCCAAGTGCTCCATACGCCTCATCGAAGCCACTCAGCAGGATTGCCGGACAATTGTCCTTACTACCATCGCTGGCAGTGCCGACCTTACCATAAAGTATCCCCGACTCAAACTTTCTTTCGCTTATGTTCGGTTGCACCAGATAATAGTAATATGTCTGTTGTGTCAAGACAATTTCCTTGGTCAGGCAAAGAGAGCCAAGGACGAGAACCATCTGCTTGGTTTCTCTGTCATAAGTAGCCTCAATCTCAGTACCATCAACAAACAGATTCTTGATAATAAAGCTCTTGCCATATTCTTTCTGCTCTATGGTGCAATATGTTCCTATACCTGAAACATCAATCGGGTTACCGCCGTAATACCAACGTTCAGCATATAGCCCGAACTTGCCAAGCATCTGGAAATAAGGATTCTCATCATGCGAAATCTGGGAAACCTTGATAGTTTTAGACTCGGTCTTCTCGCCCATCGAAGCAGTAATGGTAACTGTGCCGTCGCGATGGTCACCATCGTTGGCCAACGCCGAGACAATGACAACTGCGCCGTCGGCAGTCACTTCAAGCCAAGACACGTCAGTCTCGACATCCCATTCCGACTTGGTCTCGACCGAAAACTTGAAACTCTCTCCTTCGGAGTCAAGCTCAATGTTCTCGGGGCCGTTCACCGCAAGTGACAACACCGCGCCAGACCACGATTGGGACACTCCGATTTCCTGCTTGCCGGATGCAGAATCCAAAACCACGACAGCCTTCCTCGAATCCCCTGTGTCATTAGGTAACACTGTGATGGTCACGGCACCATCGCCGTCCGCAGTTGAGACCCATGACTCATCCGACACGGAAGAATGCCACTCCGACGGGCACGCCACCGAAATGGTCGCAGTTCCGCCTTCCTTGGTAAAGGCAACATTGTCTTGGGAAATGATGAGAACATCGGCGATCTCATCTTTGGTAATCTCGTTACAAGCCGAAATGACAAGCAGCGGGATTGCTGACATTAAGAGCAATCGTTTCATAATGCTTATGATTTGTAAATAATTTTTACTTGCAAAGCCCTGCAAACAACGAAGTATGCATATTTTAAAGGAAAATAGATAGAAAATCGTAACTTTTCCCTATACACTACTTACATTCTGTAACAAAAACCTACTAACTAACGATGTAAAGTAACGCATAATTCTCGAAAAATCAGCAATTTTTTTCGACTTTTTTGCGACTTTCATTTTGAAAGTAGCCTACGATCCCCCGCAGTAGGATAGAAAAGCCAAATCCAAGCAAATGTGTATCTTTGCAGGATATGTACTTAGGGAGTTTGATAGCTTCGGCAATAATTTGTCTCACGGCAGGGTTCAGCCACCCGGCGGGAGATATCAGCCCGTCATCAGACATCTCCACTCCGAAACATAACAGCGAAAAACAAATTGTCTCTCTCCCTGCGCAGATTGATTCCACGGATATAGAATACTGGGATGAAATAGACGAAGCGAAGGTGACGGCGCGACGGACGCCGAAAGGCTGGCGCGAGCGTAATGAGTGGCGCAAACGCTACCGCCTGGTCTACAATTTCAACCGCGTGTACCCGTATGCTCTCACAGCACGCAAGCTGATGCACCAGGTAGACAGCACCATAGCCGCAGATAAACTTGACAAATCCGTCCGCGACCGCTACATAAAGGATGTAGAAAAGGAACTCCTGCGTGTATTTGAGCAGGACATACGCCGCACCACCATCTCACAAGGCTTTCTGCTGACACGGCTCGTAGACAGGGAATGTGGCAGCACCGTCTACGACATAATTAAAGACTACGAAGGAGGATTTGCCGCAGGCTTCTGGAATCTGGTCGGAAAACTGTTCGAGCAGGACCTCAAATC
>CAZNDD010000023.1:0-18613 GCA_964571735.1 uncultured Muribaculaceae bacterium | reverse complement strand
TGGGTACTCCCGTGTATGCTACAGGTGACGGTGTGGTGGAGAAGGTCAAGTATCAATTCTTTGGCTACGGCAACGAGATTGTCGTTAATCACGGGTTCGGCTACAAGACCCGCTACGCCCATCTCAATTCCATAGATGTGGTCAAGGGGCAGAAGGTGGTGCGCGGTGAGATGATAGGCTCGGTGGGCAACACCGGCAAATCTACCGGTCCTCACCTGCATTATGAGGTTTTGTACAGGACCAAATCGGTCAATCCCAATACATATCTCGATTTCAACATCAAGCCCGAAGAGTATGCTTCGATGGTGAATAGTGTATCCTCTTCTGTTTCTGAGTAGTATGGCAGGAAATGACCATAGGTACAGTTTCGGTACCGATTTCAGTTTCAGAGAGTCTGACAAGCCTTGGCAACGGGTTCTCCGCTTTGCCTTGATCGTGGTTGTGACGGGTTTGGTTGTGACTGTGGTGCTATATCTTATATTTGCGCTTTTCGTTAATACTGAACTCGAAGGCCGTCTCAAGCGTGAGAATAAAATGTATGAGAAGCTGTATCCCGGACTTGTGGAGCAGCAGAAGCTTCTTGAAGGCGGTATTGCAGGTATCCAGTATAAAGATGCCAATGTCTATAGGGAAGTGTTCCAATCAGAAGTTCCTGCAGCTGATCCCATCAACTCCCTGTCTTTCCTTGGCGGTAACGATACCATTCCGGAGACTCGTATATTGGCTTATACGGCAGATAAGGCCTCTGTCATCAGTGCTGGAGTCCCTGCCGTGGAGGAAGCCTTTCAGAATGCAATTCTGAAGTTGGCATCTCCTTCTACCGTACTGCCTCCTATGGACCTCCCGGTCCGAGATATTTCGTTCTCCCAGATCGGTGCGTCTACCGGGCTCAGGTACAATCCCTTCCTCAAGGCCTATGTGGAGCATTCGGGGCTTGACTTCATACTTTCGCAGGGAAGTCCTGTCTATGCTTCTGCGGACGGCAAGGTCTCGGCGGTGGAGAAATCCAACAAGGGCAACGGCAACAGTATAACGATTACACATCCTGGCGGATATGTCACCCGCTACTGCCATCTTTCCACAATGAATGTGAAACAGGGTGCGCAGGTGCGCAGGGGGCAGAAGATTGCGGAAGTCGGCATGAGCGGCTCGTCGTTTGCCCCGCATCTGCATTACGAGGTGCTGTTTGATGGGAAGCATCTTGACCCCATGGGGTATATATTCGCGTCCGTGTCGCCTCGGGAGTACACCAATATGCTCTATGTGGCTACGAATACCCGTCAGTCAATGGATTGATAGTCTTCCCTATCAATTCTGAAAACAATTCTAAGCGACTTCTAAGTTCCCGCTCTTATGGATAAGATGATTTACACTATCGGTGAGGTTGCCTCTCTGCTTGGAGAGAGCGTATCGTGCATCCGTTATTGGACCAACTCCTTTCCGAATCAGCTTTCCCCGAAGCGCAATGCCAAGGGTAACAGGCTTTATTCTCCGGAAGATGTGGAGGTGCTCCGCAATGTGCAATATCTTCTTAAAGACAAGGGCCTGACCATAGAGGGTGCGATAAGGCAGTTCGCAGATGATACTTCACTCGTGGAGCGGAGACGCAAGGCAGTGGAGTCTCTGAAGGGCATTAGAGAGGCCCTTGTTGAAATCCGGAACTCGCTTTGAAGATTAGCGATTATTTTGCTATCTTTGCGCTCCACTGAAAAATAGATAAAATCAATATAATGGCAACTTCAAAAACCAAGAAAGTGAACGCTCCCATCGACGTCAGGGAGACATTCGTGTCACTTCAGAAAGACTTCGCGGACTCTTCGCTCTCAGTGACCGAGAAGCTTGGTCTGCTGTATAAGATTCAGCAGATAGATGTCGAGTTGGACAAGATCAAGGCTCTGCGCGGCGCGCTTCCCCAGGAGGTGTCGCAGATAGAGGACGAGATTGCTTCTCTCAAGAGTAAAGTGGCTCACAACGAAGAGCTTATCTCCGGTTATGAACAGAGCATCGAGCAGAATAAGAACGATATCGTTGAGATTGATGCTCAGACAGAGAAGTACAAGCAGGATCTCCAGGCTATTTCCAATAGCCGTGAGTATGACTCAATCGAGAAAGAGATTGAGAACCAGGGACTTCTGCATGATATCGCTCAGAAGCACATAGGTGAGGCACGCGTGGCTATCGCTGAGCGCAAGGATGCCATAGCTGCTATTCAGGAGCGTATCGAAATCCGTGAGCAGGACCTTGCCGCTAAGAAGGACGAACTGGACAACATCGTATCGTCCACTGCAGAGCAGGAAAACAGTCTCTCTGAGAAGCGCGACAGTATTGCAGACAAGATTGACGCGAGAACTATGAGCGCATATAACCGTATCCGTGGTAGCGTGCGCAACCACCTCGCCGTGGTTAGCGTCTATAACGATGCATGTGGCGGTTGCTTTAATGCTATTACCCCTCAGAGGCTTGTGGATATTGCTTCCGGAACCAAACTCGTCATCTGCGAGAACTGCGGACGCATACTTGTCAATCCTGACGCTTTGCAGGGCGCTCCTGACAGCGAATAATGCAGGGTGAAGGGGGAGAATGGCAGAATCTAATAACAGGAAAGGAACGCGAAAGCCTCGCGAAGTCGTCAGCGACATAGGGCGTGAGATGGGACGAATCCCGCCTCAGGCGCTTGATGTCGAGGAGGCTGTGCTTGGCTCCATGCTTCTTGAGCCTAATTGCGTAGACGAGGCTTTAGAGAATCTCAGCGAGGGTTGCTTCTATTCTGATCGCAATCGTTTGATTTTTATTGCCATACAGTCACTCCGCAATGCCAATGCTCCCATTGACATCATAACCGTTGCTGACAAACTCCGCCAACAGGATAAACTTGAGGTTGTCGGAGGTCCTTCGGTTCTTGCCGAACTTTCTGGCAAGATAGGCTCTGCGGCCTATATCGAGTCCTATGTCAGGATACTTCAGCAGAAAGCCATACAGCGTGACCTTATCACGGCGGCGCATGACATTCTCAGCAATGCGTACGACGATCAGGTAAGTGTCGACGAACTTATAGACAAGGCTCAGTCGGAAGTCTACGAGGCTACGCAGAGCGTTGAGAAGAAGTCGGTCCAGACCATCGGCTCTGTGATTAGCCAAGCTCTTGAACGCATTCAGGAGATGCAGAACATCGAGGGCCTGAGCGGAGTACCTTCCGGATTCCCCACCCTTGACAAAATTACCAACGGATGGCAGGCTTCGGATCTCATCATTCTCGCTGCCCGTCCGTCAGTGGGTAAGACTGCATTTTCGCTCAACCTTGCCCGCAATGCCGCGGTGGACCACAATATTCCGGTAGCTTTCTTCTCGCTTGAAATGTCTTCCATACAGCTCGCAACCCGTCTTATGACTACGGAGTCAGGACTGGATGCGGACAAGATCAAGGGTGGAGCCAAGCTTCAGAATGACGAGTGGAATCTGCTTGAGCAGTCTCTAAAGAAGCTTTCCAACGCCCCTCTCTATGTGGACGAGACTCCGGGACTTCCTGTGATGGAGTTCCGATCAAAGGTCAAGAACCTCGTGAAGCAGAAGAAGGTGAGGCTTGTGATTGTGGACTACCTGCAGCTTATGCAGGGACCTTCTGAGACCAAGGGTGCCCGTGAGCAGGAGGTGGCTGCCATCTCCCGACTTCTCAAGGCTACTGCCAAGGAACTCAATATCCCTATCATTGCCCTTTCACAGCTCTCGCGTCAGGCAGTGCAGCGTCAAGGTGGTGGCGGAAAGCCTGTACTTTCTGACCTTCGTGAGTCGGGAAGTATCGAGCAGGATGCGGATATGGTCATCTTTATCCACCGTCCGGATTTCGTTGGTCTTTCTGAGAATCTTGCCGACAGGGAAAATACGCAGATTATTATCGCCAAGCACCGTAATGGTGAGACACGCGACATAGATATGTTGTTCAAGTCCGCTCAGGTCAAGTTTGTTGAGACTTCCGATTTACTTTATTCGGAAGGACCTGAATTTGAGTCCAGTATGAACTCCATGGACTATGGTAGCGATTATGTGCCATCGTCCAATGATTTTTTGTAGCGACATGACGGAAGAAATAAGCCATTCTGGCCGTATAGTAAAAATAGATAGTAAACTTATCACCGTTGAGATTATCTCTGAGTCGGCATGTGCGTCCTGCCATGCCGCGGCTTTATGTGGTATGTCCGAAGCGAAGTCCAAACTTGTGGATGTCCCTTCGGAACTCGGATATAGTGTCGGTGAGGAAGTTTGGATTAATATGAAGAAGACGATGGGTGTGAAGGCGGTTGCAGTCGCCTATGTCTACCCGCTTTTCGTGCTTGTGGCGGCCTTACTGATATGCATTGCGGCCGGCCTTGCGGAGTTGTCTTCTGGGCTTGTGGCCATAGGGGCTGTGGCTCTTTATTATTTTGTGATTTACCTTTTGCGAGGCAAACTTAAAAACGAGTATACATTTTATATTAAAAAGAAGCAATGAGTGCATCTCTCATTTGGACTATTGTGATCCTTACATGCTTGGGCCTTTTGCTTGCAGTGCTTCTGTATCTGCTTGCCAAGAAGTTTAAGGTGGATGAGGATCCGCGCATCGATGATGTCGAGAAGACCATGCCGGGAGCGAACTGCGGAGGATGCGGTTTCGCCGGGTGTAGGGCATTTGCCGAAGCAGCCGTCAAGTCGGATACTTTGGACGGCATCTTCTGCCCGGTTGGTGGCAACGATGTGATGAAGAAGGTGGCTACAATTCTCGGACGCGAAGTCAAAGACAAAGCTCCGATGGTTGCGGTCGTAAGGTGTAATGGTACTTGCGAGTTCCGCCCCAGAACCAATGTTTATGACGGAGTGTCCTCCTGCAAGGTCAAGGCTGCCCTCTACGCGGGCGATACGGCATGTGCCTACGGCTGTCTGGGCTGCGGGGACTGTGTGTCGGCGTGTGAGTTCGGGGCTTTGTCTATGGATCCCGAGACCGGACTTCCTGTGGTGGATGAGAGCAAGTGTATTTCCTGTGGCGCCTGTGTCAAGGCTTGCCCTAAGAATCTCATCGAGTTGAGAGCGAAGGGCCCGAGGGGCATGCGTGTCTATGTCTCCTGCATGAACCACGACAAGGGACCCGTCGCCAAGAAGGCATGTGCCGCTTCCTGCATAGGCTGCGGTCTTTGTGTGAAGACATGTACGCACAATGCCATCAGTCTGGCAGACAATCTTGCCTATATAGATTTCGAGAAATGTAAGCTTTGCCGCGAGTGTGAGGCGGTTTGTCCTACCGGAGCCATCCATGGCGTCGGTTTCCCCAAACCTTTGGACAAGGACGCCGTCAAGGCACGCATAGCAGAGCGTAACCGTAAGGCCAAGGAGGCAGCTGAAGCCGCCAAGGCCGCTGCACAAAAGGAGGAAAGCAATGCGTAAACTGACTTTCAGAATCGGTGGAGTGCATCCCGATGATGCCAAACTCTCCCGCGATTGCAAGATAGAGACTCTGCCTCTTCCTTCCACTGTCTATGTGTCTGTGGCTCAGCACCTCGGTGCTCCCGCAGTGCCTGTGGTGAAGGTCGGAGACACGGTAAAGACCGGTCAGGTGATAGCTGAGCCGGGCGGATTCATCTCTGCATTTGTACATTCTCCTGCATCAGGTGTCGTGAAGAGCATCGCTCCTCGTGCCGACATTGCAGGCAAGATGGTGCCTCATATAGAGATAGCCGTAGAAGGCGACGAATGGGTGGAGGGCGTAGACCTCTCCGATGAGCTTGTCACTACGATTCCTACAGACCGTCAGGCCGTCCTTGACAAGATCAAGAATGCCGGTGTCGTAGGACTTGGTGGAGCGACATTCCCCACTCATGTTAAGCTCAATCCCGCTCCGGGCAGTAAGGCTGAGTGCCTTATAATCAACGGTGCCGAGTGTGAACCTTATCTGACAAGCGACTACCGTATCATGGTCGAGCGCCCGAAGGAGATTGTCATCGGTGCCGCCATCATGCAGCAGGTGCTCGGAGGTTGCCGTTGCGTCATCGGCATCGAGGAGAACAAGCCTGAGGCCATCAAGATTATGACTGAAGCTGTCAGCCAGCTCGGTTATGACAATATATTGGTACAGCCTCTTCGCAAGCGTTATCCCCAGGGTGGTGAGAAGCAGTTGATTGACGCCGTGATGCACCGTCAGGTCGCTTCCGGCGGACTGCCGATCAGCGTTGGCGCTGTAGTTCAGAATGTGGCGACTTCACTTGCAGTGTACGAGGCGGTACAGAAGAACAAGCCTCTCATCAGCAACGTGCTTACCATCACAGGTGACTGCTTGCCCGTTGAGAAGCAGCACAATTACCTCTATCGCATAGGTGTGCCCCTCAGTTACATCGCGGAGTATGCCGGCGGTATCCCTGAAGGTGCTGCCAAGCTCGTTAGTGGCGGTCCTATGATGGGTAAGGCCATTGCCAATCTGGACGCGGCTACGCTCAAGGGTTCTTCTTCAATTCTCTATTTGAGCGAAGCGAGCACAAAGCGTGAAAGCGAGACTGCCTGCATCAGGTGCGGCCGTTGTGCAGACGCATGTCCTATGGGCCTGGAGCCTTTCCTTCTCAAGAGACTTACTGTCGCTCATGACCTTGATGGTCTCGAGAAGAACGCCGTCCAGGATTGTATCGAATGTGGTTGCTGCCTGTATAGCTGCCCCGCAAATATTCCTCTGCTCGACCTTATCCGTACGAGCAAAACTGAAGTAATGGGTATCATCAGGGCTCGCGCTGCTGCCGCTCGTGCAGCCGCTGCCGCCTCTTCATCTACGAAATGATATGGCTAAACAATTTCTGATATCTCCTTCGCCCCATGTCCATGCAGCCGTGAGCACACGCTCGCTTATGTTGGATGTGATCATCGCTCTTATTCCTGCCACCATAGTCTCGGTACTGTTCTATGGCTGGAGCGAGCTTCTGATACTTGCCACGAGCATCGCGTCCTGCGTGCTTCTGGAGTGGGCCATAACCAAATACATGCTTCGCAGACCTTCTACCATCGGAGATCTTTCCGCAGTGGTCACGGCTCTGCTTCTGGCTCTGAACCTTCCTGTCACCACGCCCTGGTGGGTGGTGTTCATTGGTGCCGTGATTGCCATAGGAGTTGCCAAACTTTCTTTTGGAGGCATAGGTCAGAACATCTTCAACCCTGCCATCACGGCTCGTGTATTCCTTTTGATTTCCTTCCCGACATATATGACGGATTGGACTGTCACAAAGGGCTTTATCCATTCTGCCGACGCGGTCTCCGGCGCTACGCTTCTGGGTCGTTTCAGCGAGGGTGGCGTATCGGCTGTGGCAGGTACGGATTATCTGCAGACACTTTTCCTCAATATCGGCGGCTCTGCTGGTGAAATCAGTGCCATCGCCCTTTTGGTGGGCTTTGTCTATCTGCTTTGCCGCAGAGTCATCAAGGCTTGGATTCCGCTCAGCATCTTTGCTACCGTGGCGGTGATAAGCGCGATATTCTGGGTGGCTGACCCCACTCGCTTCACAGACCCTCTCTTCAACCTGCTTACAGGTGGTCTCATCCTCGGTGCCTGCTATATGGCTACCGACTATGTGACTTCTCCTATGAGCACTGGCGGACAAATTGTCTACGGCGTGGGTATAGGTTTGATTGTGATGATGATACGCTACTTCGGCGCTTATCCGGAGGGAGTCAGTTTCGCGATTTTGATTATGAATATGATGGTACCTCTGCTTAACCGCTGGTTCCATCAGAAAAAATACGGGAGGGCATAGATATGGCTGCACAATCCAGTTTCAAGAGCATGGTTCTCTCTCTTACAATCACCTGTCTCGTATGCTCGGCTCTCTTGGGTTTTGTGAACTCCAAGACTGAAGGTGTCATTACCGAGACGGCTGCCAAGAACCTCAAGGCTTCCATCACTGCTGTGCTTCCCGCAGGCGGTGAATTGTCTGAATCCAAGAGCGCGGAGGGCGTGGATGAGTACTATGTGCTTCAGGACGGAGATAAGACTGTCGCATACGCCGTCAAGACCACGACTATGGGATTCGGTGGTGCTCTTACCCTTATGGTAGGTGTGCTTCCTGATGGTACGATTTACAATACTTCAGTGCTCGCTCACAGCGAAACTCCCGGTCTCGGTGCCAAGTGTACGGACGAGGCTTCGCATTTCCGTACTCAATTCAAAGGCTTCAAGGGAAAACTTGCCGTAACCAAAGACGGCGGTGAAATAGATGCCATTACGGCTTCGACTATCACGTCACGTGCATTTACCGATGCCGTAAGCAAGGCTGTCGAACTTGTCTCTAAACTCGAGGAGGGTAACAATGAGTAAACTGCATTTCCTTACTGACGGATTCATCAAGAACAATCCGACATTTGTGCTTGTGCTCGGCATGTGCCCGACACTTGCCACCACCACTTCTGCCCTCAATGGTCTGGAGATGGGACTTGCGACCATGTTCGTATTGGTGCTCTCCAATATCGCCATTTCGCTTATCGCTCCCGCGATTCCAGATAAGGTGCATATCCCTGTGTATATTGTAGTTATCGCGACTTTCGTGACTATTCTGCAACTGTTGATGCAGGCTTATGTTCCGGCGATTTATTCTACTCTCGGACTTTTCATCCCGCTGATTGTGGTTAACTGTATCGTACTCGGACGCGCAGAGGCGTTTGCCAACAAAAATGGTGTCTGGGTGTCCGCGCTTGACGGACTTGGAGTAGGTCTCGGATTCACACTTTCGCTTACCGTGATCGGCATTATCCGTGAGATTCTCGGAAATGGCTCGGTCTTCGGATGGAAGTTTATCCCCGGCGACGGCATACTTGCTTTCGTGCTGGCTCCCGGAGCCTTCCTCGTGATAGGTTATCTTATGGTACTGTTTAACAAATATCTCAAGAAGTAATCACTATGGAGTATTTTCTCATTATAATTTCGGCGATATTTGTCAATAATATCCTTCTTTCGCAGTTCCTCGGCATCTGTCCTTTCCTCGGGGTGTCCAATAATTTGTCCACTTCGACTGGAATGTCCGGTGCTGTATGCTTCGTGATTACCCTTTCTACTGTGGTTACTTGGCTTATCAATGAGTATCTGCTTGTACCTTTTGGACTTGTATATCTGCAGACCATAGCGTTTATCCTTGTGATAGCTGCGCTTGTGCAGATGGTGGAGATTGTGCTCAAGAAGGTGAGCCCTTCTCTCTATCAGGCCCTCGGTATCTATCTTCCTCTTATTACTACTAACTGTGCCGTGCTTGGTGTGGCCCTTTCGGTAGTTCAGAAGGAGATGGGTCTCGGTCAGTCTACGGTCTATGCGCTGGCGACTTCACTCGGTTATGGACTTGCGATGATCCTGTTTGCTGGCATACGCGAGCATCTGGCACAGAATGATGTGCCGAAGTCGTTCAAGGGTCTTCCCATTGCACTGATTACCGCCAGTATCATGGCTATGGCTTTCCTCGGCTTCTCTGGAATAGGTAACTGATTTTTGTCTTTTAGAAAGCTTGTCCGAATAGAACTTCGGGCAAGCTTTTTTGCTTATATATGATTATGAAACGACACTTTTTGCTAATATCCGCTCTGGTTTTTGCCGCTTTTTCGTTCAATGCTTGTGAAGGTGTAGATCCCGATCCGACACCGGACCCTGATGGACCTTCTCAAGTAATTCCTACCCCTGACCCGACTCCGGACCCTGATCCCGATCCTGTGCCGCCTATGGAGACCGTTACGGCGACCTTGACCTTTGAGGAGGCAAAAGATGCTTTCGGAGGTTATGGCAATCCTTGTGAGTATACCAATACTTATGGCACATGGGTCATCTGCGCATATAAGAACGGATCGAACATGCAGATCAACAACAAGAAAGTAGCTTATATAGGTACTCCTGAGTTTGAGGCTGCCATTTCCAGTGTGTCAATCAGTTTTGATGAGACTTTCGATGGGGCTATCTACCTCTGCTCTGAGTCCGGGAATACTCAGGCTGAGGGGATTATCTGTGAGTCTTCCGTCTCTTCCGAGAAGGCTGTGACCATATCCTTGGACGGGAAAGATGTCAGAAAACTCTTTATTCGCTCAGGTTCTTGTGCACGAATAAGTTCAGTCACTGTTGTGGCTGGAGGTTCTGCGTCCATTCCGGATCCGAACCCTACACCCGACCCGGATCCTACGCCAGATCCCGACCCTGATCCTACACCTGACCCTACGCCGGGAGTCAGCATAGCAAGTTGGTATGAACTCCCCGTGGTCAATGACAGCGACCATAACGGCATAGACGACAATGACAATACTCTCTATTATGCCACGCATTCATTTGATTTGAATGGAGTGGAGCGTCGCAACTACACCGTCTGCTATAGCGGAGACCATCATTGCCCCGTATGGGTCGCCGCTCCAAGGCATAATGTATATACTGGCTCTACGAAGAGGACCGATGCTTATAAGCAGGATCCTTCAATACCTTCGAGCATCCAGTATAAGAGTAAGAGTACCGGTGATGGATGCAACAAGGGACACATGCTCGGTTCTGCCGAAAGGACTTGCTCCGTTGAAGCCAACAATCAGGTGTTCTACTATACCAACATAGCGCCCCAACTTTCATCCGGATTCAATACCGGAGGCGGCGGATGGAATATACTTGAAGACTGGGTGGATGGTCAGGTCTGCTCTGACACCCTGTATGTGGTCATAGGTTGCTATTTCGACAAATACACCGACGGCTACGGCAATACAGTATCTCCCAAAACCATATCTTTCGGAGGACGCAACGACGTGGATTTCCCCACGATGTTCTATTACATCCTGCTCCGCACCAAGACGGGCAATAGCGGCAAAGCTCTGAAGAACTGCTCCGCGAGCGACCTCAAATGCGCGGCTTTCGTTCGCTCCCACACCAACTCGCTCAAAGGTCAGAAACCTTCTTCCCGCGAGATGATGTCGGTCAGCGACCTGGAGAAAGTGACCGGGTTTACCTACTTCGCCAATGTCCCGCAGGCCCCGAAGGATAAGTTTTCCGCTTCCGACTGGGGATTGTAGAAATGTTATCTAAAGGGGAGGGGCTCTTTTCTTAGGCGGGATTTGCTGCTGGAGAATAGTATGAAGACAGATGAATGGCTTCAAACGGCTTCATATCGGTTTATGGCATTTGTCTAAATCTGTCTATATGAATCTCCTTGAAAATTACTACCTTTGAGGCATAATCATTTTACTAAACCTTAATTCAAATGAAGAAGTTTATTTTGAGCCTTGTCGCAGTGCTGTCACTCGGCATCGCGGCTTCCGCCGCCAACTACACGGTGGATGAGTCATCGATTGATGCTTTGATTGAGAATGCAGTCGAGGTTGCACCTGCTTCAATGGAGGCAGCGGCCGGAGATATCTATGACGTCAGCCTTAAGTTTAGCAGTGCTCCCCAGCCCGTCGTTGCATTTATCCTTGCAACCATTCCTTTTACCAACTGGCTTGCTCTACATCGTATGTATCTCGGTACTTCACCTCTTGCTGTAGTTCTTCATATTGTGACCTTTGAAGGTTTAGGTGTCGTTGGTCTCCTTGACTGGGTTTCACTCCTTCTCGGAACACTTAACGATGATGTCAGCGCGTATGTCAACAACGGCCGCTGGTGGATGTGGGCCAACATTATCTAAATGAATAATACTATACGCGCTTTTGTCGCGGGGATTCTGTCGGCTGTCAGTATCTGCAGCGTCTCAGCCCAGAGCCGTATTTCGGCTGAAGTTGAAGTCAAGACCCTTGCCGGCAAGAGTGTAGTTACAAGTAATAAAAGCGTCTATTGCTCCGGCAATGGACGCTTGGTTGTTTGTATGCACCGTCCGTTAGAGTACATGATGTACACTGACGGCAGAGGCTCCACTTCATTCTATTTCCCAAAGACCAACGAGGTGTTCGTGCAGGACGGAGCCTCCGATTCTCGTGACGAACTGCTGGCCGTTTTCATGATGGGCAGGATTGACGATCTCGGTCTGGGGTTGTATGGATATTCGCTGCAGGGCAGTGAAGTTCTTGAGGATGGGCTTTTGAAGCGTACATACAAAGGCTCGGATCCCAATCTCCCGCCCTATGCGGAGATAGTCTTCGGGACGGACTATCTGCCCATATACAGTGCCAGCCTCAGTGCTGATGGGATAGCGGTGGACAAGATATACTACACTCATTATAAGAATATAGGCTATATGCCTTTCCCTCACCGACTGACCCAGATTAGCTATACTTCTCGGACGGATTCGACCATTATACGCACTGTCTATAACGATGTCGTATCTGACGCGGATAATGAGATGTTTGATTTCAAGGTTCCGTCCGATGCCAAGCCCATTGATTTGAAGTCTCTCCAGTCCAAATTCATGGGAAGGTAACAGATGAGAAGGGTATTCTCCATATTGGCGCTTGCGCTCGGATTGTGTTGTGGGATTGAGTCTTACGCGCAGTCCGATGCCATGCTTCTTGAACTCCCCGTTCAGGAGGACAGCGTCAATAGCTCAGACCCTCACAAGTTCTATCATCTTGTCCGCAATCAGCTTCGCGGACGATGCCGATATTATCCCGAATGTGTGGAGTTTTTTAGACTGTCATGGCATGAATTGGGACCATTTGAATCAGTCCTTGCTACGGCCGACCGCCTTACGCGGTGTTCGCAGATAGGTACTTTATACTATCCCAATGCGCTTAAGACGCGTGACGGACTGATTCTTGAGGGCGTAGAAGCATATAAGTCTGGGTGGACCAGGCCTGTGACTGCCGCAAGCATACCCGTTGCGACAACCGTCCCTGGGACTCGCTTCATTACAGATGATGTCAGTTTCGTAGAGTATCTTCTCGCACAGGAACGCAGTGCGGACGCTGCTTTGTATCTCGACTATACACCTTTCCACCCATCGGATACGCTTTCTTTCCTGAAAGCTTTGTCTTCTTATGACATGCGGGATTTTGCCTCTGCGGCAGGGGAGTTCTCCCTCATCGGGTCTGATTCCGCTTATGCCGGTGAGTCGGCTTTGCTCGGTGCCGTCTCGTATGCAGGATTTGGGGATTATGATTCAGCCTTGAAGTCCGCAGCAAGTTACACTGGCCCGGATACCGAACTCAAAAACTTCACTCTCGCGTCCCTCTATCTGCTTGACGGGGACAAAACTGGTTACGAGACTCAGCGAAATGCCTTTACTTACAGTGACTTTACTCTATTGGAGGGGGAGAGAACCTTAGATAAGGTATATAGTGAACGCTATGAAACCAAGCGCAAAAGTCCGCTACTCGCAGCAGTCGCTTCGGCATTGATTCCGGGATTGGGCAAGGCGTATGCCGGACGGCTTGACGAAGGCGTGGCCGCATTTATGACGGTGGGAGTCCTTGGTGCTTTTACTGCCAACTGTTGGATTAAGGATGGTCTCTCTGACTGGAAAACCATCGCTTTCGGCTCACTGACATCTCTCTTTTATCTCGGCAATATCTACGGGAGTTATTTCTCGGTAGGGATTTACAACAATATGCTTAGCAATGTTCAGAACGCTACGATACTCTTTAATCTGCATATTCCTGTGCGTCAGCATTCTGTCTCCCGCTGAGGATAAGCCGTCTTATCGGGATTCTCTGCGTTACGAGGCTTTGCTTTGTGAACGGGAGGCTTTCGGCACAGCTGATCCTCGTGTAGTGAATGCGTCTCTGATGGAGCGTGCGGATTTGCTCAAGAGGGCAGGGGATTACCCTGAGGCCCTTTCGTTGCTTTCGCAGGTAAGGATGTATATGCTCAGTCCGGAAGAGCGTCGTGAACTTACTCTTCAGAAAGCATTATGCTCCTATCTGTCAAAGGACTATGATGCGAGCCTGTCTTATCTGTCTGAAGCCGGACTCAAGGCGTCTCCTGAGCCCGCCAAGCGCAAGAACGAATACCTTGCCATGGCTCTGACTTTCCTTATCCCTGCAGGTTATGCCTATGCCGAAGCTCCATGGACTGAAGCTGTGCTTTCCACGGCTCTTAACGTCGGCTCCATAGCTTGGACCGTGACACAGCTCGCCGGAGGACTTTATGTGGCAGGCGGACTGGGAGGCGCCATCGCATTGAGCTATACCGTGCTCGGAGCACAAGAAAGAGTTGCAACTCTCGTTGAGAATTACAACTCTTCCGCTGTCGTCGCAGCCAAAGGGGAGGCTGCATATATTGCTCTCAAAGAAACTGCTTTAGGCGGCAGGCTCTTCTGTAGAAGCCTTGAGTGACTTTTCGGGCTTCATCTGGGGGAATAACAGCACATCCTGGATGTTGATCTGCCCTGTCATGAACATAGTCAGTCGGTCGATGCCCATTCCGAGCCCTGAGGTCGGCGGCATACCATATTCCAATGCCCTTACGAAGTCCATGTCGATATACATCGCCTCGTCATCTCCCTTGCTCTTGAGGGCAGCCTGCTCCTCGAATCTTTCGAACTGGTCGATAGGGTCGTTAAGCTCCGAGTAGGCGTTGCAAAGCTCCTTGCCGCAGACGAAAAGTTCGAATCTCTCTGTAAGTGACGGGTCTTCGCGATGACGCTTGGTCAGAGGAGACATCTCCACGGGGTAGTCTGTAACGAATGTGGGATTGATGAGGTGTTTCTCGCAATATTCGCCGAAGATGGCGTCAATGAGCTTGCCTTTGCCCCAGCTCGGTTCGACTTCAACATTGAGCTTCGCACAGGTGGCTTTGAGTTCCTCTTCATCCATGCCCTTGACATCCACTCCCGCGTATTCCTTGATGGCATCGAGGATAGGAAGCCTGCGGTAGCTGCCTCCGAAGTCGATTTCGTTGCCGGCGATGTTTACCTTGGTAGTGCCGTTGACTGTCATTGAGACCTTGGCAAGCATCTTCTCCACAAATTCCATCATCCAGATGTAGTCCTTGTATGCCACATAGATTTCCATACAGGTGAATTCGGGGTTGTGTGTCTTGTCCATGCCCTCGTTGCGGAAGTCCTTGGCGAACTCATAGACACCGTTGTAGCCGCCCACTATGAGTCTCTTGAGGTAAAGCTCATTGGCGATACGGAGATAGAGGTCTATGTTGAGCGCGTTGTGGTGGGTGACAAAAGGTCTCGCGGTAGCACCTCCGGGAATGCTCTGGAGAATAGGCGTCTCCACTTCGAGGCAACCTGCCTCATTGAAGTACTCCCTCATGGTGGAGATAATCTTGGCTCTCTTGACGAAAGTCTCCCTTACCTGTGGATTGACGATGAGGTCCACATACCTCTGGCGGTAGCGCAGCTCGGGGTCGCTGAATGCGTCAAATACCTGTCCGTCAAGCTCTTTGACTATAGGGAGCACGCGGAGTGATTTGCTTAGAAGCGTGAGCTCCTTGACATGGATGCTGAGCTGGCCTGTCTGGGTGAGGAATGCAAATCCCTTGACACCGATGATGTCGCCGATGTCAAGAAGTTTCTTCCACACGGTATTGTACATCGTCTTGTCCTCTTCAGGGCAGATCTCATCGCGCTTCACATATATCTGAATGCGTCCGCTTTCGTCCTGCAATTCGCCGAACGAAGCTGCACCCATAATGCGGCGGCTCATAAGTCTTCCTGCAATGCAGACTTCTGCAAAATTGCCTTTCTCGCTGTCAAATTCGGCTGCTATCTGGGCTGCCGTGGCATTAATCGGATAGAGGGCGGCGGGATAAGGCTCGATTCCGAGTTCGCGGAGCTTGCGCAGCGATTCGCGTCGGATCAATTCCTGTTCACTGAATTCTTGTGTCATATTATTTCTTCTCTTTCTTTAATATCTTTTATGCGTAGCTGGAGCGAACTGTTGCCCCTATAGTAATTCTCTACTATACAGTAGCATACATCGAATGGATTGCCTTGGGCGATGTATGAGAACTTGTCCGCCTGGTTGAATGCTATGGATGGCATCCCTCCGGAGTAGTCTTCCTGTATGAGGTCCAGTTTCAGGTGAAGTCCTCCGGCTCCGACCTTGCGTCCATTACCTTTGTCGCAGACGCTATCTGTCTCGAATACGGGGTTGTGGTTGCCGGGTCCGAAAGGCTGGAATTGTTTAAGTATGCGGAAGAATTTGGGGGTAATCTGCGATAGGTCTATGCGTGCGTCTATGTCTATCTGCGGAGTGGTCTGCTCGTAAGTGATGCGTCCCTCCACATAAGAATCGAGCCTTGATGCGAATTCCTTTAGGTTCTCTTCCTTGAGTGTGAGTCCTGCCGCATATACATGCCCGCCGAAGTTCTCAAGCAGGTCGGCGCAATGCTCGATGGCATCGTAGAGGTCAAATCCCGTGACGCTGCGTGCTGAGCCCGTAACGAAGCCGCCTATAGACTTGGTCAGAACCACGGTTGGCTTGTAAAACTCCTCTACGAGTCTGGATGCGACGATGCCGACTACACCCTTGTTCCAGTTGGGGTTGTAGACTATCGTGGCGCCTTTGCTTGCAAGGGCATTGCCGCTGCGTACCATCTCGAGAGCGTCCTGGGTTATCTCCCTGTCTATGCTTTTGCGCTCGTTATTGTTCTCATTGATTTGCTGACCTGTCTTCATGGCGCTCACCTTGTCGGTGGCAGTAAGCAGTTCAACAGCGAGTCTTCCGCTTTCCATTCGTCCGGCAGCATTGATTCGAGGACCTATCTTGAATACAATGTCATCGACACTGATATGCCCCTGCTCAAGTCCTGAAAGCTCTATCATGGCTATGAGGCCGTAGCGCGGAGACTCGTTGAGACGCTTGAGGCCGTAGTGGGCGAGTATGCGGTTCTCTCCTCTCATCTCCACAAGATCTGAAGCGATGCTGACCACCAACAAGTCAAGCAGTTCCTTCAACTCTTCGAACCCGACTCCGTGCGTCGCCGCGTAAGCCTGTGCCAATTTGAATCCGACTCCGCAACCGGAAAGGTCGTCAAACGGATAATTGTCGTCCTCCCTCTTGGGGTCAAGTACGGCCACTGCGTCCGGCAAAATCTCGTCCGGAAGGTGGTGGTCGCAGATGATGGTGTCTATCCCAAGGCTCTTGGCAAGCGCCACCTTTTCCACTGCTTTGATGCCACAGTCCACGGTGATGATGAGCGTGAATCCTCCATCCGCCGCCCATCTGATGCCTTTTTCGGAGACCCCGTAGCCTTCGTTATATCGATCTGGGATATAGAAATCTACCTTTGATGTGAATTTGCTGATGAATGAATGGAGCAGGGCCACTGCAGTAGTCCCGTCCACGTCGTAGTCTCCGTAGACGAGTATTTTCTCACCGGAGCGTATGGCTTTCTCGAGCCTCTCCACGGCCTTGTCCATATCCTTCATCAGGAACGGGTCATGAAGGTCGTCAAGGCTGGGGCGGAAGAATTTACGCGCCTGTGCGAATGTCTCAATGCCTCTGTCTACGAGAAGAGAGGCGAGCACTTTGTCTATGCCCACTTCGGTGCTCAGTCTCTCCACCTTTTCAGGGTCGGGGGACGGCTTTATTTTCCAAATGCTCTCTTTCTCACTCATATCTAGGCTC
Organism: uncultured Muribaculaceae bacterium; assembly: GCA_964571735.1. Lineage (GTDB taxonomy): Bacteria > Bacteroidota > Bacteroidia > Bacteroidales > UBA932 > Cryptobacteroides. The sequence goes on along the minus strand of CAZNDD010000023.1, from coordinate 1,153 downwards.
CTCGTATTCTATCAGTTTCTGCCGTATTTCATCAGCGATTTGCTCGGTCGTCTTGCCATCCGTCTCCACTGTGACGGGCGCTTGCGAATAGACAGGTGTGCGTGCTTCCAATCTGCCGAGCAACTCCTTGTCATCGAGCGCCGCAAGAGGTCTCGGGTGACCTTCCCTTATGCGATGTAGCAGCAATTCCGCCGAGGCTTTCAGATATACACAAATGCTTTGGCTGAAGAGCAGTTGTCTTATGGGCGCGGTCATCAGAGTGCCTCCGCCGAGTGCCAGCACGGTGTCTTCTCCATTGAGATTGTGCATGATCACTATGTCTCTCACGGCTTCAGCCTCTATCGCCCTGAATGCAAGCTCTCCTTCCGAGTCGAAAATCTCCTGTATGCTTTCGCCTTTCTTGTCTTCGATGTAGCGGTCAAGGTCCACGAAACGACAACCCAGCAGGGATGCGAGTTCCCTGCCTGTCGTGCTCTTACCTGAGCCCATGAAACCTATGAGACTTACTATCAAAACAATGTTGGTTCTTCTATCTCCAATCCGTCGGTGTCGGGGAGATCCATCATATTTTCATCGTCATCATGACCGATTTCACCGAGGTCGATGATGTCATTTGCCTCAATTTCTTCCTCCTCTCTATGTGCCGGTTCGATGAACTCGACTCCGGAGACTTCGAGACTGTGGCATTTCTTGCCTTTCGCTCCAAGTCCCTTCTTGGCTATCCATTCGGCTGCGTCTATGTCTTCAGGCTGCCTATGTGCGGATTTGCCTCCGAATGTCACCCTGAACATAGGATACTTGTCCTCGCTTATCTCTATGAGTTTGGACTTGGGGCTGGTGGAGATGAAACTTACCGGAGTATTGTCGCTTACTGCAAAGGAGAATCTCTTTACATAGTAAGCCTTGGCTCCTCCATCCCAATAGAGTACCGTGTAGGTCTTCTCCGGGTCGAATTTTTCTATCTTGAGCACTTCTCCCTGGTAACGGTTGGATACGTCGAAGGAAGTAGTGTAGTATGTGCCGTTGCTGAATATGGCGAGCACTTTGTCGTCGGACTCGAAAGCTCCGAGGTATTCGCCCCTGTTCTCGTCGTTGAGCTTCTGGATGTCAGCATCGTACCATATGTCCTTTCCGGCTATGGTGGAGACACCTG
>CAZNDD010000022.1:0-18848 GCA_964571735.1 uncultured Muribaculaceae bacterium | reverse complement strand
TTGCCGCAGGCTTCTGGAATCTGGTCGGAAAACTGTTCGAGCAGGACCTCAAATCCCATTACGAGCCTGAAGGCAAAGACAAGGACACTGAAGAACTGATACGGATATGGGAAAGCGGAGGCTGGGACAATTTCTACTTCAGCATATTCGGAGAAGAACCGGTCAAAACTATCATCGCTACCGACAGGCTTTCGACCACAGCAAGAAAACGCTAAACATAAGCCTCAGCGACCTGCACTCAAAGTTTCAGTCCGGAAGCACCGACTTACTTCTCCGCCCGCACGGACTCCCCGTCAAAGACAAGACAGGGTTTGCCACCATTCATCCACGAATCGGTCACAAACAACTCTCCCCCACAAGGCAAGGGCTGATGAGCCAAAATATGGTAATGACCGAAAATGAAATAATCTGCAGGCTTACCATCATCCGTCTGCGCCACAGCAAACTTGACCAACGGCTCCTCTTCTCCCTTCCATATATAAGGAGTATGGGTAACACGATTCTTGGTAGACCAGCCGGTCGCCATCTTGAACGCCAAAGTAGGATGTATAGCAGAAAACAGAGCTTGACAGAAACGACTATTGAACACCTTCAACATCAAGCGATAAGACCTGCGCGGCTCATACAGTCCATCGCCATGAGCAAGACAGAATCTCCTGCCCTCGATTTCCGTATAATAAGGTTGTCGAATCTTCTTTATGCCTATGCTCTCGAAGAAAGAATAAGTCCAGATATCGTGATTGCCCGGCATGAAATACACTTCCACTCCACTGTCCATCAGATCAATAAGAGCTGCCACGACCCTGATACCCTCCTTGGGAATCACCGTCTTGTACTCATACCAGAAATCCCATATATCGCCAAGCAGATACAGGGCCTTCGCATCCGATTTAATATCCCTCAACCAAGAAACGAAACGCGCCTCCCGCTCACAGGGGTCGCTAATCTCAAGACCGAGATGCACGTCGGCAGTAAAATAAACCTTATCCCGCATAGGAGAACTTTGAGTTTGTTTAAAGTTATTCTCCAAAACTTGTTTACCGGATTCTCAACACGGCTTCAGAAGCCATTTGAATTTGCCATATAGGGCAACTATTTGACTATAAGATATACAATCACAGCGACACCCATAAGCAGGCAGTAAAGCGAGAACCACTTAAACTTCGCCTTACGCACGAGGGCAAGCATTGCTTTGCAAGCCAGCAACCCCGTCACGAACGCCGACACGAATCCCACGGCAAGCGGAAGTACACCGACTGAAGATTCGGCAAGACCGCCTCCTACCACCTCAAGGAACATTTCTCCGAGAATGGGAATAATGACCATAAGGAATGAGAACTGGGCGACGACTTCACGTTTAACGCCACAAATCAGGCCCGTAGAAATGGTGGTACCGCTGCGCGAAAGACCGGGGAGTACAGCCAGCGCCTGCCCAAGGCCTACCGTCAACGCCTGCTTGTAAGAAATTCCGTTGCGGGCATTGCCGCCACGGAATTCAGCGGGACGCTTTGACGCCATATCGGAGAAGAAAAGCAGCACCGCCGTGATAATCAGGCACCCGCCAACCGTCCAAAGCGAAGAGAACAGTTCCTCCACATAGTCTTTAAAGAATACACCTACAATGAGAATGGGCACCGTAGCCACCAGAATCTTGCATATATAGTCAGTCTCGTCATTGTACTTGAACTTAAACAAGCCCTTGAAGAGAGAAACTATACTTTTCCAGAACACCACGATAGTAGCAAGCACGGTAGCGGCATGGACCGTGACTTCAAAAGTAAGATCACCGCCCACCTCCACTCCGAGCACCTCCCGGAATATCGTCAGATGACCGCTACTGCTCACCGGCAGAAATTCAGTAAGCCCTTGGATTACACCAAGGATAAGAGCTTGCAACCAAGTCATTATTTTTCGTCCTCCTTACCTTTACGCATGATGGCGACAATTATCACTACTATACCAGCGACTATGGCCACGGGAGCAGCCACCAGCCTGCGGAAATCAAACATATCATAATTGAAAACCTCAGGATTCTTGACTCCGCCACCGCAGAGAAGGATATAACCCAGCACCATCAAAAGAAAGCCGACGAGAAGAAGTTTAAGGCTCCTCCAAGTCAGTGGCATTTTATTATCCATATAATTGTTCATTATCAAGTTTGAGTATCTTGCGTAGCACCGCTCTGCCACACAAAGCACACACGATCACCGCAAAAACCATCACGAAAAGCGCCGTAATCGCCAAGGATTCCACAGTGAAGACCTCACGCATCTGAGGATACTCTTTCATCAAAGGGAAAAGCGCAAATGCTGCAAGAGCAAATGATATGAGCGATGAAATCAAGCCTTCAAAAACGCAACGACGCACATAAGGTCCCGCAATGTAAGAACGGGACGCTCCCACCAGCAGCATGGTATGAATCGTGAATCGCTTGGCATACAGACTCAAGCGCAATGTCGAAGATATTAATATCACCGAGATGAAAAGCAGCAACACCGCCACAGCAAGGGAAACCAAAATCCCGTTACGCAAGGCAGAAGACACATTGCCGGCAAGCACATCCGGATAATCAACTTCCTCTATCAGGGACGACAAGCCCAGAACTCTCGTACCTATAGCCCGCAACGAATCAGGATTGGCACAAGAGGGCACCACGCCCACCTCCAGGCTGCTCGGCACGGGAGAAGAGTCAAAGACGCCGAGGAAATCCTCCCCGAAAATTTCCTTCAGCTCAGCCTCACCCTCCTGAACACTCACATAACGCACATCCCGCACTGAAGGATCCTTGACTATTTTGGACTTGAGCGAGAGGGCGTCTACGGCAGGAGTACCGCTCTTGAGAAGCAATGTGATATGCAGATTATCAGTCACCTGCCGCTCAATGGCAGGTATGCTCATCACAAACAAAGCACACGCACCAACCAGCAGAAGCACAAGACTCATACTGATCAGCGAGGACACATAAGAGCCGGCTATGCGCCGGCGAATGGCTTTATTTTGCCTTTTACCCATCTTACCAAACGGCGAATTTATGAAAAATTTTCCGTATCTTTGGGAGCATATGGAGAAATCTATCCAAAAAGTGCTTTTCGTCTGTTCCGAGATTTATCCGTATCTCCCGGAAAGCGAAATTTCAAAAATCTGCAGGTATCTTCCGCAGGGCACACAAGAGAAAAAGAAAGAGATTCGTGCATTCATGCCCCGCTATGGTTGTGTGGGCGAACGCCGCAACCAACTTCACGAAGTCATCAGACTATCGGGAATGAACCTCATCATCAACGAGGTGGATCATCCGCTCATCATCAAGGTGGCATCTATCGCAGAGGCCCGCACCCAGGTCTATTTCATAGACAACGAAGACTACTTCAAACGGAAGTACACGTTCTGCGATGACTCAGGACATTTCTTTGAAGACAATGACGAGAGGGCCATATTTTTCGCAAGAGGAGTCTTGGAGACAGTCAAGAAACTGCGCTGGTCTCCGGACATCATACATTGCAGCGGGTGGATATCACAACTCCTGCCTCTGTATCTAAAGCAGGCATACAAGGACGACCCCATCTTCACCAAGAGCAAAGTAGTGCTTTCGCTCCACGGAGACCAGCCCCAGGAGCAGTTCTCCGCCGGGTTTGCAGACAAACTCCACTTTGGCGGCATCACCGACAAGGATGTGGAATTGTTGCGCAGTTGCCCCGACGGCATAAATCTTGCCAAGACGGCAGCCAAGTTCTCGGACGGCGTAGTGGTGACAAGCGATGATGTTCCTACTTCATTGGTCAGCTACTGCAAAGACAGAGGACTCCCCGTGCTTCGTCTCAAGTCCAAGAGCCTTGCCGACGATAGCTACATAGACGAATACAACGCCTTTTACGACTCTTTAGTCAAATGAATTCAAACTTTCTAAAACACATTGCAGGGAGCATCGCACTTGCCCTCTGCATTTCGTGTGTGGATGTTGACCCGCAACTTGGAGGCAACCTGATTCCCACAGAGAGCCGACACAAGATGTTTTCCGCAGAAATCCCCATCGACAAAGTACAGATGAAGATGGCGGACAGCCTTTCGGGCTTCTCCTCCACAAGGATTACCATAGGAGCCGTCAGAGATGACGTCTTCGGCTTGTCCACAAGAGGATGCGCCATGACACTCATACCGCTGATGGACACGGTAAATTTCGGCAATGTGCAGTCCATCAAGCATTTCCGCCTGACTGCAGCCGCTGACAGCGTCTCCGTATCACAGAAAGGGCAAGAGCACATTCTCCAGAATGTCTATGTCCGCGAGCTCAATTCCGGACTCGACTACTCCACACTCATCGATGCTTCGGACGAGAAGGGACAGATACAGTACGGCTCGGCAAGCATAGTCAAAGGCACTCCCGTAATCAACGGAACGGATAGCCTGAAACTTAACTTCACCGACGACTACGCATGGAAATATGTCAACTACCTCAACGGGAAGATTCTCTCGGATTCGTTGACATTCGATGCATTCCTAAAGGATATGCCCGGCATCTGGATTGAAACCGACGCACCTGCAGGCAACGGAGGACGCATCAATAACTTCAAGCTCCAGATGGGATACAACAGCTCCTACTACTACCTGGAGGACAACTACGGAGAAATCTCCATCAATTCCATTTTCGATGAGCAGAAGGGCGCAGTAGACACCACTTTCTATTTCTACTACGGCGCACTCAAATACTACGATACCAGCACCCTGCTTTCCAACTACAGCACAGGCACATTCCCGCAGTATGCATTCAATGTATCCAAGCATTCAAGCCGCGACATGGCGGGCAATGCGACGGAAAAACTCTATGTCGAAGGTGGTTCTGGACTCAAGCCTGTGATTTCCGCGACAGACCTTATCGTCATCGCCAAAGGATGCATCGCAGACTCCCTTGAAGCCCACGGGTTAGACGCCGCTCTCGCAGACAAGGCTGTCATCAACAAGGCCACCATCGTATTGCCTTTCGAGATGCCGGAAGATTACACTCGACTGAACGAATATTACCCTCCCAGACTCAGCCCTACCTGCCGCATCGTCACAGATTCGACATCCACATTTATGGGTCTGACCGATGCCAGCTCGTCCAATGAGAACCAAGGAGACATAAACCGCGGTATTCAAACTTTGAATGGAGAGACATACGGGTCATACTCGCCGGATATCACCTACCATATGCAGCAACTGATCAAACTCGGAGAGGACAACGAGAATGTCATCAAAGGTAACTACGACATATGGATGCTCATCATGAAGTCCGTCACCACGACATCCTCATCGTCAGGCAGCAGCTCCGACCTCAGCGAATACTACCAGTACCTCGCCTATCAGAACTACTACAATAGTATGTATGGAGGATACGGTTACGGCGGATATGGCAGCAGTTATGGAAGCAACTACTACAGCAATTACTATAGTTATATGCTCGCCGCCATGTACGCCAGCGGTTCAAGCAGCACCACCAGCACAAGTTTCCAGTTGGACACGGGAGACTATTACGACGCGCTCCTCTGCGGACCAGAAAGTTCACGAGTCCCCACTCTGCGCATAAGTTTCTCCGTTCCTCAGAAATAAGAAATCACCGGAACTGCATTCCAATTCGGACTATAGTTCCGGTGTTGTAGCCTTCAAAACGACACTTAATAATACAATAAAGCCGGGCTGTATAGTCCGGCTTTACTATTTCCAAAAGGAAAACTTGTAATGCTTAAGCGTTGAGCTTCTCGGCGACCTTGTCGCAAGCATCCTTTACGGTCGAGATCTTCTGAGTCTCCTCATCAGGAATTCTGATTCCGAAAACCTTTTCGAATTCCATAAGAAGTTCAACTGTGTCAAGAGAGTCTGCGCCAAGATCATTGGTGAAGTTAGCGGTCTCTGTGACCAATGAAGGGTCGATACCAAGCTTGTCAACGATGATATCCTTGACCTTCTGTTCGATTTCAGTGTACTCCATTTGATTTAAATTTTAGTAATTTGTTTTATATTTCTTGTCGTTTCAATAGGTGCAAATATACAGAGTTTTTTTCTTTTAGCAAAACGCGTTAATAGTCACCATCTTACACCCAAGAACCGCTACTGTTGCTTCTCCGGGGCGCTCAACTTCCACCAGATACGGGTGCCGTTGATGCCGTTGATAAGATAGAAACTGTACTTCACAAGAGGTATGATGGCATAGCCGTCGGCGGGATTCTGAATAAGCTGCATACTCCAGAGCACCACAGAGGAGAGGTTAACTATCATCCACAAGTACCACTGCTCCATATAGGCGAATGCGCCCATAGAGAATGCCACGATATTGGCAGTGGTAACCAGAGCGTCAAGTACGACCTTACTGATCGCAAATGAGGTTCCGCTCTTCTGAAGGACAAAATAAGACACGGCAAATGACAATGCAAACACTCCTGCGAAGATTCCGATGAATTTAAGCCACTCGGAAGCCTTGCTTATGCGCTGAGCCTTGACTGCTGTCTTGGCATCCGCGCCCTTCTTCTTCCACGTCAGGAAACCAATGACCTGCATCGGAGCGAAGTAGAACAGATGCAGCAGGAACTGCGAAGGATTCTTGCTTTCCCAAAGAATGAAAGAGAATATCACGACATCGATAAACCCGAAGAAAAAGGTCAGAATATTGCCATTCGCTGAAAGAATCGTACTGGCGACGCCCATGAGCGCACCAACAGATGAGACCACCAGAAGAGCAACTCTCGCATCCGGCTTACTACACTCGAAGATACACGAGAGTATCACGCATATCGACATCCCCAAGAGGATGAAGACATTGAACCATTTATTAAATTTAGTATCATTCATATTCTATTGATAACTACTAACTTAAAACCATTAGACCTAATTACAACCGAATGCCGCTTCCCAAGAATACAATGAGAATAGCATAAAGCCAACTTCTATTTATCAGTGGAGCCAAGTGCCGCCTTGATTTTCTGCGCAAGACGGGGACCAACAAGGTCCGCGATTTCTTCCTGCGATGCGGCAGCGATACGCGCCACGCTTCCGAAATGCAGAAGCAGTCTCTGCTCGGTACGCTCCCCCACTCCCGGGATGTCATTCAGTGCAGAATGAATCTGCGCCTTGGAACGCAGGTCACGGTGAAAAGTGATACCGAAGCGGTGAGCCTCATCTCGGATATGGGTTATAACTCTGAAAGCCTGCGAGTTTCTATCCAAAAACAATGGATACGGATCTCCTATTCTGATGATTTCTTCGAGGCGCTCGGCGAGTCCCACGACGGTAAATTTCCCCTCAAGGCCGAGTTCACAAATGGCTTGCCAGGCAAAATTCAACTGACCCTTACCGCCATCTATAACCACGAGCTGTGGCAGGTCTTCCGGATTCTCCGCAAGCACACGGGAATAGCGGCGATTGACAATCTCCTTCATGGAGGCATAGTCATTGGCGCCGACCACAGTCTTAATCTTGAACTTGCGATAATCTTTCTTGGATGGCAATCCTCCGCGGAACACCACACATGCGGCCACGGGATTGGTACCCTGAATATTGGAGTTGTCGAAACACTCGATGTGCATAGGCAATTCCCTCATTCCGAGAGCATCGCGTATCTCTGTAAGGGCAACACGCTTGAACTCGTCGGGATTCACCTTTTCGAGTTGGCGCAGTGAATTGAACTGGAACTCGCGGGCATTTTTAGCACTCAATTCGAGCAGCGCAAGCTTATCACCACGCTGAGGTATTCTAAATTCAACCTTATCTATCTGCACATCAGGAAGAAACGGGACTATAACCTCCCTTGAAAGCGAGCCGAATTTGGACTCTATCTCCCCGATGAAAGTACTCAGGACCGATGCCTGCTCCTCTTCAATCGCAAGTCTGAACGCAAGATTGAGCGACTGGACTATCGCACCTCCCCTGATGCGCAGGAAGTTGCCGTATGCACGGGAGGCATCGAACACAAGAGAGAACACGTCCGCATCTGTATCTGTCGCGGCAGTGACTATGCTCTTGGAATAATGCTCACTCAGCAGGTCAACCCTCTCCTTACAGATTTGCGCCTGCTCGAAGTCCAGTGCGCTCGAAGCCTCAAGCATCTTATCCTTATATTCCTTGATAATGGATGCGCTCTCCCCTTTCAATATGCGCACAATCTCCTCTATGTCAGAATTATACTGAGACTGCGAATATGCGCCTATGCAGGGAGCTTTGCATTTGCCTATATGGAAGTCCAAGCACGGGCGAAATTTGTGGTGAAGTATCGCATCCGAGTCTATCTTATACCTGCAAGAACGCAAAGGATAGACTGAACTGAAGAAATCAAGAAGCTTGCGAGCATGGAGCACGGAGCTATACGGCCCGAAGTAGCGGGAGCCGTCCTTGACCACCCTGCGGGTCAAAAACACCCGGGGGAAAGGCTCACCCGTCACGCAGATCCAGGGGTATGTCTTGGAGTCCTTGAGAAGTATATTGTAACGGGGCTTGTACTGCTTTATGAGATTATTCTCGAGCAGAAGGGCGTCTGCTTCACTGTCCACCACGGAGTAACGGGCCTCGGCAATCTTGCTGACAAGAGCCCTTGTCTTGGCATTGAGCCTGTCGGGAGAGACGAAGTACTGCGCAACTCTCTTGTGCAGGTCTTTCGCCTTACCCACATATATAACATTTCCCTCGGAGTCATAATACCTGTAGACTCCGGGGGAATGTGGAAATAAACTTATCTGTTCTTTAACGTCCAAGTGCAGCTGCGACAGTCTTTTTCATGTTCTCACCACGAAGGTCATCACCTTTGGCAAGGATAGTTCCATCGGGACCGAAGAGGAAAAGCTGGGGAATGCTGTTGAAACCGTAGGCATCGGAAGGAATGCGCTGTGCATCAACGATCTGATTCCATACGACGCCATGATCTTTGGCAGTTGCGATGGTATCTTCCTCCTTATCCCAAACAGCTACGCTGAGCACGTCGAAATCATCCCCGTGGTAAGTGTCATAGATATCCTTGATATTGGGAATCTCAGCCTTGCAGGGGCCGCACCAGCTTGCCCAGAAATCCACAAGGATGTATTTGCCCTTGCCCACATAGTCGGAAAGCTTGACGCCATTGACCTCGAAGTCAACGAAAGGCATGCCCACCGCTACTTTCTTACGAGTCTGAAGAACGGTATTGACCTTGGAGACACGCTCGTTGGCCTGATTCTCCTCGGAAAGTGTTCCAATCAACTTTTCAAGTTCCTCATCACTCTCCACATAGTTGCAAATGGTAGTGAAAGCCGTTACCCCAAGCTCGTTGTTCTTGTTTTTCTTGAGAGTCTTGATGCCGAGATCGGTGAGATCCCCAATAGCGCCTTCATAAAGATCATTACACTTCTCTCTAATCTGGTCTGCTGCGAGGGTGCTGTCCTGCTGGACTTCCGTCACCTTGGTCTGGAAGTCGCCAATAATCTGCTCGCACTGGGCATTAAACTTCTCCGTTTTCTCTTCGACAGAGGGCTGGCTGCAAGCGGAAAGGCTGAACACGAAGCTCGCCGCAGCGATAATGGTAAGTGACTTTTTCATATAACTGATATTTGTATCCGTATCGTACCCGCCGCCTGAACGGCAGGCTTTTCTTTTCAAAAAAACGACCGCTCACGCGATTAGGCGAAAGCGGTCGTAAATATAGTAAGAATCTTTGAAAGAGACTACCTTGAGTTGCGGTCACCACCTTCTCTGCGGTCCCCGCGACGGCCACCTCTACGGCCTCCGCGACCACCCTCTCTACGAGGAGATGAAGATGCTGCGTTGGATGCTGCGAGAGCGGCAGGAGTGAGATCCTGTTTGCCGTACTTCTCACCATTGCAGATCCAAACCTTGATACCGAGAGCACCAACCTTGGTAGCTGCTACTGCAAGAGCGTAGTCGATGTCGGCGCGGAATGTGTGGAGAGGAGTACGTCCTTCCTTGAACATCTCGCTACGAGCGATCTCGGCTCCGCCTACACGGCCGCTGACCTGAATCTTGATACCTTCTGCACCAACTCTCATAGTGTTGGCGATAGCCATCTTGATAGCTCTACGATAGCTGACACGACCCTCAATCTGACGAGCGACAGAGTCTGCTACGATGTGAGCGTCAACCTCAGGCTTCTTGACCTCGAAGATGTTGATCTGAACATCCTTCTTGGTGACCTTCTTGAGCTCCTCTTTGAGTTTGTCAACTTCAGAGCCACCCTTACCGATGATGAAACCGGGGCGTGCAGCATAGATAGTGACAGTGATGAGCTTAAGGGTTCTCTCGATGATGATTCTCGAGAGACTGGCCTTTGCAAGACGCTTCTCGAGGTACTTGCGGATCTTGTAATCTTCCGCAATCTTCTCCGCGTAGTTGTCACCGCACCAGTTAGAGTCCCAACCATGTGTGATGCCTATACGGTTGCTGATAGGATTTGTTTTCTGTCCCATATTACTTCTCCTCTACTGGTTTTTTGACATCAAGAACGATGGTGACATGGTTGGAACGCTTGCGGATACGACCGGCTCTACCCTGAGGGCAAGGACGGATACGCTTGAGCGTGCGACCCGGATCAACCATAATGGTCTTGACGATGACATTGCCGTTATCCAACTCTTTGGATGCCTCGGGATTCTTAGCCTCCCAGTTGGCAATCGCGCTCTTCAGGAGCACCTCAAGACGGCCAGCGGCCTCTCTCTTGGAGTACTTCAGAAGATCGAGGGCATGGTTAACCTCAACGCCTCTGATTGTGTCTGCAACAAGACGCATTTTGCGAGGAGATGTAGGCACGTCGTTAAGCTTTGCAACTGCTGTGACCTTCTTCTGCTCCTTGAGCTTTTCGGCCATAAGTCTTTTACGCTTTCCCATTGTCTATTTCTCCTTATTTCTTATTGTTACCTGAATGACCGCGGAAAGTGCGGGTCGGAGCGAATTCTCCGAGTTTGTGACCCACCATCTGCTCAGTGACATAGACCGGAATAAACTTGTTTCCGTTGTGCACTGCAATAGTGTGGCCGATGAAGTCAGGAGAGATCATGCTGGCGCGAGACCAGGTCTTGACCACCTCCTTCTTCTTGCTACCATCATTCATAGCAAGAACTTTCTTCTCCAGGGCTTCCTGGATGTATGGACCTTTTTTTAATGAACGAGACATAGTAGTTTACTCCGATTATTTCTTTCTTCTTTCGATGATGAACTTGTTGGAGGACGCCTTCGGATTGCGGGTCTTGTAGCCCTTAGCAGGCATACCCTTACGTGAACGAGGATGTCCACCGGAAGCACGTCCTTCACCACCTCCCATAGGGTGGTCGTGAGGGTTCATAACGACACCACGGTTGTGAGGGCGACGGCCGAGATGACGGCTGCGACCTGCCTTACCTGAAGACTCAAGGTTGTGGTCTGTGTTAGAGACTACACCAATGGTAGCACGGCAGCTTACGAGCACCATACGGGTCTCACCCGAAGGGAGACGAAGTACTGCGTGGTTGCCTTCACGAGCAGCGAGCTGGGCGAAGGTACCGGCTGAACGAGCCATTGCGGCACCCTGTCCGGGACGAAGCTCAATGGCGTGAACCATTGTACCAACCGGAATTTCACTGAGGGGAAGAGTGTTACCGACCTCGGGAGCGATACCGCAACCTGAGAGGACAGTCTGTCCCACTTTAAGTCCCTGGGGAGCGATGATGTAACGCTTCTCCCCGTCCTGATACTGGACAAGAGCGATACGGGCGCTGCGGTTAGGATCGTACTCGATAGTGAGCACCTCTGCAGGCACGTTATCCTTGTCACGGCGGAAGTCGATGATACGGTACATTTTCTTGTGACCGCCACCGATGTAACGCATGGTCATCTGACCAGTGTTGTTACGACCGCCGGTCCTCTTAAGAGGCTCGAGCAAAGATTTTTGGGGTTTGTTGGTGGTTATCTCATCAAATGAGCTAATCGCCTTATTCCTCTGACCGGGAGTAACCGGTTTGAATTTTTTAATTGCCATTGCTCAGTCCTCCTTAGATATTTGCGTAAAAATCAATCTTATCCTCACCTGCAAGGGTCACGATGGCCTTCTTGAAGTGATTCATACGACCAGTGAGAAGTCCAGCCTTAGTGTAGCGAGACTTTCTCTTGCCGTGGTAATTGATTGTATTGACGGACAGCACGGTAACTCCGTAGAGCTTCTCGACTGCGTCCTTAATCTGAAGCTTGTTGGCGTCGCGGTCCACCACGAAACCATAGCGGTTCAACTTTTCGCCCTGAACCGTCAGCTTCTCAGTTACTATTGGCTTAATGATAATTCCCATGATCTTGGATTATTTAACTCTCTCGGAGAGGATGTCCTGCACACCGTCCACGAACACGATTTCGTTGGCGTTCATGATGGCGTATGTGTTGATCTCATTGACCGTGATGACATTCACCTCAGGGAGGTTACGGGATGAAATGTAAATGTTGTCCGAGTTTGCAGGGAGGACGAAGAGAATCTTGCGATCACCAAGCTTGAGGTTGGAGAGAATCTGCTTGAATTCCTTAGTCTTCGGAGCATCCATTGCGAAAGGCTCGACAAACTTGATAACATTGGCTGCAGCCTTGTAAGAAAGAGCTGAGCAACGTGCGAGAGACTTGAGCTTCTTGTTGAGTTTGAAGCGATAGTCGCGGGGCTTGGGTCCGTGGATGGTACCACCACCTACGAAGATACCTGCCTTGAGAGAACCGTGACGAGCACCGCCGCCGCCTTTCTGACGACCGAGCTTCTTGGTGCTGTGTGCATTCTCGCTACGATCCTTGGTCTTGGACGTACCCTGGCGCTGATTAGCCAAGTACTGTACCACGTCAAGATAAATTGCGTGGTCGTTCGGAGTAATACCGAAAACTTTCTCGTCGAGGACTACTTCCTTTCCAGAAGCGGTGCCGTCAATCTTGTAAACTGAAAGATTCATACTCTTAAGCCTCCACAATTACATAAGAACCCTTGGCTCCGGGAACGGAACCCTTGACAACGAGAATATTGTTCTCGGGAATAACTTTGAGGACCTGAAGGTTCTCAACTTTGACACGCTCGGCACCCATATGACCAGCCATACGCATTCCGGGGAATACACGTGAAGGCCATGATGATGCACCCATTGAACCGGGGTGACGGAGACGGTTGTGCTGACCGTGGGTCTGGCCACCTACTCCGGCGAATCCGTGACGCTTTACGACGCCCTGGAATCCCTTACCCTTGGATGTACCGACAACGTCAACGAAAGGAACGGCATCTGTGATGACGTCCGCAAGGCTGACTGTGTCGCCGAGTTTGAGCTCTCCCGCGAAGTCTGCCTTAAACTCGACAAGCTTACGTTTGGGAGTGGTTCCTGCCTTTTTAAAATGCCCTGAGAGAGGGGCGCTGGTGTGCTTTTCAGTGGTTTCGTCATAGGCAAGCTGTACAGCGGCATAACCATCTTTCTCTACTGTACGGAGCTGCGTAACAACGCACGGACCAGCCTCGATAACAGTGCATGGAACATTCTTTCCATCAGCACTGAAAACGGAAGTCATTCCGATTTTTTTTCCAATTAATCCAGGCATTGGTTTGATTAATTAATTGTTAATAAGTACTTTCCCTATTTTTAGGGGACGCAAAGATAATAATTATTTTCTAAATGACAAGCACTTACGCAGAAATTTGTAATCCTTGAATAGATAGAGCAACTCCTACAAACACGAAAGCGGACGACCAACCCGGCCGCCCGCCATTCATAAGCCCGCTATCAAGCAGGACTTCAGCATCATTCTTAGTCCTGTTTCTTCCAGAACTCCTCGATCTCTTCGAGGGTCTTACCTGTGGTCTCAGGAATCTTATAGCGCATGATGAGCATATAAGGGATGCACATTATGGCGAAGAAGAAGAAAGTACCAGCGGAGGTGAGATGCGACATGCACCAAGGAGTGAACTGACCGATGAGATAGGTACCTACCCAAAGTGCGAGTCCGGCGATGGACATCGCGATACCGCGCACGCTGTTGGGATACATCTCGGAAAGCAGTACGAACACGACCGCACTGATGGAAATCGCCTGACTGAAGATATACAGCAGGAAGAACACCAACAGGATGATGGGGCTGAGCCCGAGCGAGGCATGGAAAAGGAAGTAGCATCCTATGCAGACGAGACACACTATCATACTCGTAACGCCGAAGTAAATAAGTTTCTTGCGTCCGACACGGTCGATAATAAACACCGCAAGTACAGTAGTGAGGAAGTTCACGACACCGACCAGAACGGTTGAGAACAGCGAATCCTTGCTCGCAAGACCCGCATCAGCGAAGATATCCGGACCGTAGTAAAGCACGGCATTGACACCCATAAACTGACCGAGGATGGCAATCAATGAGCCCCAGAGCACAGCCATCTTCAAGCCCTTGGACTTGAAAGCGGACCACTCGCTCTTGACTTCGCCGCTGATAGAAGATTTTGTCTGATTGAACTCGGACACTGCGCCCTCTTCAGTAGCCTTGAGTCTGCGGAACACACTCATAGCTTTGGCATCCTGCCCCTTGACAATCAACCAACGGGGACTTTCAGGAATGAAGAACGCTATAATAAGGAAGAGTACGGTGACGAAACTCTCGCTTCCAAGCATACCGCGCCACATTTCTGACGAAAGTATGGTCTGGAGCCAAGGAGAAGAGAAATTAGCCTCGGCGGCATTGGAGCCGATGACATAGTTGACATAATACGCGAGCAGAAGACCGAGAGTCACAGCAAGCTGATAGAGAGCCACGAGAGTACCTCTGATCTTCGCAGGAGAGATCTCGGATATATACATAGGAGAGACTATGCTCACGATACCGATGCCGAGACCTCCGATGATGCGATAAGCCACAAGGTCGGCAAACCCATGGCAGATGCAGCAGCCGATGGCAGACACGCTAAAAAGCACTGCCGAGATGATGAGCGTCTTCTTGCGTCCAAGAAAGTCGCTAAGCATACCGGCAAACGCCACGCCGATAATGGAGCCGACGAGTGCGCAGCCTACATACCATCCTTTGCTCATCTCAGTGAGAGCGAACTGGTTGGCAACATCAGCCGTAGTGCCGGAAATAACCGCGGTGTCATAGCCGAAGAGTATACCTCCGAGAGCTGCCACCACGGCAAGGAAAATTACATAGCCAAGATTGGCGGAATCATTTGTCTTTGTCATAATATATCAAAAAAAGATCCTTCCCCACGAAGCGCCGCCCATAGAGAAGGACCATGTGTATCGGTTACTTTATATTGAAGTAATCCTTGTATCTGTTATACAGATTGCCCGCCTGAGCATAAGCTGACTGAGGGCTGAGGAAGTGGCTAAACTCGAAGGTTATGGCCTTGTCGTATCCGCAACGCGCCGCAGCCTCGAGTTTCATGCGAAGCTTGTCGAACTTGATAGGCAGGAAGCGGATGGGCATGTCGCGGTCGAAAGTCTCCGCATTGGTCCAGCACTGCATGCCGTACTTGTCTGCAAGTTTCTTATTGACAGAGAAGAAGGCATCGAGCTCATCGTAATCGATGTGACCGTCCTGGAATGCAACTGCATCCACAACCTCGTGAATACCCGAGAAAATCTCGTCCCATTCCTTCTCATGCTGCTGCACGGAGACAGCCTGTTCTTTGGTCAGGTTGCCGCCCGCAGCATCCACGGCCTTCTTACCGTCAATCCAGGGAGAGATAAAGGTGGGCAGTCCACCGCTCACATCCTTACACATCTTACCCATGGTATAGAAGCAGTCCACTGCGCCACGGGTTGCACGGGAGATTTCGGTAGAAAGATACCAGCCCTGGAAACTCTTGTGGTGTCCGTAAGCAGTCCACACCTCGTCAATGACGAATTTGTTGATGTCGGACTCGTGCTTCATATTGCCGGTATCCCAGTACACGCCTGAGTCATAGAGACCGAAGTAGAACTTCATATTATACTTGTCTGCAAGTGTAAGGAAGAGTTCCACAAGGTCCATTGAAGGCATATAACAACCCTTAGACATGAGGTATTTACTGGGCCATGTGATGAATTTGCGATAACCGCTGCGAATCATAATGACGGTATCGATACCGATAGCTTTCATGTGGCGGAAATCCTTATCCCACTCTTTAGGGCCCCAGTTCTGATGGGGAATGTCGTGAGAAATCTCATCAAGGAATGTACCTGTAATAGGCAATCCTTTGGCCTTGGGGACGATAAGTCCTGTACCGGGGTCTGCCTCCGTTCCTCCGAGCAGAAGACTCGTACCTTGTTTTTCGCGAGCCTCAAGAAGAGGAGACACAGCTGCGGCAGCCGTTGCAAGGGCCGTCGTCTTCAGAAATGATCTACGATCTGTCATGTGTAAATGGTTGTTATTTCAGCGATTATTCATAACTTGCCGCCCGCCGAAGCGGACTTGGCCTTTTGCGGGACGACTATGATTTTCATCATAGCGACACGCGAGGCAAAAATACACATTTTAGCGATAAATCCATAGAATTTTAACACTTTTTGGGTTTTAATCAAGTTTTCAACGCGCGCTTTGGTTATATTTGCAATATTAGAATTTATCACATAATGATCAGAAAAATCCTTCTCGTCGCAAGCGCACTCACGATAGCTTGCAGTTCACTCATCGCAGCAGAGACAATCAGCGGCTCTGACCCCAAAGTAGCGGTAATCGGCAGACATCTCACCGAAGAAGACGGCTCAATACGATTCAACTGGAGCGCAACCACCCTGCGCATACAGTTCACCGGCAAGACACTTAAGATGGAATGTTCCGACAGCCACAGGGACTATTTCAATATCTGGATCGACAAAGACCAGACACCCTACCCTGACAAGGTCATCAAGGTGGCGGGAGACAGCCTCGTAACCCTTTTCAACGGAAAGAAAGGCACCCACACCATCATACTTCAGAAGCGCACGGAGGGAGAGCAGGGTGTATTCACCCTCAAGAGCCTCACCACGGACGGCAAGTTCAACACCGCTCCCGAAGGCCGTCCACGCATAATTGAGTTCATCGGAGACTCCTACACCTGCGGTTACGGAACGGAAGCCCCGGACAAAGACCAGCCCTTCAAGGCCGAGACCGAGAACCCTTCTCTCACATACGCAGACATCATAGGACGACTCTTCGATGCCGAAGCGGTGCACATCAGCCACAGCGGGCGCGGCATCGTACGCAACTACGATGGATTCAACCCTACGGAGAATATGGTAAAGCTCTACAAGCAGACCATCGACCAGGTCGAGCCTGACACATGGACGGTTTCCTATCAGCCCGACCTCGTAGTTATCTACCTCGGCACCAATGACTTCTCCTGCGCCATTCACCCCGCTCTCTCATGGTGGTGCGAAGGCTACACTAACCTTCTGAATCAGGTAAGGAGCAATTTCGGCCCCGAAGTCCCCATCATCTGCATGGCCTCTCCCGCCGACGAAATGATGGCGTACTACGTACAGGAAGCAGTCAGAAGAAGCGGACTCGGCAATATCAGCTGCGTCACGGTGGATATGCGCTGCTACAACCACGACTCCGACCTCGGAGCCTCATGGCATCCCAACTACAACGGCCACCGCAAAGTCGCGAGCACCCTCGCCCCTGTCATCTCTACAGTCACGGGATGGGAACTTCCCATTAAAGCCATACAATAATGAAAATCAAGTCTATACTGTTCGCAGCCGCGCTTTGCATCGCCACCTCGGCATCCGCTCAGGTATATGTAAATGCAGACCAATTTCCCCTCTACGGAAAGGCTACCGACACCACCAAAGAGCGTTACGAGAGACTTCCAGCCTCTTACGAGAATGTCTCACGACCTGATGTCTGGTATCTCGGACGCAACAGCGCAGGACTCGCTATAAGATTCAAATCCAACAGTACCGGAATCTGGTGCCGATGGACTGCCAAATTCGGCAACGAGATGAATCACCAGGCACTGAGCGGCACTCGAGGAGTAGACCTATACACACTCACACCAAAAGGAGAATGGAGGTTCGTGGCATGCGGCAGACCCAATGCCAAGTCCCGCACCACAGAAGCACAACTCGTTGGCCAGATGGATGGAAGCGAGCGCGAATACATGCTTTATCTCCCTCTGTACGACGGCATCAGCTCGCTTGAAATCGGAGTGGACTCCACCGCGGTAATCTCCGCGCCGGAAGTGGAGCTCCCAGTACGCGAGAAGCCCATAGTGATGTACGGCACATCCATACTTCAGGGCGGCTGCGCATCCCGCCCGGGCATGGCTCACACATCAATTATTTCACGCAGATTCAACCGCGAAGTCATCAACCTCGGATTCAGCGGAAATGCCCTGCTCGATCTCGAAATCGCGGAGCTAATGGCTTCAGTGGAGAATCCCGGACTATTCGTATTTGATTATGTGCCAAATGCCTACGACTATCTCATCAGAGAGAAAGGCGAAGAATTTTTCCGCATCGTAAGGGACGCGCATCCCGATGTCCCGATACTGTTCCTCGAAGACCCCTATTTCGGGCATTATGAGTATGACAGTGCGATACGCGAAGAGGTAGACAAGAAGAACGCAGCCCAGAAAGAGCTTTTCGAGAAACTCAAGAAACAGGGCGAAAAGCGCATTTATTACATCAAGTCCGATGACATGGTGGGACGCGACAACGAGGCATTCGTGGATGGCATACATTTCACCGACCTCGGTATGATGCGCTATGCCGAATGGCTCTCCCCTCATATCAAGAAGCATCTGCTCAAATAGTCCTCCAACTCGGATTATTCCAACCAAAAGCCGCCTTCCATATCATAGGGAAGACGGCTTTAATGTTTTAGGGCTCTCAATTTCCATTAAAATGTTGTATATTAGTGCAAATTATAAAACTTATGAATAAAAAGATATTTTTCACTTTATTGACATTCGCCTG
>CAZNDD010000021.1:0-19249 GCA_964571735.1 uncultured Muribaculaceae bacterium | reverse complement strand
GGAACGGAGATTCCCAAGTCTGTCACTGCCATATTCCAGGACCCATTGGGGACCATCTGGCTGGGAGGAGAACGATTCGGCCTGACAGGTCTCAAGTCTTCCTCAATAAGAACTTTTCTTCCGGACAAGGTGATCAACTATCTTTATCTCTCCGAAAACAGACAAACACTGTTCGCGGGGACGAACGGAGACGGCATATATGCATACTCCCTCGACTATACGGAAAGCAGACGGCTCAAAGGTACCGAGACAATGAAAATCACATCGATAGCCGATTTTGACGAAAGCCGCATAATTCTCTGCGCCTACAACAGAGGCTTCTTTCTCTACGACTTTGGGACTCAGACTGTCAAGCCGTTCACAATCATAGACACCGACACCAATGCAAGGGAATGTCTCTACGGCAATTCCCCGGAAATCTATCGGCTTCAAGACGGGAGACTGCTGTTCTTCGCGGTAAACAATTACATCTACGACCCCAAGAGCGGAGCCTTCGACCTTATGCATGTCAACGAAGAAGAATACGCTTCCGATCTCAGGACATGTTTCACCCCCCCCCTATTCAGGTCCGAGAGCCATTTACAGTCACTCCAAAAACGGCATATTCAGCATTGACATCGACAACCAAAGCATAAGAAGGATACTGGCATACAACACGGAAATCGGATACATAAACTGCATTGCCTACACAGACAGCAGCTTCGTATTCGGTACTGACTACGGACTATACAGATTCAATCCGGACAACGGCAAATACGAATACATTTCCAGCCCGCTGTTCAACAGGGTGACGGAAGCATGCTATGGATCCGACGGCACATTATGGATAGGTGCGGACAATAGATTATTCAAATACGAAAACAACATCTTCGAACTGGTCGGAGAAAATCGCGGCGCGGCCGCCAATGAACTTTCCAACAGCATAGTAGGTTCCGGCAACAGAGTTTACCTCGCAGGTTCGTCCGGATTCATGGCAATCGACAACGGCACCAGACCGGCATACAAGGACAGCACTGACCGCCGAATACGGCTGCGCGAAGTAACTATAGACGGAAAAGCGGATGCACGTAGAAATGAGACCGTCACCATGCCCTTCAATGCACAGGATCTGAGTATCAGCGTCTCCCTCAGCCATTCTGATCCATTAGAGAACACGGTTTACAGATACACCATAAACGGGAATTCCTCATATTCCTTTGAGACCCTCGAAGAAAAGAACCAGATTCCCATCATGACGCCTGGGACATACAATATAGATGCCTCATACCTGAAAAGCGAAGGAAAATGGAGCGAACCGCAGACGATTCTGACAATCAGAAAGAGCCGCCCGTGGTATAATTCCAATTACATGCTGCTGATCTACTTCGCATTGGCAGGCGGAGCTGTAATCTTTTCCTACAAGAAGCTCAAAGCAAAAATGCTCAAGGACCTCAAGGCAGGAATGGAAAAGAAAGACATCTCATTCATAAACAAGTTCGAAAGCTACATAAGCGAGCACCTTTCTGATAGCGAATTGAATGTCAATCAGATAGCATCGGAACTCGCAATGAGCCGGGCAACATTGTACACCAAGGTCAAAGCCTCATTCAACAAGGGCATAGGTGAATACATCGAACAAAAACGCATGGAAGAAGCCTCACGCCTGCTGAAAGAGACTACGCTGAGCATAACGGAAATCTCGGAGCGGGTAGGATACACGACCTCCAGATATTTCAGCAGCAGATTCAAGATATACTGCGGCATCTCTCCCCTTTCATACAGGAAGAACAATTCATAGCGGAAGCGATCAGAAAAAAGAAAGGAGCCGACCAAAAAACTCAGTCAAGCTCCTTGCTTTCAGTATTTCAGTCAGCCGGGACTGACAAAAGGATCGTTCAGACCTGGAATCACTCAGTTACAAAGCCTTGTAGTCTCTGCCATAGGCGAGCTGCTGGCTGAGGAAGTCCTCGGCGTACTCGACACGGTAATCCACGACCTTGCCGTCCTTAAGAACGGGTACGATGTCAGGATTGATGAATCCACCGTAAGGCTTCAGGTTGAGAGCCTCGTAACGGGCGCGGACCTCACGGTGGAGTTCGGGATCGATATTGACCGCATAAGTCTCGATGAGAGCCTTTCCGGCAGCGTAATCGCCTTCACTCTTGATCCTCTGAATCTCACCGAGAAGTTCGGCGAAAAGTCCGCGCAGCGCCTCATAGTCATTGACCACGAAATAGGTCTTGCCGTCACGCACCTTCTTCTCGATGACATTGTCCGCAGCACCCTTCTCATAGCACCACTCGGCGATAAGCTTGCGGTTCTGCATGTGAGCCTCGGTATTGGGACGACCAAGTTCCACGCGGGTGAACTGCACCATCATACCATTGCGTATGTACTGGGCATATTCAGCCTTATAAGCCTCGGCGTCAGGCATGATGCCAAGCTCCACCATCTTGGGATCAGCGGTGTAATAGAGACCGAAAAGGTCAGCACGGGCCTCCTCAAGTGCAGAAGAATACTCCCCGAGAGCCGTTCCGCTCACACCGGGAAGCAACTGGCCGGAGCCATGTCCCAAGCACTCGTGCAAGTCAGTGTGCACCTCGTCAGCCCACGCGCCGTACTTACGGTAGAGTGCCTTTTCCTCGGCACTGTATGCGAACTCCTCAAGAGTGCTACGGGGAGACTCCTGAGCCGAATAATCGTATGCATGGGTGATGTTGGCGATAGTCACGCTCTTGCTTCCATGCTCCTTGCGAATCCAGTCGGAGTTGGGCAGATTGATACCGATAGGAGTAGAGGGGTAGCTGTCACCGGCAAGGCACACCGCATTGATGACCTTGGCGGAGATACCCTTGACAGTAGCCTTCTTGAAGCGGTCATCCACGGGGGAATTGTCCTCGAACCACTGCGCATTCTTGGAGAGAATCTCAGTACGGAATGAAGCGTCGGCGTCTTTGATATTGACATAGCCCTCCCATGCGCCCTTGCGCCCGAGCGGATCATTGTAATCCTCGATGAAGCCGTTGATGAAATCCACCGTTCCTACGGTGTCCTTCACCCACTCGATATTGAAGTCATCCCATACATGCAGGTCGCCGGTCTCATAGAACTTGACGAGGAGCTCAAGGGAACGCTTCTGAACGTCGTTCTCCGCCACAGCAGCAGCTTTGGTGAGATGCTCGCAGATCTTTTCGATGGCAGGAGAGTAGATTCCGCCTACTTTCCAAGGGAGTTCCACCACCTTACCATTTTGTTTCACTACCTTAGTATTAAGACCATAGGCTACGGGATGATGATCACCCTTAACTTCAATGCCCTTATAATACTTTTCTACCTCCTCACGGCTCACGCCATCATAGAAATTGACTGCGGAGAGGGCCACGATGTCTCCTTCCGTGGAAGTGGAACGGCGCTGCTGCCCCCAGCTGCGGTCATAGACAAAGTCTGCAATCGCAGCATCCTCCCCTACCGAAGCGAGAAGTCCAACGAAATACTCCTGTGAGCAATCAGGGAAAAACTTGTCTTCTGCATAGTGGTGGTGCACACCGTTGGAGAAGAAGACACGCTTGGCATAGACAAGGAAGTTGTCCCAGTCCTCGCCTTCCCTGCTGCCCTCATAATTATTCAGAATGTTCTCCAAAGCATGTCTGAGGGGGATATTATACTTGCAGTTCTGATCCCAGAGGATGTCACGCCCCCACTTGGCAGCCTCGCTCAACTCATAGGCATACTCTTTCTGCTGAAGCGTAAGCTCGTCCCAGCCTGGGATAGTGTAACGCATAATCTTGAGGTCCGCAAACTCGTCAACCGTGTAGCGGAAACCTTCAACCTTGTCATTCTTGACTTTACAAGATGTAGTCATAACAATTAAAATTGCCGTCGAAAGACGGAGAATAGCACTTGATTTCATACAATAAAGCTAATTATAAGAATCGTTGTGGATTTGTTTTCCGAGATTTGTCATGAGATCAAACCTTAGACAGTTCTAAGGCATGCTCCCTGTCCTTGAGAAGTTGAGCACGCAAATCCTCGAAGGAGTTGAAACGGATCTCCCCACGCAATTTACGCAGGAAGCGTACGCTGATATGATGCCCGTATATGTCTCTGGAGAAGTCAAAGATATTGGTCTCTATCTTGAAACTGTGGTCCACATTGGTCATGCCCTTAAAGGTCTCGCCGTCCACATCCACTTCACTCAGATAGGCGGCCGGACCGGGGATACACTTCAGAGGCTCAAACAGGGCCATATTGGCGGTTGGAAACGCTATTGTACGCCCCATCTGCTTGCCGGGCACGACAGCTCCGCTTATCTCGTACGGACGCCCCAGCATCACAGCCACATCCTCTACATTTCCACTTTCAAGAGCCTTGCGGATGCGGGTCGAAGATACGGCCGTACCGTCATAGATAAATGGGGGAACGAGTTCAATGCTCATATCCATAGTCCCTGCAAGTTCCGCTATCTGCGAAGTTGAGAGTCCGTCGGAACCGAATCGATTGTCGTGTCCAAGCACAACGGAGTCCACTCCGAAACGCTCACGGAGCATCTCAAGGTACTCCCGTGCCGTAAGTGAAGCAAATTCACGCTCGAAAGGTATAACCTCTACTCTGTCCACGCCCAACGCCCGTAAAGTCGAGACTTTCTTATCCAGCGTCTGCAGGAGTCTCAGATCCCGTGCTCCATTCTGAAACACGATCCGGGGATGAGGCCAGAAAGTAACGACAACGCTCTCTTCCCCCCTATCTCGGGAAGAAGAGAGCAATGTGTCGATTACTGCACGATGTCCGAGATGGACACCATCAAAGAAACCTGTCGCGGCTACAGCCATTTGACAAGAGGGAAATCCTGACGATGAGGCAGAAGCCCGTTCTTGGGATAGAGCCTTGTGCCTATCTGATACATACCTGTAGTCTCAGGGAGTACAGAAACGCGGAAAGTAGCCTTGCCGTCCTCGTAAGAGACGAGCTCGTAATCCGCAATCTCCTGGATATGGCGCTGTCCCTTCTCATCAGTGGTTGTAAATACCATCTCCACGCCCAAGTCTTCAGGCTTGATTCGACCGAGGTCGATAACCACCTCCGAAGTCAGAGGATTGCTCTGCGAAAGGACATAGGAAGCTGAAGGCTGGGTGTAGGAAACGATATGCATATTGCCCCACTCTCCGGCGACGAACTTCTTCCAGGAAGCAATCTCGATAGCCTTTGATGCACCGTCTTTGCTGAGTTCAGCATATCTCTCTGCCTGAGGGATATAGTACTGGTTGCAATAGTCGGTAAGCATCCTGTTGGTAGTGAAGTTGGAAGCTACCTGTGCAATGGTATTCTTGATATAGCCTATCCACTTGGCGGAACGTCCTGTCTCGTCAGTATCGTAATAGTCGGGAGCAATCTCATTCTCGATAGTGGCGTAGATAGTCGCCGCATCGAGTTCATCCTGATAGTTCTGGTCGTCATAGGTACGCTCAAGAGGGAGTGCCCAACCGGCATCCTTCTTATAGCCCTCTACCCACCAGCCGTCAAGCACGGAGAAATGCATGACACCGTTCATGGAAGCCTTCTCTCCGGAAGTACCGGAAGCCTCCTGAGGACGGGTCGGGTTGTTCATCCACACATCCACACCCTGGACAAGTCTCTTGGCGAGAGTGATGTCATAGCCGGGCACGAAGACAATCTTGCCGATGAAACGGGGATCCTTGCTGATTTCCACGATATGCTTGATAAGATCCTGACCTGCCTTGTCAGCGGGGTGGGCCTTACCGGCGAAGAGGAACTGCACGGGACGCTCGGGATCATTGACAATCTCATTGAGCCTGTCGAGGTCACGGAAAAGAAGAGTCGCACGCTTATAAGTAGCGAAGCGCCTTGCAAATCCTATGGTAAGCACATCGTCACGGAGCGTATCCTTGATGGTAACGATCTGACCGGGAGTGTAATAAGCACACTGTGCAGGGTCAGAAAGTCTGTCCTTGACTATGCGGATAAGGTCAGCCTTGAGGGTCTTGCGCACATTCCAAACCTGCTCGTCAGAGAGTTTGTATGCCCCGTCGAAACAGGACTTGTCGTAGTGGCTGGTCTTGAACTCATCACCGAACACTGTGGCGTGCAGAGCCTTCCACTCCTTGGCTGCCCAGGTAGGATAGTGAACGCCATTGGTCACATAGCTTATATAGAGCTCCTCGGGAAGATAGCCGGGATACATGTTTGCGAAAATATCCTGGCTGACCTTGCCGTGAAGCATGGACACACCATTGACATTCTGGCTGAAATTGGCGGCAAGCACACTCATGGAGAATTTCTCGTCCACATTGTTGGCGTCTATCTTGCCGAAGCCCATAAACTGCCTCCAGTCAAGGCCATAGCGGCCGGGATAATGTCCGAGATAACGACCGAGAAGTTCCTCGTCGAAGGCATCGTGACCTGCAGGAACGGGAGTATGAGTCGTAAAGAGAGAAGAGGCGCGGCAGAGTTCCATAGCCTCGTTAAGGCCATAGTGAGAATCCTGCATATACTCGCGCAGTCTCTCAAGACCGGCAAATGCCGCATGCCCCTCGTTGTAGTGGTAAATGGTAGGATTCAAGCCGAGAGCACGAAGAGCCCTCACGCCACCTATACCGAGCAGCATTTCCTGCTGGATACGGGTCTCCCAGTTGCCGCCATAGAGGCTGTGGGTGATAGTACGGTCTTCAGCAGAGTTTGCCTCATAATCAGTATCAAGCAGATAGAGATCTGTACGGCCCACTGCGACCTTCCAGATACGGGCGTAGAGACGCCTACCGGGGAATCCAATGGAGATAGTCTTCCATGCGCCGTTCTCATCAAGCACCGGCTCCGCGGGAATCTTCATGAAATCTTGGGCATTGTACTCTGCAACCTGATTTCCCTGGGCAGTAAGCCTCTGGGTAAAATAACCATATCTGTAAAGCAGACCCACAGCGACGAGATTGACATTCATGTCGCTGGTCTCCTTGAGATAGTCACCTGCGAGAATACCGAGACCTCCGGAATAGATCTTAAGCGAAGAATCAAGTCCGTACTCCATGCAGAAATATGCAACAGAAGGCTCGACCCTCTTCTCCTTGAGCGCCATGTAGGAGTTGAACTCCTTCATCACGGCATTCAAGCGAGCAAGAAATTCCGAATCGGCAGCAAGTTCCTTGTAACGCTTGTAGCTGACCTTATCGAGTATTTCCATAGGGTTGTGGCCAGAACGATGCCACAACTCAGAATCTATGCTCTTGAAAAGAGCTTTGGCCTCGTCATTCCAGCACCACCAGAGATTCTTGCAGAGAGTCTCCAGTCCGCTCAACTCCTCGGGAAGGCGGCGAGTAACCATCACGCTCCTCCACGACGGAGCCAAATTAATGTTTTCCATAAAAATATTGAAAATTTAAAAATACACTACTAACCAAAATACTATTTGTATAGCCGTTCCTGCCGTATACGACAGAATGGCGAGCTATCTCGTTTCGAGAGCATCCGCAACCCTGATTTCGAAGTCGCTGAGCACATTCATGTAGTTGATGAATGCCTCATAAGGCGTGTCATAAGGGTTGAAATACTTGTGCACGTCTCCATCAGAGAAGAACTTCGTGCACATATAATAGAAGTGGTCGCTCTCCTGCAGATGACCGTAGTCAGCCCAAAGGATGGGGTCAGCAAGGATGGCGAGCTTCTCCTCAAGTGCGTAAAGCTTGGAGAAGGCGTCGCTCTGCATCTCGTTGCCGAGCCATGCGCTCAAATCGCGCTCCTCATCAGCCCACGAAATCGCATTGGGCACGGAAAGAGGAGACACTGCAGAATACTTGGCAGCCACCTCTGAAGGAGTAAGGAACTCATACTGAGGGTCGGAAAGCACAAGCGGGAAGAGAGCCTTCATAAACTCAAAGATACCGCTGTCAGCCTTGTTGTGCTCACCGAAAGTCTCGTAATCCATGAAGAGGTTGATCACGTCACCAGTCTCAGCGTCAAGCTTTGACTTGAAGCCCTCGGAGGTGAGAGCACCCTGAGTACCGAAGCGGAACGCTATGTCATCGCTGAGGGTATAATTGCGGAGAAGCAATTTCTGAGACTCATCGATATCGTTGGAATACAAGAAATTGGGGCTTCTCCAACCCATAATGTGTCTTGCACCCTCTGTAAGCACCGTGTCGAAACCAAGACCTTTCACCATACGGCCTATACCGTCGGAATAGATAAGTTCAGTGTTGCGGAAGACCTTGGGCTCCTGATTGAAATAGTGCTTGATAGCCTCTTTGTGCTTGAGCAGCTGGTTGGCAAATTCAGCCTCGGAACCGACAGAGGCAAGCGAATGGTAATAAGTCTCTGACAGGAACTCCACGCAGCCGGTATCTGCAAGCGCACGGAAACTGTCGATGATTTCGGGAGCGTAGCGGTCGAACTGCTCGAGGGCCGAACCGGAAATCGAGAACGCGACATGAAGGGCTCCGTTGGAAGCCTTAATCGCATCCAAAATCAGCTTATTCATAGGGAGATAGCAGTTGGCTGCCACTCTCTTCAGGATAGTTCTGTTGGCGAAGTCATCGTAGTAATGCGAATCCTTGCCGATGTCAAAGAACCTGTAAAGTCTCAGTCTTGTAGGCTGATGGACTTGAAAATATAGGCAAATAGACTTAGACATATTGATTGTTTATCTTTTATCGTTTAGAGAAGACTTTCGTAGATGGACTTGAGCTTTGCTGCGGCATGGTCCCACTTGAGGGCATTGACCTCCTCGTAGCCATGCTTGGCAGCGAAATCCGAAAGGGCGGGATAATTCACCAGTGCGTAGATATCGTCAGCCATTGCATCCACGTCCCAGAAATTGACCTTGAATGCGTATTTGAGAATCTCAGCCGCACCTGACTGATAGGAAATCACGCTCGGCACGCTGCTGCGCATAGCTTCCAAAGGAGAAATACCGAAAGGCTCGCTCACCGAAGGCATCACATACACATCGCTCAAGGCAAACATCTTGGCGACATCCGCTCCACGCAGGAATCCCGTGAAATGGAACTTGTCGGAGATGCCCAGACGGGCGACCTGGCGTATCGCACGGGTCATCATGTCTCCGCTTCCCGCCATGACGAAGCGCACATTCTTGGTACGCTTCAACACCTTGGCGGCAGCGTCGATGAAGTACTCGGGGCCCTTCTGGAAAGTGATGCGACCAAGGAAGGTCACGACCTTGTCCTTGACGCCCCTCTCCACGGACACATCCGCCCTGCCGCTGAAATCCACCGCATTGTGAACGGCGAAGACCTTGGACGGGTCGATGCCGTAGCGGTTGATCACTATGCCTCGGGTAAGCTCGGACACGGCAACCACCGCATCAGCGGCTTCCATACCACGCTTCTCGATGGCGAATACGCGAGAGTCCACCATATCGTCAGTGCCTCTGTCAAAAGAAGTTGCATGCACATGCACGACGAGAGGCTTACCGGTAAGTTCCTTGGCAGCGATACCAGCAAGATAGGTCAGCCAGTCATGGGCGTGAATCACGTCAAACTCGTCCTTGTGCTGCATAGCAATCGTGCCGCCCACCTGCGCATAGCGGCTCACCTCCTCAAGGAGATTGGCGCCGTACTTGCCGGAGAATTTGAATTTCTGACCGAAGCCTATGGTAGTCTTGTCGATATGCTCCTTCTTCATCCTCTCTATGGCCTCGAAATACTCTTCCGGGTCCACATAAGGCACAAGGTTGGAATCCACATTGATAAATTTGACCTTGTCGATGAACTCGTCCACGGTACTGCTGACATTGGCTACCGCCACATCGCTTGCATTGATAATCTTGGTGCAGCTCTCGTCTTCATCACCGCTCGCTGATGGCATCACAAAGAGGGTTTCCACCCCGTTATGGGCAAGACCTTCGACAATACCCTTACAAGCGGTACCGAGTCCGCCCGCAATATGCGGAGGGAACTCCCAACCGAACATCAGAACTCTCATATTTTATCCTCCTTGTATGCATCCAGATAAGACTCACAGACCAAAAGCGCGGAAGTGCTCAGCGCAGAAGCTATTGCTCCATGAGGCTCGAAGGGAGGGTCTCCGTCATAAAGCTCCGAGAACGCACCCACTCCATGTTTGTTGAGATCCTTGTAGAAGCCCTCAGTAAGCCATTCCGCACGCTTGCAGAAAGACGCACCCTTGACCTTGAATCCCACTCTGAAATAAGCCTCCAGGAGGAAAGGCCAGGCGCAGCCGTTGTTGTAGGCGAGGTCGCGTTCCACCTGCGAGCCCTCGTACACGCCTTTGTATTTGGCATCGCGAGGCGAAAGAGTCCGGATGCCACGCGCGGTCACGAGTTCGCTCTCCACAACCCTCAGAATGTGGGGGAAGAGTTCCTCGGGAACAGGAGTATAGTCCAATGAAATAGCGCAGAGCTGATTGGGGCGGACTTCGGTATTCTGTCCTTCAACTCCGACATAATCAGCCAGATATGAACCTCTTTCGTACCAGAAAGTCTTGAGATAATTGTCCTCTATGAGCTTCGCTATAGGAGACCAGGTCTTGGAGAAGCGATGGTTGCCATAGAGGGAATCCATCTCGCATGCAAAGCGTATTGCATTGTACCACAAGGCATTGACCTCCACCTGATAGCCGGCACGCTCGGTCACTGCACGTCCATTGGTATAGGCGTTCATCCATGTAAGTGCCACACCATCCATCTGCGCCCAAAGCAGACCGTTGGGATGCATGGTCACTTCCTTGCGCACACCGGGGAGGTAGCTCTCGATGACATTGCGGAGCACCTTGCCGTACTTTTTCCATATAGCAGCGGGAGAGGCGCCCTTGGCGATGTACTGCTGAAGCGTGAAAGTAAGGTAAAGAGGAGCTTCCACCTGAGTGGTACGGCTATAGAGCCTCTCCTTGTTGTCTGCGATCAGATTGTCAAGTATCTCCTCGTACTCTTTCTCATGACCGGTGTACAAGGTCAATCCCGAAAGAGAAATGAGAGTCTCTCGAAGGAGTCCTGTGTACAGCCAAGAATATCCGGCCTCCACTCTCTTATGCCCGTTATGGTTGGTTATGAAAGAGTTGGCACATGCAATCAAGGCGTCATGACCATTTGTCACCTCGGGATACTGTTTCAAAAGGGACTCGAAATCTTTTTTGAAAGCCTTGGGGTCACATTCCTTGGTGGACGCGGAGAATATGACGCTCTCCCCTGCCTTGAGCTTGAGGGAGAAAGCACCGGGGCAAAGCAGGTCTTCTTTGCAGTCGAAGCCGCGGCGATATTCGTCACTATATGTAACTCCGTAATACCAAACTGAATCCGGAGTGAATGAAGCGTTCTTGGAGAACTGCAGATAGAGATCCGGGAAAGACTCGTAAAGCCTGAATCCGGCTCCGTTCCTTGCAGAAGTGGCAGTACCGTCCGCGACTTCGTTTGCATGAGTCAGAGTATGTATGCCTCTGAAAGCAAGCTGGGGTTTGAAAATCACGGTCGCCGCGGAGGGAGATTCGAGAAGTTCATAACGGACATAGAGCTGATCTCTGTCGGGACAGATAAGGAAAGTCTTCCTGACCACAATTGAGCCGATCTTGTATGTAATCTGAGGAAGAGGATCCGCAGAGAAGTCCACCACATACTTGTGGCCGCGAGGCTCGTAGATGTCTCCGTAACAGTGGATTCCAAGGTTAAACTGTTTGCCGTCCACCACTATGCTCTCGTCCAGAGAAGATAGGAGCAGATAACGCTCACCGCCGAAGCGGTCCAAAGTGACGGCCAGAAGCCCGTGATAACGACGGGTGTTGCAGCCCACGATACTCGTATTGAGATACGCACCGGACTTGCCGGTGCTGAGTATCTCCCTCTTCAGGGAATATGAGAGGTTTACGAGTTCGGCTTTGTTGAATTTGAATAATGCCATTTTAATCCCTTTTAACGAGAACCACGGCACACCTGCTCGGAAGATAGAGATAGAGCCTGTGGTCCACGCATATATGTCTTTCATTTTCGCAGAGGCGACCGAACCCTCCAAACTCTACCGCATCAGAATCAAACACCTCGTCCCACGCACCGCCTCCTATCTCAATCCCATAATTTTCAAACGATTGGACGGGGTTGAAATTGAGCGCGAATATACAATTTTTTCTCCTAAAAATCAATACTTTGTCCGCTTCATTGGCCAGAATCAGCTCCGCCGGAGAGTCCAACACATCCTCATCCTCAAGGAAATGCACCATCCTCGAGTCAAAAGCAGACAGGCAGCCATACCTCAATGAGGGATCGTCCTCAAGCGACCATTGCCTCCTTGCATACTTGTACGACCAGCCGTTGCCCTCCCTCGGGAAGTCTATCCATTCGGGGTGCCCGAATTCATTGCCCATGAAATTGAGATAGCCTCCGGAAGCCGTGGCAGCCGTAACGAGCCGGATCATCTTATGAAGCGCCATCCCCCTGTCAACCACGAGATTGACGCTGTCGCACCTCATGGCCGTATACATCTCCTTGTCAATGAGACGGAATATCAGGGTCTTGTCTCCCACCAGAGCCTGGTCGTGCGACTCGGCATAGCTGATGGTCTGCTCGTCCGCGCGCTTGTTGGTGAGTTCCCACCAGATTTCTCCGACCGACCACTGCTCGTCGCTGCGCTCCTTTATCCATTTGATCCAATGGTCTGCGATGCCCATGGCGAGTCTGTAGTCAAATCCGACCCCTCCGGCATCAAAAGGTGCGGCAAGCCCTGCCATTCCGCTGACGTCCTCAGCCACGGTAAAAGCCTGGGGATTGACCTCATGGATAAGCATATTGGCAAGTGCGAGATAAGTCACGGCATTCTCGTCTACCCCCGAATCGAAATAGAGAGCATAATCCCCGAAATCCCTGCCAAGTCCGTGATTCCAATAAATCATAGAGGTCACGCCGTCGAAACGGAAACCGTCCAAATGATACTCTTCCAACCAGTATTTGCAGTTTGAAAGCAGGAAATACTTGACTTCATCCTTGCCGTAGTCGAAACAGCGGGAGCCCCAGGCAGGATGATGCCCCGCATCGCCTTGGTAGAAATACAAGTCCTCACGCCCGTCGAAACGGCTCAGCCCTTCCGCTTCATTGCTCACGCTATGGGAATGAACCAAATCCATCACTACGCTGATACCAAGTCCATGAGCTTCATCTACAAGGGCTTTAAACTGCTCCGGAGTACCGAAGCGGCTGCTCAAAGCAAAGAAATTGGAGACCTGATAACCGAAGCTTCCGTAGTAGGGATGCTCCTGAAGTGCCATAATCTGGATCACATTGTATCCGAGACGCGCCACACGGGGAAGGACTCCGGTGCGGAATTCGTCGAAGCTTGCCACCTTTTCCCCTTCCGAACTCATGCCTATGTGACACTCGTAGATAAAAGGATGTTCCGGACGCAAGGGATTGGAATACTCCCAGTTATACACAGGAGCATCCCATATCTGAGCCGAAAACGCCTTGGTCTGAGGGTCCTGCACCGCACGCGTAACATAGGCGGGGAGCCTTTCTGCACCACCTCCTGGCCACTCAATCCAAAGCTTATAGAACTCGCCGTGATGCAGGAACATCGCAGGGAGCTTTATCTCCCAGTTGCCCTGCCCTACGGGCTGAAGCGCGTACGCGGCACTTCTTTTCCAATTATTGAAATCACCTATAAGGTAAATACGGGTCGCGTTAGGCGCCCATTCGCGGAAAACCCAACTCCCGTCCTTCTCCCTATGAAGCCCGTAATAGATGTGGTTGTTGCAGGCGTCCGACAGCTTCCCCTCCCCGGCAAGTTTGCGCTTGCATTCGAGGATGCGCTCGTGCCTGTCATCTATCGACTCTTTCCATAGTTCAAGCCACGGATCGGTCTCATAAATCTTCTGCATATCAGTTATTGTTGTCTAAATTTCGCAATAGCGAAACCATCATATAGTGTTATTCTTCCATAAGAGCCTCACGCTCGCTGCGGAGATATTCGCGGCAAGCAGCGATAAGGCGTTTTGCTTCAGCCATATCGGATTTCATCTCATCAATGCCGATCTGAGGGTCCTCTATCTTGTTTATCAATTTCTCGATGCGGTCCATCGCCGCTGTATAGTCGAATTTGTCCTTCATAATCAACTTCATAAGACCTTGACTTCCTTCTCGCCATCGGCGAAAACAATTCTCAATTCGTCTCCCGGGGCGAGTTCTCCTGAGGAACGCACGAGTGTGCCGTCCCTGCGGGCGGCAAGAGTATATCCACGCGAAAGCACGGAACGCGGGTCCGCCTTCTCCATACGCCTCTCCGCTTCATCCAACGAAGACAGGAGCCTGGCAAAGACCGTTGCAACCGTAGTCCGCAAACTATTTTCAAGGAAACTTATCCTCTCATCTTCAGAGCAATACATATCGACAAACTCATCCGCGAGAGCCGTAGGTGTCTTCACCGCACGATACGCCACCATATCCGCGACATGGCTGTCACGTTCATGACCTATGGCGGTAAATACCGGAATTGAACACATGGCAATGCAGGCACAAAGACCGTAGTCGTCAAAGCACGCGAGATCCAGATTGGAGCCGCCTCCACGAAGTATCAGCACGGCATCGAAAGCAGGAGAAGAAAGCTCCACCTGTTCGAGGGCATCGGATATGGACGCCGGGGCACCTGCGCCCTGCATCAGCGCCTCAAAGAGACTGACTTCATAGCTAAAACCGTATGCGTTGGAGGAAAGATGCCTTTTGAAGTCCCCATATCCCGCCGCATCATGGGCCGAAATTACCGCAAGCCTATAGGGTAACGGACTAAGTTTCAAAGATTTTTGCTTATCAATCAAATCTTCTTTCTCAAGTGTGGCAATGGTTTCGCGACGCCTGCGCTCGGCATCGCCAAGCGTAAATTCAGGACTTATGTCATCGATGATGAGGCTGAGCGAATATAGCTCCGAATAGTTTATGAGGCAATGCAGGAGAACTTGCTGGCCCACCGCGATGGAACTCCCCGTAGACTGCTTGAAAGCAAAGGCGATAGAAGGATACAGGGATGCCCAGATAATGCCTTTGACTTTCGCTTTCTGGACTCCGTTCTCGCTCTGTACGAGTTCGAGATAGCAGTGCCCGGAGGCTCGTGCCTGAATGGAAGCTATCTCGGCCTTGACCCAGAGTTTCCCCGGGAAAAGGTCTTGAAGTCCTTCCTTTACCGCACGCTGGAGCGTAAGCAAATCCACAGTTTCTTCCATAGCCCCCAAAGTTAAGAAATTTGGGTTCAAAGGCAAAATATCGAAAGATAAAAGCCAATGGGTCAGCCTGACAGTGTTGCACTTCTATTTTGACTTTTCACAAAAGCCCCGCATCGGCAACAGGCCCCGTGAAAACAAGCCATAAACAAAAAGGTCCGGAAGACCAATGCTTCCAGACCCTATCCGAGAGCCACATAACAGGCTTGAACTGTTGACCTTCGCGTTACGAATGCGATGCTCTACCAACTGAGCTAATGTGGCAACGGGCTGCAAAGATAGAAAAATTTTAGAAACTACTCAAATTGTTTCCCCGACATACCATCTTTCCCAGTCAATTTCTCCATAAAAGCCGCATCAAATACCCTCCTAAAGCTCTCCCCTGAGGCTTTCGGAGAGCAGACGCTTACATTCGCAGATATCGAGTTTGAGACCGAGCAGATAATAGAGTTTGGCAAGCATTGCTTCGGTCGTACTGTCCCCACCCGACACCACGCCCGCCTCCTGCATCTTGCGGCCTGTAGCATAGAGCGACATATCCACATTGCCCGCAGGACACTGGGTCACATTGACAAGCAATTTACCCGAATCCGCAGACTGCCTCACAAGGTCAAGGAACCACTGCGAAGAAGGAGCGTTGCCGGCACCGTAAGTCTCTATAATGACCGCTTTTGTCTTATTGTCAAGGAGTAATGAACGCACGACATTCTCCGTTATTCCCGGATAGATCTTGAGTATCGACACGCTCGTATCCAGATCAGTATGCACATTCAGCGGCTTGCCGTTCCATTTACGGATAATGGCGTCATTATAACGGATGTTGATACCGGCACGAGCCAGAACATCGAGATTAGGAGAGCGGAATGCATCAAAATTGTCAGCGCTCTCCTTGACCGTGCGGTTGCCGCGCATCAATACAGAACCGAAGCAGACACAAACTTCCGGCACTCTCGCACTGCCGTCCGGGCATTTCGCGGAAGCGATTTCAATGGCGGAAATAAGATTCTCCCGACCGTCCGTGCGCGGAACACCTATAGGCAACTGGCTTCCGGTGAAAACCACGGGCTTGGCGAGATTCTCAAGCATAAAACTCAGTGCAGAAGCACTGTACGCCATGGTGTCCGTGCCATGCAGAACCACGAATCCGTCGTAAGTATCATAATTGTTTCTGATAACCTCCGCCAGCTTGCACCAATGCTCGGTAGTGATGTCTGAAGAATCTATAAACGGTGTGAACGAGACGCTGTCTATGCTCACCGCGAACTCCCTCAACTCGGGAACTTCATTAAGTATCTGACTGAAATCAAAAGGCTTGAGCGCACCACCGAGGGAAGCATCCGCCTTCATTCCAATCGTACCGCCGGTATAGATTACCAGTACAGAAGAATTGTCAGACATATATCAAAAATTGTATTCAAAAACTGTCAGCAGCCGCTCAAATCTGATTCTCTGAAACAGCCACCTTGAGCCCCATTTCTTCGGCTTTCTTTCTCATAAATCCGTCGGCTGCCTCGAATTCATTGGGAATCGCACCATCAAGTATGGCCTCTTTGACCGCCTCCTTGAGCACACCGATTTCGCGGCAAGGGCCTATGCCATAGACACTCATCACATATTCTCCCGTAATGGGATTCTTGAAATTGCGCACTTGGTCCTTAGCCTCAACCTCCTCAAGTTTACGCTCCACGAGGTCAAAATTGGAGCGTACGCGTGCCACTTTGGCGGGGTTCTTCGAGGTTACATCCGCCCGGCAAAGCGTCATAAGATCATCAATGTCATCCCCGGCATCGAACAGCAGGCGCCTCACGGCAGAATCAGTAACTCCATCATCTACAAGCGCAATCGGGCGTAGATGCAGCCACACGAGTTTGCGCACATATTTCATGGCATCCATAGGAAGCCTGAGACGGTTAAAAATCTTGCTGACCATCTTGGATCCGATCACGTCATGACCATGGAAAGTCCAACCGACTGCAGGGTCGAAGCGTTTGGACTGGGGCTTGCCAATATCGTGAAGCAGAGCTGCCCAGCGCAGATAGAGTTTCTCCTTTCCGGGATCAGACTCCGCCACATTGTCCAGGACCATAAGCGAATGCGAGAAATTCTCCTTGTGCCCCTTGCCCTCCTTGGTCTCGACGCCTTTCAACGCGCTGACTTCCGGCAGAATATGTGGAAGCAAAGAAGTCTGTTCAAGCAGGAAAAACGCCACCGAAGGCTTGGGGGTAAGAAGCATTTTATCCAGTTCTTCCGTGATTCGCTCGACAGAAAGTATAGATAACCTGTCGGCATTGCGCTTCATGGAAGCGAGTGATTCTTCCACAATATGGAAAGGATGCTCCGGAGTTGAAAGCTGCGCACAGAAACGCACCCCGCGAAGCATTCTCAAAGGGTCATCGGAATAAGTAGTATCGGGATCCAAGGGAGTGCGTATCACACCTTGAGCGAGGTCTTTGACTCCGCCGAAGGGGTCGACGAGTTCTCCGAATGAATCCTTCTGTAGGGAAAACGCCATCGCATTGATGGTAAAGTCCCTACGCTTCTGGTCGTCCTCCAGCGTTCCGTTCTCCACGATAGGCTTGCGGGACTCCCTCCTGTAAGATTCCTTGCGGGCACCCACGAATTCCACTTCATCGCCTTCGAAATGAAGCATCGCCGTGCCGAAATTCTTAAAATAAGAGACATAGGAGCGTGTCTTCTCACCAACGTCCTTGGCGAAATCAAGCCCGCTCCCCTCCACGACTATGTCGATGTCGGTACAAGGCCTACCGAGGAAGCAATCACGCACATAACCACCTATCACAAAAGCGCGTACGCCGCGTTCTTCAGCTACCTCACTGACTACGCGGAAAATTTTCTTATCGAGAAACTCTGAAATTACTGTAGACATTCTGACATTTCTTTGTAGTGCGGAATTTGGGCGGTGGGGACAAAACTATCTCCCCTCCTCTCATAACAATAAGATGTTCCTCCATTGGTAAGGAAGATGTAGCGGACATCAAGCACGGCGTTGTAGCGCATCGACTGCCTTACTACTTCAGCATCGATAGCCACCTCTGGGCGCTTACATTCAACCACAGCGACAGGCCTGAGTTCGCGCGAATACACCACTATATCAGCCCTATAGTGCTTCTGACCGAAGTCAAATCCCACTTCGCTTCCCATTAGAGAGAGGGGCACACCGAGCGCATCGTGCAACTGAGCGATGAACCATTGTCTCACCTTTTCTTCCGGGGTAAGAGAGACATATTTGCGCCTGAGCGGATCCCAAATCTTTTCCACGCGGGCAAAGTTATCTAAAAATTTCCAAGTAGCCGTTCAAAATCATTATTCAAAATGCATCGCGCCCCAAAAATGCTTGAAAAATTTTCAAACAGTTTCTAAATTTGCCCAAGAAGTCGTAGCGAGAACACCCGAAACGGCTTCTGATTGACGCCACGTAGACAATGAGCGAATTCCAAAGCCTTATAGACGACTATATACTATATATTTCCGCTGCCCGACGGTACGCTCCAAGGACAGTGGAGATTTATCGCGACATACTGGAACGATACATGGCATTCTGCAGTCCCGCAGATTACAAAAACGCTCTCAGGACAGATATGATACGGACTTACGAAGTCATGCTGGTAGAAAGTCAATCGATCAAATCAGCCACAGTAAGTCTTCATATGAGCGTACTCAGCGGGTTCTGCCGCAGGCTCGTCTCCAAAGGCATACTCGAAGCCAATCCAGTGAGAATGGTGCCGCGCCCCAAGGAAGAGAAGAGACTGCCGCAGTTTTTCCGCAAAGAGGGAATGGACACCTATTTCAAGTCTACGCAAGTATTTGGTAGTGAAACCGTTATGCAGATGCTCAGCGGCAAACCTGGGGACAAATACGACCTTGAAGTCTATTCGCGGGTGCTCGGACGGCTCATCATAAGCATACTTTACGGCACAGGCATAAGGCGAAGCGAAATCATAAGCCTGACAAGAGATCGCACTAACCTTCAACGCAGGGTCCTGCACATTATCGGAAAGGGAGACAAGATGCGCGAAGTACCCCTCACGCCTTCGCTATGTGCGGAGATTTCACTATATTTACGCGTTATGGATGC
>CAZNDD010000020.1:0-19422 GCA_964571735.1 uncultured Muribaculaceae bacterium | reverse complement strand
GCTTGGGATGCTTCCATAGCTGCCAATATGTGGGCTCAGGCTACACCTACCATGGGCTTCTGGTTCTCGGCTTCCGATTGGAGCGGCGGACTTACTGCTGACTTTGTCGATAACGGAAACGGTACATACATAGTTACTATGCCGGAAGGTATGGGTAGTGACCAGTGGCAGGGTCAGGTTCATTTCGAATCTACGGGAATCGCGACTTCCGCTGACAAGAAATATGACTTCCAGGTCGTGCTTCTTTCTTCTGAAGATCATCCCGGTGCTACCATCAAGTTCGGCAAGCAGGGTGACGACAATACATTCTATTGCGACGGCAGACATCCTCTCGTAGGTGGTGAAGAGTTCATCTATCAGCTTGCTGACGTGCCTGGTAAGGATATCGATAACATCAAGTTCTCTCTCGACTTCGCAGGCGGTGTCGCGGGTTCTACGGTTGAAATCAGCCAGATTATCATCTGCGAGCATCAGGACGACCATTTCATCGGTGCTGCTCCTGCTCCGGATCCTCTCGATCCTTCGAGCGATGCTAATCTTTGGAAGGGCGCAGCTATCAATATTACTTATTGGTTCGCCGACAACGGCTGGGGACAGATTGCCGATCCTGAACTTACCCAGGGTGACAATGAGTTTAAACTCGTCATTCCAGAAGGAATAGGCGCTTCTCAGTGGCAGGGACAATTTGTGTTCAATCACACGGGCATTGTCCTTGATCCTGCCAAGAAGTATGACTTCCAGGTCACTCTGCTTTCTTCCGAGGATCATCCTCATGTGACTATCAAGCCTTGCTATCAGCATCCTACTGAACTGGATGGAAATGGCAATCCGGCAGATGTCAATGAACTTTTCATGGAGGGTGCCCTTGCCCTTTCGGCTTATGAGGAGTGTGTCTACACCAAGGCCGGTCTCCAGGGTACCGACATCCCCGACCTCAAGCTCGTCTTTGACTTCGGCGGTGCGGTAGGCGGTTCCGAGATTGTGGTCAGCGGTATCACGATTCAGGAGCATATAGACTAATTATTGATTACCTTTGGCAGGGGAATAAGCCCTAAATAGGACTTGCCCCTGCCTTTTATTTTTAGGAAGTTTCTTATCTAATATGAATTTCAAAATGTTATCTATTTTGGCGGTCTGCTCTCTCTCTCTACTCTTCGCATGTGAGCAGCCGGATTCTCCCTCCGCTGGTGACAAGAATTACAGCGTGAGCGTTTCTCCGGAGAGTATCAATGTGAGTAGTGATGCGTCTGAACTGACTCTTACCGTGACTTCAGACTGCAGCTGGAATATCGCTGCCGAAGATAAGTCTTGGATTTCGTTGTCCCGCTCAGGAGGCATCAGTGGTGAAACTTCCATAACTGTCAAGGTCTCCAAGAATGAGACCGGAGATGTCAGGGAGAGTGCTATTGCTATCCGTTATGGCTCATCAAAACTCAGCGTCCCTGTGCGGCAGAACTATGCCATAGTGCCTGTGGCAGTTGAGGATTCTGCCTTCAAGGCTTATCTTTTGAGTGTGTATGACGTTGATGGTGATGGCGTGTTGAGTAGCAAAGAAGCTGCTGCGGTTGATAAAGTTGAGGCTTCAGGACTGGGGATTAAGTCCCTGAATGACATCGTAAGCCTTTTCCCGTCATTGACTTACCTTGACTGCTCTGACAACGATATCACGGAACTTGAACTTTCCGGTCTGAAATCTCTTAAATATCTTGATTGCTCCGGCAACGCCTTGTCTTCTCTTGACATTTCCCTGCTCATCAATCTCGAGTATTTCGATGCGAGGGATAATGCCGGTTTGGCTGAAATCAATGTATGGACCGGATTTAAACCTACTTCAAATTTTTTAAAGCCTGAATCCGCTCAATGGGTTGAGCCTGAGATTCCTACGCCTGCAGGATATACTCTTGTATGGCAAGATGAGTTCAACGAGTCGAGCAACGGACTGCCGCTGACTTCCAAGTGGTGGTATGAGACCGCAGAGCCGGGTTGGGTAAACAACGAACTTCAGACATATATCGCGGGTCGTAAAGGTGATATCGTCACCGCAGATGTGAGTGACGGTACGCTTAAGATCCGTGCAATCAAAGACGGAAACAGAGTCTATTCTGCCCGTATCAATACTACTTCCAACTGGACTTACGGCTATTTCGAGGCCCGGCTCAAGCTTCCCAAGGGAAAGGGAACATGGCCTGCCTTCTGGATGATGCCCAGTGTGTGGTCCGGCTGGCCCGAAGGCGGTGAAATCGATATTATGGAGCATGTCGGCTGCGTCCCTACCGAGGTGTCTTCCTCCATTCACTGCAAATCCTACTATCACGCCATTAATACTCAGAAGACAGCCGCCCGCAAGGTGCCGGGCGTAATGGATGAGTTCCATACCTACGCTCTTGAGTGGACTGAGACCTACATCAAGACTTATGTGGATGGTAAAGTGCTTTTCTATTACAATCCCGATGATTATCCTCAGGGTCGTACTGCTGATACATGGCCTTTTAATAAGCCTTTCGAACTTAAGTTGAACCTCGCATGGGGTGGCGACTGGGGCGGAATGTTGGGCATCGATGAAAGTGCTCTCCCCGCTACCTACGAAATTGACTATGTGAGAGTATTCCAGAAACAATAATCTATATATATGAATAAGATACTCAAATCTTTCATACTTGGAGCAGGTGCCATATTTATGGTGTCCTGCTCTTCGTCTAAATCGGAGACCGACAAGAAAGTCGATGCGCTCCTTTCTCAGATGACCCTCCGTGAGAAAATTGGTCAGATGAACCAGCTCTCCGGTGGCGCATGGGTTGCGGATATAGCAGCTAAAGGCGAGGTGGGTTCTATCTTGAACTGCGTGGACGCCAAGGAGATAAATCAGGTTCAGAGGGCTGCAGTAGAGCAGAGTCGACTCGGAATACCTGTCATAGTTAGCCGTGATGTCATACACGGATTCCACACTATGTTCCCCATTCCCCTCGGACAGGCTGCGACATTCGATCCTGCAATTGTGGAGAAAGGTGCTCGCGTAGCAGCTATAGAGGCCAGTGCGGCAGGTGTCCGTTGGACTTTCTCTCCAATGCTTGACATTGCCCGTGACCCTCGTTGGGGACGTGTGGCTGAGGGTTCAGGTGAAGACCCGTATCTCGACACTCAGATGGGCGTTGCAATGGTTAAGGGCTATCAGGGCGAAAACCTCAGCGATCCTACTTCCATCGCCGCATGTATCAAGCATTTTGTGGGCTATGGCGCTGCAGAAGGCGGTAGAGACTACAACTCTACGATGATTTCAGAAAGGTCTCTTCGTAATACCTATTTCCCTGCATTTGAGGCGACTGCCAAGGCTGGAGCTGCTACTCTGATGACTTCTTTCAATGAAATCGACGGCATCCCTTCGACGGGCAACAAGTGGTTGCTCAAAGATGTCCTCCGCGACGAATGGGGTTGGGACGGAATGGTCGTGACCGACTGGAACTCCGCCGGTGAGATGATTGCACATGGATTCTCTCGTGATCTCAAACATTCGGCAGAGCAGGCTGTCAATGCCGGTGTGGACATGGATATGATGTCCTACGGATTTATCAACCACATGGAAGAACTTGTTAAAGAGGGTAATGTCTCTGAGGCTGAGATTGACCGCGCCGTGCGCAATATCCTCAAACTCAAGTTTGACTTGGGTCTTTTTGACAATCCTTATGTGGATGAAGGTGCTTCTGCCAGAGTGGATTATGCTCCTGAACACCTTGCGGCTGCAAAGCAGTGCGCCGTCGAGTCTGCAATTCTTCTTCAGAACAATGACAATGTGTTGCCTTTGTCCGATGCCAAGACGATACTTGTCACGGGACCTCTTGCCGATGCTCCTTACGAGCAGATGGGTACATGGTCTTTTGACGGACAGAGCGAACACTCTGTCACTCCGCTTACCGCTCTCCGCGAAGAGTACAATGTGATCTGGGAACCGGGGCTCACCTATAGCCGAGACAAGGACAAATCTTCTTTCTGGAAAGTGCGTGCCGCCGCCCGTAGGGCTGACGCTGCCGTGGTGTTCGTCGGAGAAGAGGCGATTCTTTCGGGCGAGGCTCATTCGCTTTCTAACCTTAATCTGCAAGGCGCTCAGAGCGAGCTGATTGCAGAAGTTGCAAAGGCGGGCAAGCCCGTGGTTGTGGTTGTTATCGCCGGCCGTCCTCTTACTATTGAGAGAGACCTTGCAAACTGTGATGCCATGCTTTATTGCTTCCATCCTGGTACTATGGGAGGTCCTGCGATTGCTGATCTTCTCAAGGGTAGGGTGGCTCCTTCTGGCAAACTCCCCATGACAATGCTTCGTGATGCGGGGCAGGCTCCTTTCTATTATAATCACAACAATTCGGGTCGTCCCAACAATGGTACCGAGACCCTTCTCGAGGATATTC
The DNA here is from genome assembly GCA_964571735.1 of uncultured Muribaculaceae bacterium. Classification (GTDB taxonomy): domain Bacteria; phylum Bacteroidota; class Bacteroidia; order Bacteroidales; family UBA932; genus Cryptobacteroides. The sequence continues at coordinate 15,025 of CAZNDD010000020.1, read as the reverse complement.
CCATCGCTGCCGGTCAGACTTCCCTCGGCTGTAGCTCCTATTATCTGGATTCTGGCTATGGTCCTCTCTTCCCCTTTGGCTATGGTCTTTCCTATACCACATTCGAGTATGGCACTCCCGTGCTTGAGAAGTCGGAACTCTCTGCCGATGATGTGATTAAGGTGAGCGTAGAGCTTCGCAATACAGGCTCGGTCAAGGCTACTGAGGTGGTTCAACTCTATGTCCGGGACTGTGTGGGCAGTGTTGTCCGTCCGGTTAAGGAGCTCAAGAGGTTCGACAGGGTAGAACTCGCCGCTGGTGAAAGCAAGACCGTGTGCTTTGAGTTGCCTGTCTCTGAACTGGCTTTCTGGAACATAGATATGAAATATGTCGTTGAGAGCGGTGACTTTAAGCTTTGGGTTGCAGGCGATTCTGCATCCGGCGATCCTGTCGATTTTAAAGTGATTTAGAAGCATAACAAATCCCAGTAGATTCTTAAAAGTTTCCAACTCTAAGTATGAAATTCCTTTCTAAACTTTTTGTACCTATAGCTGCGTTGTCTCTTCTTTGGGCTTGCCAGCCTGAAGATGAGATTCCAGCGCAGAATGCTGATGAACAATGCAAGAGCTTCACGGAGCTTCTTGCCGCCTATGATGCTGGCAAACTTTTCGATTCAGCTGTGCACAACGGCTCGGTCTGCGAAGTTTCATTCTCTGACGGGAGCAAGGTGATAGTGCCTGAATCTGACTTTGAGATAGATGATTGTACTGCTTCCATTCCTAAGGAAGTGACAGTAAGCGGTGCCTATTGGTCCGTTGGCGGTACCATTAAACCTATTAAGGTGGAAGGCGCTCTCCCTAACCACAAGGCTCAAGTGGTGTATGCCTGCTTTGACTCTGTGACGCTTTATCTTTGGCTCAGCAACCGCGAGCAGCTGACTTTCCAAGGTGTGATGAATGAGATTGAACGTCAGCAAAATCTGCCGGTGGTAAAGATTGTCACCGAGGGTGGTGCGGCGATTGTGGACAAGAAGAACTATGTGAAGGGGACCATTGAGATTTCTGACCCGGAGCATTTGTATAGCGATGAGGAGGTATTCGAGGCGACCATGGGCATACGCGGACGCGGCAATTCCACTTGGGGTTGGCCCAAGAAGCCGTGGAAGGTCAAATTGGACTCCAAGGCTTCTATTCTCGGCATGCCTGCCGACAAGGAATGGTGTCTGCTTGCCAACTACTCGGACCGCACGCTGATGCGCAATATGGTGGCGATGAGACTCTCCGAAATCTGCGGGTTCTCATGGACTCCCCGTATGCGAAGTGTCGAAGTCTATCTGAACGGGTCATATCAGGGAGTTTACACCTTCTGCGAGCACAAGAAAGTGTCTTCTTCGAGGGTGAATATCGATGTGGTAGGCGAGAATGTGACTTCTGGCGACGCGCTTACCGGCGACTACTATTTCGAAATGGAAGAGCAGCAGGATGAAATTGCATGTTGGAAGACTGGCATGGGCGTGCCTATGATGTTCAGCGAGCCGGAAGAGCCCAACAGCGCACAGTTTGATTATGCCAAAAAGTATTTCTCCGATTTTGAAAATGCTCTGAAGGGTAGCTCTTTTGCCGACCCTCAGAAAGGCTATGCTGCTTATATAGATGTGGATTCGTTTATCAATTACTACATCGTACAGGAACTGACCAAGAATGTGGACGGCAATCTGCGCAAGAGTTCGTTCCTGACCAAGACGCGTGGCGGCAAACTTGAGATGTATCATCTCTGGGATTTCGATCTTACGCTTGGCAACTGTGGATACCTGCCTGTGGGAAATGGCCCCGATGGCTTCTGGATAAAGGACTATGATTCCAATGCCACTAAGGGGCGCGGTTGGTATCACAGGCTTTTCCAGGACCCTGCATTTGTGGATAAGGTTCAGGCCCGTTGGGATGAGTTGTATCCTCAGCTTGAGTCTGTGGTACAATGGATTAAGACTCAGGCGCTGATTCTTGGCCCTGCGCAGAAACACAATTTCTCCAAGTGGTCAATTTGGGAGTCTGTCGATTGGGTTAAATTCCCTTCGCTTGGCTCGTATGAGGCTGAAGTTGACTATCTCGTGGACTTCTATACCAAGCGTCTCAAATGGCTCGACACCGAGCTTCATAAGCTTTAGTTAAACTCTGAAACTCCCGCGAAATTGGACTGCCTCCCTTATTTCTGGTGCTTGAAAATGCTGTAGGGCAGGGCGCTCACTATGATGATGCCAAGCACTATGGCTGCTGTGATACCGAGAGCCTGCATTCCGCTCTGTAGCGCCGCGTCGAGCTGTTTGGACACGAGGTAGAATGCAGTCCAGAATATGCCTCCTCCGGGAATCATCGGAAACACTCCCGTAATCAGGAATATGGTTGCGGGAGTTTTGAACCATACGGCGAACTGCCGGGCAAGCAGTGCCACCAGGGTAGTGGCAAGGAAAGTGGATGTGATGATACCGAGTGCGCTGTAGCGTGAAAGCGCGAGGTAGCATACCCAGCCTATCGCGGCTACGAGTGCGCATTGGATATAGTTGTATCTGTTTACTCCGAAGAGTACTGCAAATCCGAGCGTGCCGAGGAACGCAGCCAGCATCTGGACGGGGATTCTTCCCGTGAGCGGGTCTGGTACCGGACCTATGAATTCGGTCATGCTGCCTTCGATGAGGAAATCAGCCATGAAAGTGATGACGACTCCCGCCGCAATGCAGAAGAATACCATCATCGCGTCGAGCAGTCTCGTAGCTCCGGCGATGTAGTCTTCCGCTGCGAGATCCCTGATGCCGTTGGTGAACGGGACTCCCGGGATTAGCGGTATGAGTGATCCCACTATCATATTGCCGAGATTGACGCCAAATCCTATCTTGTGGAAAATCAGGCAGAAAAGCGTGCCTACTATGCCTCCTGCGATGTTGCCGACGGGCTTGGACAGATGTGGCGCGCTGACGAAAATCACAAATGCCCAGACTATTAATCCCACTATGGCTGCCGCGGCTGCATCGAGCGGTGCGCCTCCGAATATGATGCAGAATCCCGCGCTTCCCACCATTGCGCCGAGCAGTTGCTCCCATACGGGTTTGGTCTTGCGTGTGCGGATTTGCAGGAGCATATCGTAGGCTTCGTCAAGGCTGTATTTATCCTGCTCGATGTCTCGTGAGAGCTGGCATACTGCCGCAACCCTTTCGAGCTGAGCTCCTTTGAAGGGTATGAATTCTACCTTGGCGTAACCTGTGCTGCCTGTGGTGAAGATGCCGTTACTCAATACGAAGAAGTCTCCGCTTTGAACTCCATAGTGTCTGGAAATACGCTCCATGGTCTCTTCTACACGGGAAATCTCTGCCCCGTTCTCAAGGAGAATGTGCCCCGCGAGGGAGGCTACTTCAAGCGCTTTGTCTTGCATGGTTTTGCATTAGAGATTAATTCCTGCAAAAGTACATAACTTTACGGATTTTGAGAAGCTGTTTGCGCCGTCTTTCCGGTCAGTTTCTCATCTGTCGCAGGCAGGCTTTCTGCGGAACCCCGCCTCGAAAATCCGCCGTGGCAGGTTTTCAAATATTTTGTAATGTCGCACATGCTTCTTGACTCTGCCCGCTAAATTTTCAAAAAACAATTTTGACTGCTTCTAAGTTTTTTGCTAAATTTGTGCTTGTGAACGATAGCCTTAGGAAAGACATTGAACGGCTCGTATCGTTGTACGAGCAGCAGAAGGCTCGGGGTGATGCCCTTGCCTTGGAGGTGTCGGACCTGCAGGCGAAACTCACGCAATACAAGCAGCAGAATACTGATTTGACTGAAGAGGTAAACAGGCTCAAGCTTGCTTCCGCGTTGGCTGGCGGTACGGACAAGGCCGCATCCAAGGAAGGGATAGACAAGCTTATCCGAGAGATAGATAGGTGTATCAAGCTAATTGGTTGAAACTATGGCTGATCAGACGAAACATAGTATCACCCTAAAGATTGCCGGCAAGGAGTATAGGGTAATCGCTACTCCTGAGCAGGAGCATTATTACAGATTGGCGGCCGATAAGGTCAATGCTACACTTAAGGACTACGAGACGCGTTTTCCGACCCAGACGCTGACTGACAAGTTGGCTTTCGTGGCGTTGAGCGAGACGGTGTCGAGACTTACGACCAAGCGTAATTGCGACAAAGAGCTCGCGAAGTACGATGATCTCGAGAAAGAGCTTCACACTTACCTTGACAAGATAGAGACCGACCGTTAGTCCGACTTGCTCTGACAAACAAGTTCTACGGAACCGGGTAAGCTCTTGCCGGAGATAGTATGCCCGCCATGCAGTGGGAAACCTGAAACGGCGAGGCCCCCAAATCTTTCACTGAATATCGTTTCAGCGGGGGACTGACGGTTTTGTTTTAACGACAGTATCTGTGCGCATAGTGCAGAGCTGTCGTTTTTTTTGACATACTATACACATATATAAATATTATGACACCATTGTTGTATATCATCGTTTCAGCCGTAGCGGGCGCATTGTTCGCACTGCTGATCTACATAGGCCTTTCGAGAGCTATAAACAAGGGAAAGGCTGATGCTATTATCCAGAAAGCGGAGCAGGATGCCGATGCTCTTAAGCAGCGTAAGGCACTTGAAGCCAAGGAGCATTTCCTCAAACTCAAAGAGGAATTCGAGACCAAGTCCAACGAGAAGAGCAATAAATTGCGTGACAGGGAGAACGGCATACGTGGCCGTGAGACCCAGCTCTCTCAACTTCAGAGCGAACTTGGACGCCGTCAGCATGACCTTGACAATCAGAAGAATCAGCTCTCCGCGCAGAAGGAAGCCCTCGCACAGAAGGAACGCGAATATGAGTCTCTCATAGCTCAAGTCAACAAGCAACTTGAGTCTGCTGCCGGGATGACTGCCGAGCAGGCCAAGAACGTGCTTATGGAGAATATGAAGGCTGAAGCGCGTACTGAGGCTCAGGCTTACATCAACGATACTATGGATGAGGCGAGACTTAATGCCGTCAAGGAAGCCAAGCGCATAGTTATCAATACTATACAGCGCACGGCTACGGAGACTGCAATCGAGAATGCGGTGACTACCTTCCCCATTGAGAATGATGAGGTCAAGGGCCGTATCATCGGTCGCGAAGGACGCAATATCCGTGCACTTGAGGCAGCGACGGGCGTCGAAATCGTCGTGGACGACACTCCCGACACCATCCTTCTCTCTGGGTTCGACCCTGTCAGGAGGGAAGTCGCCAGACTCTCTCTACATCAGCTCGTGACTGACGGTCGCATACACCCGGCCCGTATCGAAGAGGTTGTGTCTAAGGTTAGCAAGCAGCTTGATGACGAGATTCTTGAGACCGGTAAGCGTACCTGCATCGACCTCGGTATCCACGGACTCAATATTGAGCTTGTGAAACTCATCGGACGTATGAAATATCGTTCTTCTTATGGCCAGAACCTCCTTCAGCACTCCCGTGAAGTGGCTGGTATCTCTTCCATACTTGCTGCTGAACTTGGCCTCAATCCCAAGATTGCCAAGCGTGCAGGTCTGCTTCACGATATTGGAAAGGTCAGTACGGAGGACGAGGAACTCCCTCACGCGCTGCTTGGAGCAAAGATTGCAGAGCAGTACAAGGAGCGTCCTGAGATTGTGAACTGTATTGCGGCTCACCACGAGGAAGCCGAGATGACCAGTATCTACGCTCCTCTTGTACTTGTGGCGGACTCCATTTCTGGTGCCAGACCGGGCGCCCGTCGTGAGGTTATCGAGAGCTATATCAAGAGGCTCAAGGGAATGGAAGACCTCGCTGCTTCTTACAAGGGCGTCACCAAGTCCTACGCCATTCAGGCCGGTAGGGAGTTGAGAGTCATCGTTTCCGCAGAGGAGATTTCGGACGATGCTGCATCACGCCTGTCTTCCGACATCGCCCAGCGCATTCAGGATGAGATGACTTATCCCGGTCAGGTTAAGATCACTGTCATCCGCGAGACCCGCTCGGTGGCCATCGCAAAGTAAACTGATTTCTGACACGGCTTAGGGGTTCTCCTGCGAATCAACTTTTTCAGGGTGCCCCGGAGTCTCCCTGTAAGTCATCCAGTTTTTGCCCGGGTGACCAGAGTATAAGAATGAAAACAGCCGCGAAATTTCGCGGCTGTTTTTAGTTTGGGGATTGCTTCAGGATTGTTGCTCTGCAGGCGCTGATTCGTTTTGGCGCCGCCAGAATTCCTTGGCTGTCAAAGCTCCGAGTGAGTCTTTTAGAGCTTGGAAATCATGGTCTCGAAAAGTGCAGTCATCTTGCTTGTGGCAAGTCCTGCAGCCTTTACGATCTCCTCACCGTCCGTGACATAGTCCTCGGGCATATCGTCGTGGGCGAGGTCTGTGATGACAGACATTCCGAATACCCTGAGAGAGCAGTGTCTTGCCACTATGACTTCAGGTACGGTGCTCATACCGACAGCGTCGCTGCCTATGGTTCTGAAAAACTTATATTCGGCGGGAGTCTCGTAAGAAGGTCCAGTGCATGCGATATACACTCCTTCCTTGATCTCTATGCCCATTTCCGCTGCAACTTTGGAAGCGAGCCTTCTGAGTTCGGGGTCAAAGGGATGGGTCATGTCCGGGAATCTCGGGCCGAATTCCTCTACATTGGGGCCGATCAGGGGATTGGGCATAAGGTTTATCTGGTCGCGTATGACCATCAGGTCTCCCACTTTGTAGGAAAGATTGAGTCCGCCGGCCGCATTTGATACGAACAGATAGTTGATGCCCAGCAGTTTGAGTACCCGGATGGGGAATGTCACCTGCTCCATACTGTAGCCTTCGTAGTAGTGGAATCTGCCCTGCATGGCGACCACGTTTTTGCCGCCAATCTGCCCAAGGACCAGGCACCCCTTATGGCCTATGGCTGTACTTACGGGGAAGCCGGGGATGTCGTTGTAGGGGAGGGTGACAGGGTTCTCAATCTTCTCTGCGAGCTGTCCGAGACCGCTGCCGAGGATTACTCCGACTTCGGGCTTCGTGCCTCCGTTTGCGGAAAGGATGAAGTCCGCAGCAGTTTTGTATTTTGTAATTATGTCTGACATATTATAAACTTGAAATGAGTTCCGTGAATATCCTTCCCATGCGTGCTGCTGCTGCATTTGCCGCCATAACTACATCTTCGCCGTCGTTGCTGTAGTCCTCGGCGAACTCTCCGCCCGCTTCGTTGGTACATACCGACATACCGAATACCCGCATCCCGCAGTGTCTTGCGACTATTACCTCGGGGACGGTGCTCATGCCTACGAGGTCGCCGCCCACGATGCGGTAGAAGCGATACTCGGCGGGAGTTTCGTAAGAGGGCCCCGTGTCTCCGACATATACGCCTTCGCATACCTTGTAGCCCAGCGTGTCCGCGATTTCGCGGGCCTTACGTCTCAATTCGGGATCGTAGGGATGTGTCATATCTGGGAATCTCGGCCCGAACTCCTCCATATTCTTGCCTATGAGGGGGTTGGGGAGAAGGCTGATGTGGTCTTTGAGGATTACGAGGTCGCCTACCTTATAAGCGGGGTTTATGCCACCGGCAGCATTGGACACCAAGAGTGTCTTGACGCCGAGAAGGTGCATGACCCTCACGCCTATGGTCACCTGCTCCATAGGGTAGCCCTCATAGTAGTGGAATCTTCCCTGCATGGCCACTACGCATTTGCCCGCGAGTGTGCCTATGAGGAGATTGCCTTTGTGACCGGTCGCGGTACTTACCGGGAATCCGGGGATTTGTGAATAGGGGATGGTGACAGGGGCTTCGATGCTCTCTGCAAGGGAACCGAGCCCGCTTCCAAGCACGATTCCGACCTCGGGATTCATACCCTTGGCTTGTGCGCGGATATAGTCAGCTGCGTTTTTGAGTAATTCGAGTTTATTGTTCATCATCTTTATGGCTTACAGGAATAGTCCCGTCGAAGCAGTTGTCCCTGATGTAGGCGACGACCTCCTCAAGCCCCTCGGAGAACTTCTCAAAGTCCTCTTTGTATAGGAAAATCTTGTGCTTGTCGTAGGAGAAAGTCCCGTCTGGGGCCACTCTGCGCTTGCTTTCTGTAATGGTAAGGTAGAAATCCTTGCGGCCTTTGGTGGCCTTGACATCGAAGAAATAGGTGCGTTTGCCGGCTCTCACAGGTTTCGAGAACACATCTTCTGCTCCGTTCTCTTCATTATAGGATTCGAAATCTCTCTTGTACATGATGCTTTATGATTGGTTATTCTAATGGTTCAAATCCATTTATTATTCCTTTTAAACCCCACAAAGATAAAAATTTTATGATTAGTTTGCGTATATTTGCACCCACTTATTGACATACGATGCTTAACAGAAGAATCCTGCGTATAAAAGCTTTCAAGACCGTCTACGCACTGGTCGAAGATCCTGCCCTCAATAGGGAAGAAGCCCTGTCTCAACTTGAAGAGTCATGTCAGGCGACTCGGGATCTGTATCTTTTCATGCTGGCACTTATCCCCGCACTCACCAATGCAGCTTCGGCACGCATAGAGGCGGCGCGAGCCAAATTTCATCCGACTCCCGAAGAGTTGAATCCAAACCTCAAATTTGTCCAGAATCGCATAGCTGCATTGCTCAGCGAAGACCCCGATTTCGGAAAACTTATCTCCAAGAAGAAGCTTTCATGGGAGGCGGAGGATGCATTTTTGTGGCATTTCTATGATGCCCTCAAGGCTTCCGATGTGTATACGGCTTATATGGATGAGCCTTCATCTTCGCTGGAAGAAGATGCAAAGTTGTGGAAGGTGGTATTTGAGACATTGTTGGAGGACAATGAAGAACTTGCCGACATCATTTACGAGAAGTCTGCGTGGTGGAATGACGAGCTTGGATATGCGCTTTTGTCCTGCTGCCGCACCCTTGATGATCTTGGCTCGGGCAAGTCTTGGGAACTTCCCGAATTGTACCTCAGCCAGATGGAAGGCAAGAAGGAGTCCGATAGGGATTTCGTGCGGGGCGTTGTAAGCAGGGCAGTAGCTGACTATCCTAAAGCTATGGAGAGTATCTCTGCGCTTACTCCTAAGTGGGACATCGGACGCATCTGCGCCACCGATCTTGCCCTTATCATGACCGGTATGGCTGAGAAGGCGGCTTTCCCCGACATTGACTCCAAGATTATCATCAACGAGTATGTCGAGATTTCGAAGTTCTTTAGCACTCCGGAGAGCAAGTCTTTCGTAAACGGACTTCTCGACAAACTGATAGGCTCCGGAGCCGCTTGCTGAGTTTATGTCCTTCTTGCATAACGGATTTTGAAAGAATTTTCCAAGACTGGACGAGTGCCCGTCTTGGAATGTTTAATATTTTGTAATTTAGCATATTAACTAATTTATTTTTTGTTTTATGAATATTCTTACTCTTATTCTTCAGGCTTCTGCTACAGGAAATGCCCAGGCGGGTAATTCTATGAGTTTTTGGATTATGATCATCGCCATGTTCCTCATTATGTGGCTTTTCATGATTCGTCCCCAGCGCAAGCAGCAGAAACAGCTTGAAGAGTTCCGCAATTCACTCAAGAAGGGTGATAAGGTGATTACCGCGGGCGGTATCTATGGCACGGTTGCCGAGACTGACGAGCGTACGGTGCTCCTCAGAGTGGATGGCGATGTTAAGATCCGCGTGGACAAGAGTGCGATTTCAAAGGATGGCAGTGCAGATGCCGCCACTCCTGCAGAGAAGAAATAGCGATTGGACAATAAGTATATATCTTTCCTCCTCGCTTTCGTAGCGTCTCTTTCGATATGGTTGATAAACAATCTGTCGCAAGAGACGAGTTCTATGGTAAGCGTTCAGGTACTGGCTCATAGCTCGATTACGGGACGCAGTGATACTGCCACCGAGAGTGTGACCGTCAGTGCCAATGTGACCGCATCCGGATTCAGGCTTTTGCGCTTGTCTATGAGGCGGGCCCGGGTTGTGGATGTGAGTTTTGCTCCGGATGCTTTCCGGCATGAGGAGGGGGATTTCTATACTATATCAGCCAATAATTTAGTCCCTTACACGGAGAGGATTTTCGGTTCCGGAACCAAGGCTCAATTTGCTTCAGACCGCGTAGTGGTGCGCTTTGAGAGCCGCAGTTTTAAGAAAGTGAAAGTGGTGGCAATGGAGCAGATACGCTTCAAGGAGCAGTATATGGCGGTGTCCGAGATAAAGTTGAGCCCGGATTCCGTACTGGTCTATGGCAACCCGGCCTTGCTTGAAGAAATAGACAAGGTATTCACATATCCCATCAATGCTTATGATGTGGACAAGAGCATAGGTGGAAGAGTGGCGATTTCGGTTCCTGAGAATACTCGGCTTTCGGAGAAGGAAGTGTTGTATTCGTTGGATGTGTCCCGCTATGTGGAGATTCGTGAGACCCTGCCTGTAGGCGTGCGTAATGTACCTGAAGGTAAGACTCTTGCGGTGTTTCCGCCTACTGTGGAGGTGGCATTCCGTTTCGTGTTCCCGCTTTCCGGGGCCTCGCTTTCTTCTGCCGATTTCTATGTGGATTATGGGGATTTTGCCTCTTCTATCGGAGGCAAGTGCATGGTCAAGGCCGAAGGCGTGCCTTCTTCCGTGATTTCATGGTCTGCAAATCCGCCTTTCTGCCGTTGCATAGAGACCGACCTTACAGCTTATGATTAAGGTTCTGGTGACAGGTCTTATAGCTTCAGGGAAGTCTGCCTTGTGTGCGTTGCTCTCGAAGGATGGCTGGCCTGTGTATGACTCTGACTCCAGGACCAAGGCGCTTTATGAAAGAGTGCCCGGGCTTAAAGATGAGATAGAAAGACGTCTTGAACTGTCCTTTTCTGAGTTGGGCGTGATTTTTAAAGATGCACGTCGGCGAGAAGCACTTGAGGAAATTGTGTATCCGCTTGTCAAACAGGATTTTCACGAGTTTTGTGAATCTCTTCCTGACGATACAAGGGCAGTGTTCTTCGAGTCTGCAGTTGCGGCGGACAAGCTTCAGTTTCAAGGTGAGTTTGACTATGTCGTCTTGGTGCGTTCGGAAGAGGCTTTGCGTATGTCCCGCAATCCCAAGGCGTCCGTTCGCAGCGGATTGCAGTCGGAGCCTGTCCATGCCGATTATATTATAGAAAACAACGGGGCTGTCGAGTCGCTTGAGGAGAAAGCCCGCGATTTACTCAAATATCTGAATTTATTATGACTACAGATCTTTCCAAGATTCTTTCGGTGACAGGTAAGCATGGCCTGTACCGTTACCTTGCTCAGGCTCGTGCCGGCGTTATTGCTGAGTCACTTTCTGACGGCAAGCGCACTTTGCTTGATGCACATAGCAGAATATCTTCTCTTGCGGACATCTCCATCTATACCGATGAGGGTGAGGTGAAACTTGCCGAGGTGTTCACGGCTCTCAAAAACACTCTCGAGGGAGCAGAACTTCCTGATCCCAAGGCTTCAGAGGAAGATGTTAGGGCTTTGTTTGACAAAGCTATTCCCGGTTATGATTCCGACCGCTTCCATCTTTCGCACATGCGTAAGGTGCTTTCATGGTATGGTGAGCTTGCCGAGAAGGCGTCTCTTGACTTCGCTTCCGAGGAGGAGGTAGAGGAAACAACTGATGAGGCTTAAGGTCATTACTCTCGGTTGCTCCAAGAACAGGGTCGATAGCGAGCATATACTCTGCCAGCTCGGCCCTGAAGTGGAGGTAATTCCGGAGAACTCTGCCCCAGAGGAGGGGGTTGATGTACTTCTTCTCAACACCTGCGGATTCATTCAGGATGCCAAGCAGGAGAGCATCGATGCCATACTCGAAGCTGTACGGCTTAAAGAACGCGGCTTGGTGGGGCGTATCGGTGTATTTGGGTGTCTTTCAGAGCGATATAAGTCTGAGCTTCCGTCTCTCATTCCTGAAGTGGATGGGTGGTTTGGAGCGCGCGATATAGATCCCGTAGTAAGTTGGCTGGGATTTACCCCCAATCATGAGAAGTATCCGCTTCGTGTACCTACGGAATGCGGTCCAGGGACGGCTTATCTCAAGATTTCAGAGGGATGCGACAGGAGATGCTCCTATTGTGCTATTCCCTTTATCCGAGGTGCGCACAAGTCCGTGCCTATGGAAGATCTCGTTGCCGAAGCTTTTAATCTCGCATCCCGTGGGGTTAAAGAGCTTATTCTCATTGCCCAGGATACGACTTACTATGGCTTGGACTTGTATAGGAAGAGGACTCTCGCGGAACTTATAGAGAAGCTTTCCGCCATAGAAGGGATAGAGTGGATCCGAATCCATTATTCTTACCCTGAGTCTTTCCCTGAAGATGTCCTTGAGCAGATGGCGTCCAATCCCAAGGTCTGCAAATATCTGGACATACCGCTTCAGCATATTGCGGATAATGTGCTTTCCAATATGCGCCGTCATGTGGACGGAGCATGGACAAGGGCATTGGTGAGCGCCCTTCGCGAGAGGGTGCCTGGAGTTGCACTCCGCACGACCATGATAGTCGGGCATCCCGGGGAGGGTGAAGCTGAATTTGAGGAACTGATGGATTTCTGTGCGGATGCTCGTTTCGAAAGGCTCGGTGCATTCAAATACAGTGAGGAAGAGGGGACTTATGGAGCGTCCGCATTCGAGGATAATGTGAGTCCTGAAGAGAAGCAGCGGCGTTTGGATCTGTTGATGGGAGCCCAGAGTGACATCTCATTGGCTTTCAACCGCAGTCGCATAGGCAAGGAAGAAAAGGTCATCGTGGATGAATTTGTCTCGGGTACTCTCGTCTGTAGAAGTCAATATGAGAGTCCTGAAGTGGACGGCATTATATCCGTGCCGGTGCCTGATGACAAGTGGGCTGAGGCGGCGCAACTGCCTGGACAGTTTATCAATGTCAGAATCACGGCGGCTGATTTCTACGATTTGGAAGCCGAGCTTTGTTAGAGCCCTTTTGACTCGTATTCTCTGTAAATTTTGTTGGGCCTCGAATCGCGTCGGAATCGGTGGTTTGGTGAGATTTGCGCTGGTTTTGTCCACTTGAAAGCTCAAACCGCATCCGGATTTCAGAGAGATTATTATGGAGCGTTTGCCGTTTGCGGCTCGCTTGAAGAATTTAAAAAAAAGGCTGGCAACACATTGTGTTACCAGCCTGATTTTTATGTCGCTGAAACTTATTTGCGAATTGCTGCAATGCCGGGAAGCTCTTTGCCTTCGAGGGCTTCGAGCATTGCGCCACCGCCTGTGCTGACATAGCTGACCTTGTTGGCGAATCCCATACGGGTCACGGCTGCTACTGAGTCGCCACCGCCGACGAGTGTGTATGCGCCTTTCTCTGTGGCCTCTGCGAGGTCGCGTGCGATGTCGAGGGTGCCGTTGGCGAACTTGTTGAGTTCGAATACTCCGACGGGACCGTTCCAGAGGATGGTCTTGGAGTTGAGGATGACCTCTTTCCAGATCTTGAGAGACTCTTCACCAGCGTCCATGCCTTCCCATCCCTCGGGGATTTCGTGTGAAGGTACGAGCTGGGTGTTGGCGTCCTCTGAGAATGCGTCAGAGACGAGGGTCTGAACTGAAAGATAGACATTCACGCCCTTCTCCTTGGCTTTTGCGAGAATCTCGAGTGCGTTGGGGATGAGTTCATCCTCATGGAGGGAATTGCCGATCTGGCCACCCTGAGCCTTGATGAAGGTGTAACCCATACCGCCACCGATGATGAGGTTGTCCACCTTGTCGAGCATATTCTCAAGCACCGCGAGCTTGGAAGAAACCTTTGAGCCACCGATGATTGCGGTGAAAGGACGCTCTGCGTTCTGGAGGACATTGTCGATAGCCTTGATCTCGTTCTCCATCAGGTAACCGAACATTTTGTCGTTGGGGAAGTAGTCGGCGATCAGAGCTGTGGATGCGTGGGCGCGGTGTGCCGTACCGAATGCATCGTTGATGTAGCAGTCTGCGTAAGAAGCGAGTGTCTTGACGAAGCCTTTCTGTGACTCCTTGACTGCAGCCTTGGCAGCCTTTTTCTCCTCGTCAGATGCGTCTGCTGCGAGTCCGCGGGGTTTGCCTTCTTCCTCAGCGTAGAAGCGGAGGTTCTCAAGAAGGAGAACTTCACCGGGTTTGAGAGCATCGGCCTGCTCCTTTGCTGTCATGCAGTCGTCTGCGAACTGCACGGGGGCACCGAGTTTCTCGCTTACTCTCTCGATGATGTGCTTGAGTGAGAACTTGGCATCCACTCCTTTAGGACGTCCGAGGTGGGACATGATGATGAGTGAACCGCCGCCCTCGAGCACTTTCTTGAGTGTGGGGATGGCCGCACGGATGCGGGTGTCGTCGGTGATTTCGAATTTGTCGTTGAGAGGCACATTGAAGTCCACTCTGACAATGGCCTTCTTGCCTTTGAAATCGTAAGAATCGATGAACTGTTGCATATCTTATAGATGTGTTGTTTCAAAACCCCACAAATATAATCAATTCTGCTCTCAAGTCAAAAGTCGAAAGACTCTCGCTCCGTAGACCTGCGTGCGGCTTTGTTCTGGTTATGGAGGTGGTTTGGTGGATGTCTATCACCTATTGATAGGACTTTCGCTGAAACTTTGTGAGCAATTTCATAATGATTAACGCCTGTTTCTCGCGTCAACCTTTTTAGGACAATGCTGAAGTTGTTTCTATTGGTTAGCTGGTACAGGAAAACGGCTTCCCTTGTACAACGTTGCTTTTATAGGTTATTTGTGCATGGCAGGGGCTTTTCTTGTACAAATCCATTGGCGATGAAGCGGAAGAATGAATTTTGGATGGAATTTGTTTGGTTGCGTACTTTGGGGGATGTCGTTTCGTTAGTGTGCTGTTTTTGACTGTATGTTGTTTCGTCTGATATAATGCTTTTGCTTTGATTATTAAGTGGATATAGTCTTAATGGTAAGGAAAATCATATAGACTTTAAAAAAGACCTTTTTTACTGCGACTAAAGAAAGGTCTTTTTTTTATAAAAAAATCGTACCGATTCGGGATTGACTATTGCGAATGTGATTTGATTCGTTGATATTTGCCGTTGCGAAGAGGCTGAATTAGCCGTCCGAAAGTGATTCG
>CAZNDD010000019.1:11036-20280 GCA_964571735.1 uncultured Muribaculaceae bacterium | reverse complement strand
GGCAGAAGAAAGTCAATGATTTTCAGCAGCTCACTCAACAGAAGAACAACGAGCTCGCCGAGGAACAGTCCGTCATGCTCAACAATATCGCGGATGCCGTGGCAAGCTATGTGAAGTCTTACAATGCCGCCAAGGGTTATGCCGCAATCTTCTCTACAAGCGGTTCTTTGCTGACCCAGCCTGTTGTTACTGCCGATGCTGCTCTTGATATCACCCAAGCTATCATCGACGGACTCAATGCCGAGTACGCTTCCAAGAAGTCTAAATAATTGAAACATTCCATTTACATACTGTCCGCGCTGTTGGCTTTGCTGTGTGCTCCGTCGGGTAACCATGGAGCATATGCTATGCCTTCTCCACAGGTGGAAGTTAAAGTCTCTACAGACCGTACCAAGGTAGGAGGCAAGTTCTACTATTTGCACGCGGTGCAGGAAGGGCAGACGCTGTACTCCATAGGCAAGGCGTATGGGGTATCCAGTCTTGATATCATGGACTGCAACCCTAATCTCAACTTGGATAAACGGCTTATCCGCCTTGGAGACGTGCTCCTTATCCCGTGGAAACCCGTTGAGGAGCTTCCTGTGGCAAAGGCTGATACTGTAGCGTCATTTTCTGCAGACAGCGTCGTGACGGAAGTGGCATCGGTCTTTGTTGCCGAGGATTCGGTCCTTGTTGACAGTGCCGTGCGGATGAGTCAGATGGCTGATTCCGGTCATGACATTCAGTTGGACAGTCTTCCTGTAGTGCTGTCCCGTGATGATAGCACAATATCACAGGGTAGGCTGAATTTCCACAAACTTGACAGGGTAAAGGTCGCGTTGCTCTTGCCCTTTGACGCGGATACTACAGCCAATCCCCGTTATCTGAATTTTTATTTCGGGGCTTTGCTTGCCGTTCGCGACCTTGGTGCACAGGGAATCAATGTGGATCTTACCGTCCTTGACACCAAATCTCCAACTGATATGAACCACTGCGACAATGCCCTGCGCGAAAGCGATGTGGTGATAGGCCCTGTGGGTGCTGCGGATATATCCGAGTGTCTGGGGCACTTGTTGGAGGATAGATATGTAGTGTCGCCTATTGATCCTCGTACAGAGGGACTTGCAAAGTCGGAGCATGTTATTCTCGCCCCGACGCCTGCAACTTGTCAGATGGATGACGCTCTCGAGTGGATGCGCTCCGAATCTGGACCGACGGATTCTCTCATTATAGTAAAGGAGGATGGACGCAGGCTTTCGGACAATGTCGCATATATGCTTGATGCACTTTCCCGCGACAGTCTTTCGAACAGGAGTACGGAGATAGTCTACGCCCTTTCCGACGGGGTCAGCATAGGTGAGCTTTTCGCTGCACATACACATACGGATATGGTCGCGAGGGTGGTTGCAGCATCGGAGCACGACGTCTTCACCGGTGATGTGGTGCGCAATGTGGCACTTCAGAACCATCTTAAGAACAAAGCCGTAATCTATGGTAGCGCCAAAACGAAATCGGCCGATATCGAAGAGATGTGCGGGGCTTCCCTGCGCCAGAGTGTGACTTACTACATTGATTATGACTCTCCGGAGGTCATCAGTTTTGTCAATGACTGGAGAGCTCTTGTGGGCAGCGAGCCTGACAATTTTGCTTTCCACGGTTATGACACGATGAAGTATTTTGTTCTCGCTTGCAGTATCTACGGTCATGAATGGGCTGATTACCTTGAGGATTTCCAAATGCGTGGCCTGCAGATAAGCTTTGATTTCCGAAAACAGTCTGAAGACGGCGGATATGTCAATACTGCGGTGCGTCGCATTATGTACAGTTTGCCGTATACTGTCACATTGATGTATTAATTGGATTTTATGCTCCGCGTTGCTTATTTCATAAAGAAAAATGATCTGCTCTCGGATTCCCGCATCGAGAAACTGCTCGGGGACCTTGTGGCAGGCGGTGCGGAAGTGTACGATATCACCGGAGGATTGCGTGGGGACACGGATTTGCTCCTCAGTTTTGGGGGTGACGGGACCTTCCTCAGTGCGGCCCAGATTGTCGGAAAGTCACAGATTCCTATACTTGGAGTCAATCTCGGCCGTCTTGGTTTCCTTTCGGATGCCGACATTTCCCAAGTCGGGGATGCGATTCTCAATGGTAATTATCGCTTGGAGCAGAGAGAGATGATAGAGGTGTCGGTGAATGGTACTTCGCTTTTTGCCATCAACGAGGTGGCAGTACTGCGGACAGGTTCAGGGACTCTCGGTGTGGATGTCTCGGTGGACGGCCAGAACCTGCCCACATATTGGGCTGACGGGCTTTTGGTCTCCACATCTACCGGCAGTACGGCCTATTCGCTAAGTGCCGGCGGCCCCATTTGTATGCCTGAAGTGGGGGTGTTCGTAATTGCTCCTGTCGCTCCTCATAATCTGAATCTCCGTCCTTTGGTGGTGTCACAGAATGTGCGGATCGAGCTTTCTGCTCACGACAGGCATGCGCGACCTGCTAAACTTTCGGTTGATAATCAAGACTATATGCTCCCGGAAGGGACTGCGGTCAGCCTCAGGCTCGCGCCATTCCCTCTGAATAGAGTTGCCATAGGCAAATCAGGATTTATCGATGCACTCAAGGAGAAACTTCTTTGGGGTGCCGATGTCCGCAATACAAAGAATCATGAGTGATCTTGTTATACCCCGTCATATCTCCATTATTATGGACGGCAACGGCCGTTGGGCCAAGTCGCATGGCAAGCCCCGTGCTGAAGGCCATGTGGAAGGCGTCCGAAGCGTGAAAGTCATCACGGAAGAGTGCGTGAAGCTCGGAGTGGAATATCTTTCCCTGTATACATTTTCCGAGGAGAACTGGTCCCGTCCCGCAGAAGAGGTGGCTGCACTTATGGGCTTGATGATCAAGTCTATCAATGACGAGTACGATACCCTCATGGACAACGGAGTTAGATTCCGCGTGCTCGGCAACCGCGCACGGCTGTCTCCTGAAGTGCTTGAAGCCATAGAGAATTTGGAGAAAGCCACGGAGCACAACCCCAATACCACTATGCTTGTAATGCTAAGCTATAGCGGGCGGTGGGACATATTGCAGGCGGCTCGTAAACTGATTTCCAGTGGCATAAGTCCGGAAGATTTGACAATGGAGGATATCAGTGGAGCGCTTGTGACTGCCGGAATCCCCGACCCGGACCTCCTTATCCGTACTTCGGGAGAGGAACGCATCTCCAATTATATGCTCTGGCAGACGGCATATACTGAATTTGTATTTACAGATGTGCTCTGGCCTGATTTTAGGGAAGAACAATTACGCGATGCTATCAGAGAGTATTCGCAGAGAGATCGTAGATTCGGTAAAGTATGATGGCTCTTGGCTCGCTGTTTGCTTATTTTCGTCGCTTTGGTTATATTTGTCCGGTTTTGCAGAAAGGTATGAAATTTTCCCGCATATTGTTCCTCGTCCTCTTGGCGGAGGTAGTGTTTTCCCTGCCTTCACTTGCTCAGGTGGAAGTGGATTATCAGAATCCTCAGCGCTACAAGGTCGCGGGAGTGAAGGTTGAAGGCAACACTTATTTTTCTTCCAATCAGATAGTCCAGCAGTCCGGTCTCTTCATCGGACGCGAAGTTACAGTGCCTGGAGATGACATCTCGGGTGCTATCAGCAGACTTACCGTCAAGAATTATTTTGAAGACGTGGCTGTCTACATCGACAGTCTGAATGCAAGCAGGGACAGTGCCTACTTCAGGATTGTGCTCCAGGAGAGGCCCCGCGTCTCCAAATGGTCATTTACCGGAGTCAAGTCCGGAGACAAGAAAGAGTTGCAGGATAGGCTCAACCTCCGTCGTGGTGGAGAATTTTCCAAATATGTCGAAAATACTTCCATTGGCATTATCAAACGCTACTATGCGGAGAAAGGTTATCTGCTCTGCGAAGTCAATGCGGAAGTCGAGAAGGACACCGTGGTGCGCAATGCCATCAGAGTCAATTTCGCAGTTGATCGCGGAGAGAAGGTCCGCATCAAGGATATCAATTTCATCGGCAACGAGCATGTATCTGACTACAAGCTCGCCAAGGCTATGAAGGAGACCAAGTCCGACAAGTTCTATAATTTCTTCAAGAGCAAGAAGTTTAAGGAGAAAGAATACGAGAACGATAAGAAGACTCTTCTGGACGCATTCAAGGAGCAGGGCTATCGCGATGCTCATGTCGTCAGGGACAGCGTCTATATGGTGGACATTCCCAAGAAGAACGGTAAGGTCAAGAAGCGCATCTGCATAGACATAGAAGTGGACGAGGGACAACAGTATCACTTCCGCGATGTGACTTGGACAGGCAACTCCGTATATGGCTCCGAAGTTCTCAACAACATATTGAGTATCAACAAGGGAGATGTGTATGATGTGGTCTCTATGCAGAAGCGTCTCTATGGCGGCGGCAAGCAGTCCGACTACGACATCTCCAAACTCTACAGGGACAATGGTTATCTTTTCTTCGATGTGACACCTGTGGAGACCAATATACAGAACGACTCTGTGGATGTTGAACTGCGTATCCGTGAGGGTAAGCAGTCCACTATAGGTAAGGTTACAATCAACGGTAATGACCTCACCAACGAGAAGGTTGTGCGCCGTCAGATTTTCACCCGTCCGGGTTATCTCTTCTCACAGAGTGACTTTGAGAGGTCTATCCGTGAAATCGCTTCGCTTGGACAGTTCGATCCTGAAGCTATTATGGATGCCAACAAAGGTTACGCAATTATGCCTAATCAGCGTGACAATACAGTGGACCTCACCTATAATGTCACCGAGAAGCCTTCTTCGCAGCTGGAACTTTCCGGCGGTTGGGGTGGCAATACTTTCGTAGCTACGGTCGGTGTCAGCTTCAATAACTTCTCTACCAAGCGGTTCTTTGACAAAGAGGCTTGGAGGCCGGTCCCTCTCGGAGATGCGCAGAACCTTGCATTCCGTTTCCAGACCAACGGTACTTATTATACTGCTCTTACAGCGAGCTTTACCGAGCCTTGGCTCTTCGGCAAGAAGCCGACCTCGCTCAATCTCTCGGCTTACTATACCCGTCAGACCAACTCCTATCTCGCACTCAATATCCTCAGTCATGACCGTCAGATGGAAGTCTTCGGTGCTTCCGCGTCACTCGGACGCAGGCTTGACTGGCCGGACAGCTACTTCGTCCTCTACAACGGTCTCAGCTGGCAGACCTACAAGCTGACCAACTGGTATTCCGGCTACTTCATCTTCGATGACGGACTTGCCAACAACCTGAGCATGTCCCTCACTCTCAACAGAAACTCCACTGACCAGCAGATATATCCCCGTCAGGGTTCTGATTTCTCGTTCTCCTTGTCGCTTACTCCGCCGTACTCGCTTTTTCGCAAGTATGACTTCGATAGCAAGGGCGAAAAGGTAGATGTGCCTTCATGGAAGGACGTGACTTACACCGACTGGAGCGCTGGCAACCGCTACAAGTGGATTGAATATCACAAGTGGAAGGTCTCTGGAACGCAGTACATCAAGCTTGTGGGCGACCTCGTGCTGATGGCGCGTGCGCAGTTCGGATACCTTGGCTATTACAACCGCAACTGGGGCTATTCTCCTTTCGAGGGCTTCCTGCTCGGCGGTGACGGCATGTCGGGTTACAACACCTACGGTTCTGAAGTCATTTCGCTCCGAGGTTACGAGAACTACTCGCTTACCCCTTATCAGGCAACTTCTTACAACTCCAATGGTTACGCATACGCAGGTAATGTCTACGACAAGTTCACCATCGAGCTTCGTTACCCTGTGATTCTCCAGCCCACTTCCACGATTTTCGTACTGGGCTTCCTTGAGGGAGGTAACTGCTGGTCGGACATCCGCGACTTCAATCCTTTCCAGATCTATCGCTCGGCGGGTGTGGGTGTGAGAGTGTTCCTGCCCATGGTCGGACTCCTCGGTGTTGACTGGGGTTATGGATTCGACAGCAGTTCAATAGGTGGAAGCCAGTTCCACTTCGTTATCGGACAACAATTTTAATTGAGAATATAAAGTATTTTGATATGAAAAAGATTATCACGATTGTAGCCGTATCGCTTCTCGCAGTCACGGCTTTCGCACAGCCCAGATTTGCACATGTCAATTTCGCAGAACTCGTGCAGTTGATGCCTGAATCAGACGAGGCTCGTGCTACTATGCAGGCTTCCAGTAATGAGGCTCAGGAGACATACCAGGCCATGGTGGAAGAGTTCCAGAGCAAGTATCAGGTGTATAGCCAGAAAGCTGCGACTTGGACTCCTGCCATCCGTGAGACTAAAGAGAAAGAACT
The DNA here is from genome assembly GCA_964571735.1 of uncultured Muribaculaceae bacterium. Classification (GTDB taxonomy): domain Bacteria; phylum Bacteroidota; class Bacteroidia; order Bacteroidales; family UBA932; genus Cryptobacteroides. Next base: position 13,983 of record CAZNDD010000019.1, on the reverse strand, counting down.
GACTGAGATTCAGAGCCGTATCCAGGCTTTCGACCAGAGCATTCAGAGCGAACTCTCACAGCAGCAGCAGGCTTTGATGGCTCCTATCCAGAAGAAGGCCAGCGACACCATCAACAAGCTCGCAAAGGAAGGCGGATATGTGTATGTCTTCGATATCAGCACTCTTCTTTATTTCGATCCTTCGCAGAGCGTAGATCTTACACCTGCAGCACGCAAGGCTCTCGGCATCAAGGAAGGCCGTACACTTGAGACTTTGCAGCAGGAGCTTGCAGCCCAGGCTCAGCAGTAGAAGACACATATAACCACATACTTGATGCAACACAAGGTCATTGATGTCAGTGATGTTGTAATCAGATTTGCAGGAGATTCGGGGGACGGCATGCAGCTCACCGGATCTCTTTTTGCAAATGCCTCGGCAGTCTACGGCAACTCACTGTCCACTTTTCCGGATTACCCCGCAGAGATACGCGCCCCTCACGGCACGGTCTCCGGAGTGTCCGGTTTTCAAGTTCATATAGGCAGCGGTGATGTAAATACACCCGGAGATTATTGCGATCTGCTCATAGCGATGAATCCCGCGGCTCTCTATGCCGATGCGCAGTTCTGCAAGCGTGACGGTATGATACTCGTCGATGCTGACGCTTTCACTGAGAACGACATGCGTAAGGCTGGGTTCAAGACCGACAATCCATTCCTTGAGCTTGGTGTGGAAGACAGGGCTATCATCACAGCGCCCATTACAACCCTTACGGAGGAATCCCTCAAAGGAAGTACTCTTGATCACAAAGCCGTCCTGAAATGCAAGAATATGTTTACGCTCGGGATGGCATGCTATATCTACAATCGTCCTTTGGATTATCTCAACGGTTATATAGAAAACAAGTTCGGCAAAAAACATCCTGAGGTTGTCGCTCCCAATAAGAAAGTCCTGCTCGACGGATTTAACTATGCGGCTGCGATACAGGCCGTTTCCAATACCTACAGGGTGGAGCCTCTACATGACCGCAAGCCGGGGCTGTATCGTAATATCACGGGTAATCAGGCTATTGCGTGGGGACTTCTTGCGGCTTCGGAGAAGTCTTCGTTGCCGCTTTTCTGCGGTTCGTATCCTATTACTCCTGCGACTTCCATATTGGAAGAACTTGCCATACATAAGAATCTTGGGGCCAAGACTTTGCAGGCAGAGGACGAGATTGCGGGCATCTGCTGCGCCATAGGAGCGTCGTTTGCAGGCAATCTTGCTGTCACCACCACTTCGGGACCGGGACTGTCACTCAAGAGCGAGGCCCTCGGGCTTGCGGTGATGACGGAGCTTCCCCTCGTGGTCGTGGACGTGCAGCGCGGCGGTCCTTCCACTGGACTTCCAACCAAGACGGAGCAGGCTGATCTCGACCAGGCCCTCTACGGGCGTAACGGCGAGTGCCCGATACCTGTAGTCGCCGCCCATTCTCCGTCCAATTGCTTCGATACGGCATTCTGGGCATCCAAGATAGCCCTTGAACACATGACCCCGGTGATATTACTCTCTGAGAGTTTTCTTGGCAACGGGTCGGAGCCTTGGCTTATCCCGTCGATGTCTGATTATCCGGAGATTAAGCCACCTTTTGCGGCTGGCGCAACTCCTGACGGAGAGAAATTCAAGCCTTTCGAGAGAGACCCCGAGACTTTTGTGCCCCGCTGGGCCATTCCGGGGCAGAAAGGACTGGAACATCGCGTGGGAGGTCTTGAAAAGAATCATGACGGGGTCATTTCTACGGATCCTGTAAATCATGAGACTATGGTGCACGAGCGCGCGGAGAAAGTGGCTCGCATTGCGGACTGCATCCCCGAGTTGAAAGTGCTCGGTCCGGACAAGGCGCGTCTTCTGGTGGTCAGCTGGGGTGGGACTTACGGACATGTCCTCAGCGCGTATCACAAGATGAAAGACGAGGATGTGGCATTCGCCCATTTCGACTGGATAAATCCGCTTCCGAAGAATACCGACGAAGTATTCTCCCGTTATGAGCGTATACTTGTGTGTGAACTTAATACGGGGCAGTTCGCCCGCTACCTGCGGGGTGTGCTGCCGCATCACGAGTATCGTCAGTGCAACAAAGTTCAGGGCCAGCCTTTCCTCGTACATGAACTTACGGAGGCTATAAGCGACAATCTCAAATAAGTCACTGTCTCAAAATATGACATTTTAACAGATACTGATAACTATGGCAGTACTTACGGCAAATGATTTCAAAGGCAAGGAACAGGCTCGCTGGTGTCCCGGATGTGGAGACCACGCCATTCTTGCTGCTTTGCAGAGGGCTTTGCCCAAGGTGAGTCAGGCTCTCGACTATTCCAAGGAACGCTATGTAGTGGTCTCGGGCATAGGATGCTCGTCAAGACTTCCTTATTATATGGACACCTATGGATTCCATTCCATCCACGGACGCGCTACCGCCATAAGCACCGGCATCAAGGTCGCCAACCCCACGCTTACAGTGTGGCAGGTCTGCGGGGATGGAGATGCTCTCGCGATAGGAGGCAACCATTTTATACACGCCATACGGCGCAATATTGACATCAATGTCCTGCTCTTCAACAACCGAATCTACGGACTTACCAAGGGGCAATATTCTCCTACATCCAAGTTCGGGGCTATAACCAAGACTTCGCCCTACGGGACTGTAGAGCATCCTTTCAATCCGGGGTCGCTGGTGTTAGGTGCCAAAGGTACATTCTTCGCCCGGTCGCTTGATACTGAACTTGCTCTCAATGAGCAGATAATGACGCTTGCAGCCCTGCACGACGGCTGCTCGATAATCGAGTTGCTCACCAACTGCGTAATCTTCAATGACGGGGCGCACAAGGAGATTTCTGACCCTGCAGTCAAGGCGGACAGGACCATCGTACTTCGCGACGGCGAAAAGATGGTTTTCGGCAAAGACAAGGACAAAGGTCTTGTGTTTGAGAA
>CAZNDD010000019.1:0-10936 GCA_964571735.1 uncultured Muribaculaceae bacterium | reverse complement strand
AAGGCGGTGACTCCGTCCATGCTTAAATTCCTCGGCTTCGAGCAGACTTTCAAGAATGCGCTTACGACTCTCCCCATGGGCGGTGCCAAGGGTGGCTCGGATTTTGACCCGAGGGGCCGCAGCGATGCCGAAATTATGCGTTTCTGCCAGGCGTTTATGCTTGAGCTCTGGAATTGCATAGGTCCCGATCAGGATATACCTGCAGGCGATGTCGGCGTAGGAGGCCGCGAGATAGGATATCTTTACGGCATGTACAAGAAGCTCGCCCGTCAGTACAATACAGGTGTACTTACCGGTAAGGGTGCAACGTGGGGAGGCTCCGTTCTCAGACCCGAAGCTACGGGCTACGGCGCATTGTATTTCACTGAAAATCTGCTCCATAGGGTTGGAAAGGATGTGAAAGGATGCAGAATTGCCCTTTCAGGCTTTGGTAATGTGGCATGGGGCGCAGCCAAGAAGGCCCTCGAACTCGGTGCCAAGGTCGTCAGCATCTCCGGTCCGGACGGAGTTTGTGAAATCCCCGACGGTATCACTTCGGAGATGATAGACTATCTGCCGGTGATGCGTTCCTCCAACCGAGACCGTGCGCAGGATCTTGCTGACAAGTTCCCTTCACAGGCTATCTTCCATTCAGGGAAAAAGGCATGGAGCGTCAAGTGTGACATAGCATTGCCTTGTGCATTCCAGAATGAACTTGCCCTTGAAGATGCACAGGAACTTGTGAGGAACGGCTGCTGGTGCTGCTGCGAAGTTAGCAATATGGGTTGTCAGCCTGAAGCCATACATTATTTCCAGTCGCAGGGTATTTACTTCGCCCCGGGCAAGGCTGTCAATGCGGGTGGCGTGGCTACTTCAGGACTCGAGATGACTCAGAATGCAGCGCATCTGAGCTGGAGCGGCGAAGAGGTGGACGAGAAACTGCATTTCATCATGAACTCCATTCACGAGCAGTGTGTCAAGTACGGAAGCCGCGAGGATGGTAGTGTCGATTATGTCAAGGGTGCGAATGTAGCAGGCTTTATGAAAGTCGCTACGGCTATGCTCGAACAGGGTATTGTGTAGCTTGTGAATTAGATTATTAATATTTAAATTTGCGTCGCTCTATCCGTTTTTGGGGCGGCGCATTTTTGTAGAATCACATTTTAATTCAAATGACAAACACTAAGTTCAGCGTCAAGAATTGTATTCTTCTTCCGCTTGTACTAATCCTCTCTATCTTCCTTTTTGCAATGCCTACATCGTGGTTTGGCATTGAAGGTTTGACTCTCGTCCATCAGAGAACTATAGCTATTTTCGTATTTGCGGCATGTATGTGGATGCTTGAGGCGGTGCCTGCCTGGGCTACTTCCATCATTACCATGGTTCTGCTGATACTTACTATTTCTACCGGTTCGGCAGGTTTCCTTATGCACGACATAGGTGGTACTCCGCTCGGTAGTCTGGTGAATTACAAGGACTTGATGGCTTCATTCGCGTCTCCTACCATAATGCTGTTCATGGGTGGCTTCGTACTCGCCATAGCCGCCTCCAAGGTTGGTCTCGACATAGTGCTTGCCAGAGTTTTGCTCGCTCCTTTCGGAAAGAACCCGAAGATGGTGCTGCTTGGCATTCTGCTCGTAGTGTCATTGTTCTCTATGTTTATGAGCAATACCGCGACGGCGGCGATGATGCTTGCTTTCCTCGCCCCTGTGCTCCGTAGGCTTGACGGTGAGAAAAAGGGTAAGATCGGTCTCGCTCTTGCTATTCCCATCGGTGCCAATATCGGCGGCATAGGTACTCCTATCGGTACTCCGCCCAATGTCATTGCTCTTGGCTATCTCAAGGAGCAGCTCGGTATCGATGTCGGTTTCGGCGAATGGTGTCTGAGGATGGTGCCGTTTGTGATTGTGATGATTTTGATTGCATGGGCACTGCTTCTCTTCCTTTTCCCGTTCTCTTCCAAGGAAGTTGAACTTAAGATTGAAGGCAAGCCCAAGATGGATTTCAAATTCTGGACTGTAGCTATCACATTCATAGTGACTATTGCGCTCTGGATGATTCCTGAATCTGTGACTAATCTCAATTCTTACGAAGTCGCACTCATTCCGTTTGCGGTTTTCGTCGCTACTGGTGTCTTCGCCAAGAGTGATTTCGAACAGATTAACTGGGATGTGCTTTGGATGGTGGCTGGAGGTCTCGCCCTCGGCACGGCACTTATGAAGACGGGCCTTGCATCTACTCTCGTACATGCTATACCTTTCGGTGGAATGTCTGCTCTCGCGGTGCTTGTGGTGTCTGGCCTTGTGGGATATGCGGTCAGTAACTTCCTTTCCCATACTTCTGCTGCTAACCTTTTGCTTCCTATTCTTACAGCTATTGCTGTCGGAGCTGCAGGTACGCCGATGGGGGCAGAACTTGAAAGCCTCGGTGGTGTGAAAGCCCTGCTTATCGGCCTTGCTATTTCTACTTCTGTGGCGATGATACTGCCTATCAGTACACCTCCGAATGCAATTGCAAGCTCTACTGGACTCGTCGAGACTAAAGATATGGCTAAGGTGGGCATTATTTTGGGTGTCATAGGCCTTGTATTGGGCTACTCTGTGTTGATTTTTATAGGAATATGAGTTTTTCTTTTAAGAGTGGGCTCCCCATGCTTGTTGCGGGGGCCCTTTCTCTGTGTATAAGTGCTTCCGCGCAGGATAAACCCTCGGTGGAAGTGCATGGTTTTATTCGTAATTATTATGCTTTCGACACCCGCGAAGGGGTACAGATGACTGATGATCTCTTCTATTATATTCCTTATGATGAGAATATTGTAAATGGAGATGACCTTCAGAATCAGAATACTTTCCGTACCGGGGCACTGACGTCAAGGCTCTGGGTTGAGACTAAAGGCTATGAGGTGGAGGGACTTTCAGTATCATCTCGCATCGAGTTTGATTTCTACACGGGCTTAAGCTCTACGGACAAGGTGTCAGGTACAGCTACATGTCGTTTGAGGCAGGCTTTTGTGACATTTGGCAAGGACTCCTGGAGTGCCAAATTGGGACAGGCATGGCATCCTATGGCAGCAGATATGGTAGATATTTTCTCCGTGAGTTCAGGCTCGCCTTTCGGTCCGTTTGGTAGAAATCCCCTTGTGCAGTACGATATGCATTTATATGGTCCCTGGTCCATTACAGCGGCTCTATTGTGGCAGATGCAGTATAATTCGGCGGGCCCGGACGGTGCTTCTGCCAAGTATATCAAATGGGGCTGCACTCCTGAGACATATTTAGGACTGAATTACAAGTCAGGCGGTCTCACGGCAAAGGCTGGAGTGGATGTGTCGAGCATAGCTCCCCGTATACGCAATAAGGACGGCGCAAGAGTGAGCGAGCGGGTAACTTCTGTAAGCCCTTTTGTATTCGTCGGATATAAGAAGGGAGATTTCAGCATTAAGGCCAAGAGTATACTCGCGCAGGATGGCTCTCATATGAATCTCAACGGTGGTTATGCGATTACCGGAGGAGATGAAGCGACGGGTTATACCTATGCACCTTCGCGCAATTCTTCCTCTTGGGTGTCGCTTTCTTACGGCAAGAAGTGGCAGTTTATTCTGTTTGGAGGCTATGTCAAGAATTTCGGCGTGAAGGGGATTGCGATGGAAGAAGGCTCTTCTGAATCAGAGTCTTCTGATATTAAGAATCCTCTCGGCCTCTATTGGTGCAAGCATAGTTTTGACAATATGAATTCTATGTGGAGGGTGACTCCGAGCATTGTGCGTAATTTGGGTAAGCTCCAGTTTGGCGTTGAGTATGAGATGACTACGGCGCGGTATGGAGATAAGTCTCAGGGTATCAACCCGGACAATGGTCTCTATGACTCCGGTCTTCACAATGTCACCAATCATCGTGTCCAGGCTATAGCCAAGTACTCCTTCTAAATACCCAATATTTGGGATTGTCGGATTGCTACAAGAGAAGTAATTTTGTGGCTTGGGGTGTTGTACCCTTGTGAGTGTATGACTATTAAGAATTTGAAGATAGGCCAAAGCGCCGAGGTGCTTTCTGTCGGCGGCGAGGGCAGTTTGAGACAGCATTTTCTCGATATGGGAGTTGTCCCCGGAGCTCGCGTCACAATGATAAAAAGAGCTCCCTCTGGAGACCCTATTGAAATCCTCGTGCAGGGCTATTCGCTCACGCTACGAGACAGTGAAGCGGACAGGATAGATGTGAGGGTTCTCTCTGCGGAAGAACAGGCCCAGGAGGAAATCCTTGAATCTGACGGCTTTGCATATAATGAATCCGATGCAAGCGACAATCCTCATCCGGGTCTTGGAGAAGGTGGAATCTATCATCAGAAGGGCCATTCCAATCCTGTCTCTGAAGGGCAGTTGCTTTCTTTTGCCCTTGTGGGACAGCAGAATAGCGGCAAGACAACTCTATTCAATCAGCTTACAGGTTCCAACCAGCATGTTGGTAATTTTCCGGGCGTGACCGTAGACCGTAAGGATGGTCCTATCAAAGGTTTTTCCAACACGGTTGTGACAGACTTGCCGGGCATTTATTCGCTTTCGACTTATACTCAGGAGGAACTGGTTTCCCGTAATTTCATTATCCATAACCGTCCGTCTGCCATCATCAACATAGTGGATGCCAACAATATAGAGCGTAATCTCTATCTTACCATGCAGCTGATGGAGCTTGATGTGCCTGTGGTGCTGGCGCTCAATATGATGGATGAACTCAGAGGAAACGGCGGTTCGGTGCGTCTCAATGAGATGGAGCGTGCGCTCGGGATTCCTGTGGTGGCTATCAGTGCCGCCAAAAATGAGGGCGTGGAGGAACTCATAGAGCATGCCCTTCATATCGCCCGTTATGATGAAAGACCTGCAAGACAGGATTTCTGTAGTCCCGAGGAGCATGGTGGTGCGGTGCACAGGTGTCTGCATAGTGTCATGCATCTTATCGAAGATCACGCAGTTAATGCCGGGCTTCCTGTCCGTTTCGCGGCGAGCCGGCTTGCGGAAGGAGATGACGAGGTACTAAAAGCGTTGGACTTGAGCCAAAATGAAAAGGAAACGCTCGAACATATCATACTTCAGATGGAAGAGGAACGCGGGCTTGACAGGCATGCGGCCATGGCGGATATGCGTTACAGCTTCATCCATCGTCTATGTTCCAAGACTATAAGCAAGCCTCATGTCAGCAAGGAGCGCCTTCGTTCCAATGCCATAGACCGTGTCTTGACGGGCAAATGGACTGCCATTCCCGCGTTCATCGCAATCATTGCACTTGTTTTCTGGCTTACTTTCGATGTGATTGGAGTTTGGCTGCAAGATGTTTTGGATCAGGGGATAACCCTGCTTGGAACTGTGGTTGGAAGCGCACTTTCGTCTTGGGGCGTAGCGGCTTCGGTGCAGTCACTTGTCGTGGATGCGATATTCGGGGGAGTGGGGACTGTTATTAGTTTCGTGCCCATAGTGGTTGTACTCTTTTTCTTCCTGTCGCTGCTGGAGGATAGCGGCTATATGGCGCGTATCGCTTTCGTGTCCGACAGCCTGCTTCGCAAAATCGGACTTTCGGGCCGCAGTATAGTGCCTATGCTGATTTCTTTCGGTTGCGGCGTGCCCGGTGTGATGGCCGCGAGGACTTTGCCATCAGCGAGGGACCGCAAGATGACCATAATGCTGACTCCCTTTATGAGTTGCTCTGCGAAGATTGCGATATATTCTTTCTTCGCGGCAGCATTTTTCCCGGGGCATACCGGCGTAGTGATGATAAGTCTTTATCTGTTTGCTATTTTAGTTGGCATTGTGGTAGCTCTTTTCCGTAAGCGTTTTGGGCATAAGTCTGAGCCTGCCCCTTTTGTGATGGAACTTCCGACCTACCGCATCCCTCAGCCTCGCAATGTGGGGCATCTGCTTTGGGACAAGACCAAGGATTTCCTGCAGAGGGCGTTTACCGTGATTTTCCTTGCTACTTTAGTGATATGGTTCTTGCAGTCATTTGATTTCAGGCTCAATTATGTGCCCGAATCACCTCAAAGCAGTATGCTTGCGACTGTAGCGGGGTTGATTGCTCCGGTGTTCGAGCCTCTCGGGCTTGGGGACTGGAGGATAGTGACTTCGTTGATTTCCGGCTTCCTTGCAAAGGAGAGTGTGGTGTCTACGCTTGAGATTACCGGGGCTGCTGGCATGCTGACGACTCTGACTGCCATCCCGATGCTTGTGTTCTGCCTGCTTTATACCCCTTGTGTTGCGGCTATCGCTGCCATCCGTCGGGAACTCGGCCGCGGGGCTGCAGTGTATGTGGTGTTCTTCCAATGCGCCGTCGCCTGGCTCTGCGCCTGGCTTGCGTATCTGGTCTTCGGGCTTTTTATCGCTTGATATTGTCTTTCTGGTAGAGGGTGTTTGATGCTGGTAACGATGGCTTTGCGGAGATTATAAAGAAGTTTTTAAATTTATTTACGCCGTCTTTCCGGTCATTTGCCGCCAATGAACTCCTTATTTGAAACTGCCTCGAAATACAACACGACAAATCTCGAAACCCAAATCAAGACAGATTCTAAATGAATGTCCTTGCGACCATACTTGTACTTGTAGTTATAGCTGTGGCAGTGGTATTTGCCATGGTACAGGTGCGTCGTGGCAGCGGGGGCTGTGGCTCTTGCGGAGGATCTTCCACGGATGTTTTTTGCGGGGGATCTTCTAATGGCGGCAAGTGCACCTCATGCTCGAATCATGACTGCCCGCTCTGTAATTGACAGGTGGATAAGTCTGTAGATAAAGAATTTTATCCTGCAAAATATCCACCCCGCCAAATTTTGGCGTCGCCAATATAAAGCAAAAAGGACCGAGATTACTCTCAGTCCTTTTTGTCGAGAAGAGGCGACTCGAACGCCCGACCCCTACGTCCCGAACGTAGTGCGCTACCAACTGCGCTACTTCTCGAGCTTGTTGATATACACCTGGATGCCACTCTTCAAGTTGGCAGCCTTGTTCTTGTGGATCACACCAATCTTGGCCAATTTGTCAATCTTTGCGAAGACTGCAGGTGCGCTTGCCTCTGCTGTAGCCTTGTCTTTGGTGTTGCGGATATCGCGAATCGCGTTCCTCGTGGTCTTTGCATAATACTTGTTATGCAAGCGACGCCTCTCGCTCTGACGAGCTGCTTTTTCTGCTGAAGCTGTATTTGCCATTTTATTTATTTTTTATTTCAAGTAGTGGGTAGGAGAATCGAACTCCTATTGCAAGAATGAAAATCTTGAGTACTAGCCGTTATACGAACCCACCTCAATAAGACATTCGACAAATTTTCAGCGTCTTGAACTGCCGCATATCGCATCTGCCGACTTGCCAAAGGACTGCAAAGATAAACAATTCTTGGAAAAATACAAAATTTATTGAAAACTGTTTTTCTTTAAAAATCCTTTGTTTGATATTCGAACATCTTTTAACTTTGTCATTGTTATGGATGTGGTGATACTTGCAGCGGGGGATTTCCCTCGGAAGGAATATCCGCGTTATCTGCTTGACAGTGCGGACCGTGTGGTTTGTTGCGACGGGGCTATACGCTCCGCTATGCGCCATGGTGTCAAGGTGGATGTCCTCATAGGGGATATGGATTCGGCTTCGGCGTCTATCCGGAAGGACGCTTCTTTCGAGGTGGTGCAGGAGGATGAACAGGAGACTAACGACCTTACGAAAGCGATGCGCCATGTCATGACGCATTGGAGTGATGTCGAGCGTATTACCATACTTGGCGCTACCGGCAAGAGGGAGGCCCATACTATCGGTAATCTGGCTCTTCTTATGGAATATGAGAAAGAGTATCATTTCTGGGAACGCGGGCTCGATGTGCAGATGGTCTCCGACTGGTCCACGGCCTTTGCGGTAGGTGGCAGCTGTTCCCTGCATGTGGGGGAGGGACGCCCGGTCTCTTTATTTACATGTGATACGTCTTTGAAACTGCATTCGGAGGGACTTCAGTGGCCTCTTGATGGCGTGGTATTCGATAATTGGTGGAAAGCTTCACTAAATCGGGCAACTGCCGATGTTATAGACCTGCGGTTCTCGCATCTCGCACCTCTTCTTATAGTGCTTGATTGATTCGATAATTTTTTCTATCTTTGCGTCCCGCTTGAGCCACGGTGGTTCAAGCACTTAACAATTTATAAAACTTTTGCACAATGGCTGAATACCTTTTGCCAGAGAAGAAGCAAGAGATTTTCGCGAAGTACGGAAAGTCTAATAAGGACACCGGCTCTCCTGAGAGTCAAGTTGCTCTGTTTTCCTACCGTATCGCTCACCTTACCGAGCACGTGAAGAAGAATAAGAAAGACGTGGTTACACGCCGTTCACTTCTCCGCCTCGTCGGTAAGCGTCGCCAGATTCTGGACTATCTCCAGAAGGTCGACATCGAGAGATACAGAAATATCGTCCGTGAGCTTGGCCTCCGCCGATAAACAAATAAACAGGGGAGACGCCTGCAAGTCGGGTATCGCCCCTGTTTCTTTTTTTAGAAATTGTTTCTGCTGATTTCTGATACGCAGACAGTTCCTATCCGTCTCAAAACGAGGCGAATTTTTAGTATTCCCAGTGTGAAAGTGAGAAGTTGGTTTCCGCTAAGTTCGGAGTGACTTCTATTGTGGTCTCAGAGGGAGAAAGCAGTTTTTAAGACAAAATAATGAACATTATCAACAAAAGAATCGAGCTCGCGGACGGCCGCGTGATCGAAATCGAGACCGGTAAACTTGCCAAGCAGGCAGCCGGCTCTGCCGTTGTGAAGATGGGTGGCACGATGCTTCTCGCCACCGTGACGGCAGCCAAGGAAGTTAAGGAGGGAACGGATTTCATGCCCCTCACCGTAGACTACAAAGAAAAATACTACTCTGCCGGACGCTTCCCCGGTGGATTCATGAAGAGAGAAGGCAAGTCCAGTGACTACGAGATTCTCGTCAGCCGTCTTATCGACCGTCCTATCCGTCCTCTTTGGCCGGAGGATTTCCACCTCGAGGTCTTTGTCAATGTGACACTTATCTCTGCAGAGAAAGATGTTCAGCCTGACGCACTTGCAGGTCTTGCTGCATCTTGCGCACTTGCAACTTCAGACCTTCCTTTCGGTGGTCCTATCAGTGAAGTCAGAGTTTGCCGCATCAACGGCGAATTCGTCATCAACCCCGGTTTCTCCGAGATGGAGAGCGCAGACCTCGATCTTATGGTCGCTGCTACCGAGGAGAATATCATGATGGTTGAGGGTGAGATGAAGGAGGTTAGCGAGCACGACATGCTCGAGGCCATCAAGTTCGCCCACGAAGAGATTAAGAAGCACTGTCGCGTGCAGAAAGAGCTCATGCATGAGCTTGGTACTGATGTCAATAAGAGGGATTATCCTCACGACATTCAGGATGAGGAGCTTCGCAAGGCGGTCGAGGATTTCTGCTATCCCAAGTGCTACGCTCTTGCAAAGTCTGCAAAGCCCAAACACGAGAGAGAGGACGGCTTCGCCGCTATCCTTGACGAATATATCGCAACCATTCCCGAGCCTAAGGGCGAAGAGGAGAAAGAGGCATACGCACAGAAAGTCATGCTCGCTTCCCGCTACTATCACGCAGTGGAGAAGGAGGCAATGCGCAATATGATCCTCGATGAAGGTATCCGTCTCGACGGCCGTGTCTGCACACAGGTGAGACCTATCTGGTGCGAAGTGAACTATCTGCCTTGCGCACATGGTTCCGCTATCTTCACACGCGGTGAGACCCAGTCCCTCGCTACCGTTACTCTCGGTACCAAGATGGATATGAAGGAGACCGACGACGTGCTCGTCCAGGAGGATCAGCAGTTCGTGCTCCACTACAACTTCCCTCCTTTCGCAACAGGCGAGGCAAAGCCTCAGAGAGGTGTAGGCCGTAGAGAGATTGGACATGGCAACCTTGCCATGCGTGCACTCAAGCCCGTCGTCCCCCTCGCTCCCGAGAATCCTTACGCAGTCCGCGTGGTTTCAGATATTCTTGAGTCTAACGGTTCTTCTTCAATGGCTTCTGTCTGTGGCGGTTGCCTTGCACTTATGGACGCAGGTGTGAAGATTAAGAAGATGGTCGCTGGTGTGGCTATGGGTCTTATCACAGATGCCGAGAAGCCCAATGACCGTTATGCAATCCTCACCGATATCCTTGGTGACGAGGATCACCTCGGAGATATGGACTTCAAGGTCACAGGTACAGCCGACGGTATCACCGCTACCCAGATGGATATCAAGGTGGACGGTCTTTCTTACGAGGTGCTCGAGAAGGCTCTTGAGCAGGCTCGTCTCGGAAGACTCCACATCATGGGTGAGATGAGCAAGACCATGAGCGAGCCTCGTGAGGACTACAAGAGCTTCGTGCCCCGCATCGAGCAGATCCGCATCCCTGCAGAGTTCATCGGTGCAGTCATCGGCAAGGGCGGTGAGACTATCCAGAAGATCCAGAAGGAGACAGGTACTACCATTACCATCAACGAAGAGCCTCTGCCTCAGGGTGGTACAGAGGGAGTCGTGGATGTGGCTTCTTCTGATAAGGAGGCTATGCAGAAGGCTCTTGACTGGATCAAGGGTATCTGCGCAGTGCCTGAGGTCGGTCAGACTTACCATGGTAAGGTTGTTTCTATCCTTGAGTTCGGTGCTTTCATCGAGATCCTCCCCGGTAAGGAAGGACTCCTGCATGTCAGCGAGATTGCATGGACCAAGACCGAGAAGGTCGAGGATGTCCTCAAGGTCGGTGACGAAGTGGATGTCAAGCTCCTTGAGTTCGATGCTAAGTCCGGTAAGATGCGCCTTTCAATGAGGGCTCTTACGGAGAAGCCTGAGGGCTATGTCGAGCCCGAGTCACGCCCCAGAGGCGATCGCGGTCCCCGTCGTGATGACCGTGGCCCTCGCAGGGACGGAGAGCGTAGAGGTGGATTTGATCGCCGCGATGACCGTGGTCCCCGCAGAGA
>CAZNDD010000018.1:0-20625 GCA_964571735.1 uncultured Muribaculaceae bacterium | reverse complement strand
CAGGGGAAGGCCGATTTCTGTACCGCACGAGATGGTTCCGGTGGTTGGTGCAGGGGAAGGGCGATTTCTGTACCGCGCAAGATGATTCCGGTGGTTGGTACAGGGGAAGGGCGATTTCTGTACCGCGCAAGATGGTTCCGGTGGTTGGTGCAGGGAAACGCCTGTTTTTGTACGGAGCTGACCTGATTCGAGTCTTGGCGGTGTGAATGATACGAAACAAACTAACGGATTTTTTAGTAATTTTGTGAAATGTGCCGTCGTGGCAGTCAGACAGATGCGTAAGCGGCACGGATAGTTGGTAAAGTTATTATCAATCTTTATAGTACAATGAAAAGATTTGCTTTCTGCCTGTTGTCACTGTGTGTGGCTGCGGGCGCGTTCGCTCAGGCGCCTCAACTTCCGCCGCTTCCTGTGGATGAGGCTGTGCGCATCGGGCAGCTTGACAACGGACTTACTTATTATGTACGCCATAACGAGGAGCCCAAGGGACAGGCCAACTTCTACATTGCGCAGAAGGTAGGCTCAATCCTCGAAGAGGAAGACCAGAGAGGTCTTGCCCACTTCCTCGAGCACATGTGCTTCAACGGCACCGTGCACTTCCCCGGCAACGGAATTATCGAGTATTGCGAGTCAATAGGTGTTAAATTCGGCAATGATATCAATGCCTATACATCTGTGGATGAGACAGTTTACAATATCGACAATGTCCCTGTCGCTAATTTCCCCACATCTGTGGACAGCTGCCTTCTCATCCTTCACGACTGGGCGGGAGCATTGCTCCTTGAAGATGAAGACATAGACAAGGAGAGGGGCGTAATCCACGAGGAGTGGCGTTCCCGCCAGGGTGCCCAGATGAGGATGTATGACAAGATTCTCCCTGAGATTTACCCCGGCAACAAGTACGGTGTGCGTCTCCCCATAGGTACTATGGAAGTCGTGGACAACTTCCCCTATGAGGCTCTCCGTTCATACTACAAGACTTGGTATCGTCCTGACCAGCAGGGTATCATCGTAGTCGGTGACATAGATGTGGATGAGGTAGAGACCAAGATTAAAGATGTATTCTCAACTCTTCCTGCAGCAACACAGGATGCCCCCGAACGTTATTATCTGCCCATTGACAAGAATGTCGAGCCTATCATCAGCATAGCGAGCGACAAGGAGCAGCAGATTCCTATGGCTTATATCTTCAAGAAGCACGATGCCGTCACTCCTGAGCAGAAGGGGGATTTGAGCTATCTGCTTTATGATTACGCCCTTGCCGCTGCGGATATTATGACTGCACAGCGTCTTGGTGAAATGACACAGAAAGCAGATCCTGACTTCATCGAGGCTGTGATCAGCGATGATGATTTCTTCATTTCGAAGACGGAAGGTGCTTACACCGGCATCGTTGCGTTCAATGAGAATTCTCTTCTGCGTTCAGTCACTTCCCTTTATCGTGAGATGCTTCGCATACAGCGTAACGGTTTCACCGCGTCCGAGTATGACAGGGCCCGTCAGAGTGTTTTGAGTACACTTGAGACCCAGTACAATCAGCGCTCCAAGAAGACAAGCGGTGCGTATTGCCGTGAATATGTGCGTCATTTCATTGACAATGACCCGATTATGGGTATTGAGAATGAATTCAATCTTCTCAATCAGCTTGCCCCCAATATCACCGTGGAGATGGTCAATCAGATTATCACTTCTCTTACGGAAGAGGACAATCTCGTGGTGGTCTGCATGCTTCCTGAGAAGGAGGGTGTGGTTTATCCTACAGCAGCGGAACTTAAGTCTGCTCTTGCTGCTGTGGAAGCTGAGGATATTGCCCCTTACGAGGACAAGACTTCCGATGAGCCTCTTATCAGCAAGAAGCTCAAGCCCGGCAAGGTGGTAAAGACCGAGGATGCTCCTTTTGGCTACACTCTGCTTACCCTTAAGAACGGTGCCAAGGTTTACTTCCGTCAGACTGATTTTAACCCCGGTGAGGTGCTCTTCAGTGCCAATAGCTACGGCGGAAAGTCTCTCTACTCTGACGATATCCGTCCTACGCTCCAGTCTGTGGAAGATCTTATGTCCATTGGCGGATTCGGCAATTTCTCCGCTACTGAGCTTAGCAAGGCTCTCGCAGGTAAGAATGTGAGCCTCAGGACTAATATCTCCGAGTATGGCGAGGGCGTTCGTGGTAAGGCCGCTCCGAAGGATTTCGAGACTCTGCTTCAGCTCAACTATCTCAATTTCACTTCTCTTCGCAAGGACGAGCAGGCTTTTGAGTCATGGAAGACAAGACAGGCTGCGGCTCTTGCCAACGAAGCTGCCGACCCCATGTCCGCATTTATGGATTCTTTGGATCAGGTCTACGCCCGTCCCATAGCCCGTGCTACACTTAAATTGGCGGACCTTGAGAAAGTGGATTACGATCTCGCACTCAAGATTGCCCGTGAGCGTTTCGACAATGCAGCTGATTTCTCATTCTATATCACCGGAGCAATCGATCTCGAGACAGCCAAGCCTCTCATTGAGAAGTATATCGGCTCACTCAAGGGCAACAAGCGCAAAGTACAGACTTCCTGCAAAGAAGAGGATCTCTTTAAGCAGGCTGATACGGACATCAAGTTCGAGCGCGTGATGGGTACTCCTACGGCTACCAGCATCCTTCTGTACAATGCCGGTGTCGGATATGATCTGCACAATGACCTTGCTCTGGATGTGGCTTGCCAGACTCTTTCGATGACTCTGCTTGCGGAAATTCGTGAGAAAGAAGGTCTTACATATTCTATCGGAGCATACGGCGCTGCAGTATACGAGCCTAAGAACTTTGCTTACATGCAGGTGATCTACAGCACCAACCCAGACAAGGTGGACTTCACCGAGCAGAGAGTGGATGAGATTATCGCTGACTTTACGGTCAATGGTCCTTCTCAGGAGAATCTCACCAAAGCCAAGGAATATCTTGCCAAGAACTATAAGGCAAACCAGACCGAGAATGCTTACTTCGAATCCGTGTTGAAGATTCTTCAGCGCAGCGGAATCGATACCGATACCGACTATCTCCAGGCTCTTGATGCCATCGGAGTTGAGGATGTGAAGGCTGCGGTAAAGACTCTCGTAGACGGCTATCGCGCTTCCGTCGTGATCGTCGGTACTGCCGAGTAGATTTAAAAAGCCCTGCGGGTGCGAGTGTCCGCGGGGCTTGAAAAACAACAAGGGCTGAGTCCCTATTGATATGACAGAGGGGATGACCAATAAGTCTTAGGACTTGAGGTCATCCCCTTGTTTTTGTTTTGTGGCGAAGTCTGTTTCTGAACATTTGCCGTTGAAAGACTCGGCGACTGCATTTGTGGCTCGATTACCGAAGATTTCGTGGCGGGGTCAAAGCTTTATGTCGCTGTCTTTGATGTAGCCGTTCATCAAGGCGTAGGCTGTAAGTCCGGCTATTGTCTTGATGCCCAATTTGCGGGATATGTTCTTACGGTGGGTGGTGACAGTGAATACGGAGATGAAGAGTTTGTCCGCAATCTCCTTATTTGTCAGTCCTCTCGCAACTTCAGCTATGATTTCTTTCTCCCTTTCTGAAAGCATCGTGTCTGGTATGTCCGAAATCCCACCTGCACTATGCTCCGGTTTCTTTGTCTCAAGAGTATTGACATCCTCTTCCTCAAGCATTTCCGCGAGGGGGAGAAGCAACTTGTCCTCAGCGTTCATATGATGTCGGAGTGCCTGTGAGATGCCCATTATCTCAATCAGTACATCATATCGGTCATCGCTCGTGCTGCTTGGCGGCAGGTAGTTCATAACTATGTTCTTGAAGTCCTCGAGTTTCTCGTCTACATTGCTATGCATTTCGTTGAGCATCCCGATGGTGAGCATCGAGTCTTTCTCTCCATTGAGCAGTCCGTTGATGTACTTGAATACCACATTCTCCTCGAACTCTATGTGCTTCTTCATCTCCGAGTCGTAATCATCGAAGAAGCGGTTGACAATCAAACTGTTCTCGGGGCTGCAATGCTCCGTCATGCGGTGTACCGCCTCGTGGAGCCTGTCGAGCGAAGTTTCAAGGTACGAACTGTGCGTGAGGTGTAGGAACGAGATTAGAACCGGGATGTCTGACACCCCGAGGTTGTCTATGTCCGGCTGGGAATGCTCGTCCATATAGATGTCGCACAGTGCAGCGAAAAGGTCAGGATTGACCCCGTTCTGCTTGCATACCTCATCCACCGACAGGTCGCCGAAGCCGAGCGAAAAGCCCAGCATCTTCATGATTTCCACGACCTTGGGATTGTCGCCTATATATCTCTTGAACTTTCTGGTTGTCATAATGATAGTTCTTTCCGCTCTGTAGGATTCTTGACGGTGTCAATCTGCGGGGGAGTCGCGCTCATCGGGGCTTTCCCGCTTTTGTATTCCGTGTAATAGTCGATGCTGTAAGCCTCTTTCTGTGAGCGGTAACGCTTGATGTTGGAAGAAGACAGCCAGGTGCAGTATCCGTCCATAAGTCCTGCCGAATACAGACCTCTGATTTCGTTCTCGATAGCTTCGGCGTCGTAGTCTATGCCGTTCTTGTCCACATGTTTCATCACTTTCCAGACCTGAATCCAGGTGCGGACCTTTGCGGGTGAAGGCGTAGCCTTCTGCTTGGCGTCAATGCGCCTGCCCCACTGGTGCAGAA
This sequence comes from uncultured Muribaculaceae bacterium, assembly GCA_964571735.1. Classification (GTDB taxonomy): domain Bacteria; phylum Bacteroidota; class Bacteroidia; order Bacteroidales; family UBA932; genus Cryptobacteroides. The sequence continues at coordinate 15,974 of CAZNDD010000018.1, read as the reverse complement.
GCTCGTAAGGGTGGTTCCACGGCTTGCTGATGCCGTAGTATCCGTCAGTGAAATGGTCGGGGTAGGGCATTCCGCACATCACATCCGCGACATTGCTGAGCGCGGGCCAGTACTGTCCGTAGGCGGTCGTATATCCCTCATTTGCGCACTCTCCGAAGACATCGATTGAGACATAAGCGCCGAGAGGATGGATCTCATCGCAGGCGTAGGTCACGAAGCGCTGTATCGCCTGTACCTTGCTCTCGCTGTAGCGGTTGTGATAGTCGATTTTGTCCTCGATTCTGGTCATCCTGTCGGGGAAGCGCACATAGTCGAAATTGATTTCGTCGAAGCCGAATCTCCTTATCGACTCCTTGGCGAGTTCCACGTTGAATTGCCAGACCTTGCGGTCGAATGCGCTGGGCCAATAGGATTTGTTGTGCTTGAAAGGCTCTCCCGTGGCAAGCTCCGTGATGGCGCTCTCCGGATGGTCTTTGACGAAGTAACTGTCTTTGAAACAGGTGATTCGACCTACCACATAGAAGCCTTCCTCATGCAGGCGGCGTACCACCCGTTCGTAGAGTTCCACTCCGCTCTTGCTGGCTTTGGCGTAATTGGTAGGAGAATACAACCTCATGGCTTCAGCCTTGTATCCCGGGCACTCATTGTCTTTGATATCAATGACAAAGGTGTTGATGAGAGTCTCCTTGGCGAGGGCTATGTATTCCTCTATGTTGCCGAGTACGGCAGGGGAGAAGTTGAGGTACAGCGCGTAGCAGGACTCGGGCATCTTGTTGTCCGGGAACTGGGGTTTCTCGTGCGGGAAATAGTCGCAATCTATTGCCTTGCCACCTCCGAAAGGATTCCTTACGGCAGCGTGTACTTTGTCGTATTTGTCATATCTGAGAAGCGAGCTCTCGCGGTCGAAAGTCGTGTATTTGGAATAAATCCAAGCTGCAGGTCTCTCTTCCTGAGATTTTTTGCTCTTGAGCCTGGCGTCGGGCTGCTGTCCGTAATGGACTTTGTAGCGGTGAACCCGTCCGTCGGGGTAGAGATAGTCGTAGCCGCATACTTCCAGCGAGTCTCCCTTGTTCGCGAGCGAAGCTATGGACGAAGTCAGCGTGTCTTCAATCAGTGTGCTGGCACTGCGTACATATACGAACTTCTCCCTTACGAAGTCGATGGAGTCAAGTGTGAAGTTCTCCTCGGGGACGAAAGCGGTTTTGCTCGACTTTCCGCTTCCGATTATTACTTCGCGGTATTGTTTCTTGTTGATTTTGAGCTTTTTGGACTCGCGGCTCTGGAACTGAGTACCTCGGGGAAGCGAGTCGCTAAGGCTGACTGTTTCTGCTTCCTCGTCTATGTCATAGAGGTATACGGTAGGAACCGCGCCGCAGAGGTATGCGGTTTGGGCTTCTTCCTTTTCGCTGCGGCTGCCGCACGAAGATAGCGCGAATAATGCCGATGCGAGCATGGCGGAAGATAGGAGAATGTTTTTTCTTGTCATTTCGTAATGCTTGGAGCGCAAAGATACAACGAAATTGGTATCTTTGGGTATGTCTACAGTTTTAATTGTTTTGATTATGGTGGTTGTTACCGCCGTAATTGTCTGGATGCTTGCGCAAGCTATGTGCAAAAACTCCTATAATAAGGAAAAATCTGACCTTGAAGCCGCTCTTGCGAGCGAAAAAGCCCTGCGGGCGAATGAGAAAACTGAATATGAGGCGCGGCTGCTCCATGAACGTGAGGACCATGAAAAATCCATCTCGCATCTGAAAGAGGGTTATGACAACTCGATTGCCGCCATGAAAGAGGGTCATAAACTGGCGCTTGATGCCGCCAAGGCTCAGATTGCCCTTGAAAATGAAAACCGTCTGAAGCAGAGGGAGGAGTCTCTCAAGAAAGAAGCCACGGAGGCATTCAAGACTATAACAAGTTCAATAGACAAGAGCATGAAGGATATGAAAGAGTCCTTCGAGGCTCAGAAAAAAGCTACCGTGGACGGCTCAGCATCAATTCGGACTAAATTCGATGAGACCGTGGAAAATCTGCGCCGTCAGACTGAGAATGTCGGCTCGCAGGCAGAAGGACTCGCGAAGGCGCTCCGCGGGCAGAACAAGATGCAGGGCGTGTTCGGAGAAACTGTTCTTGAGAACATACTCAAAACCGAGGGCCTTCAGCGGGGGCGTGACTACGATGCAGAGGAGTATATACGCGATGAATTCGGACGTATTGTGGGCAATGAGGACAGCGGCAAGCGGATGCGCCCCGACTTTGTCCTGCATTTCCCTGACGGTACGGACATATTGATTGATTCAAAAGTCTCTTTGACCGCACTTTCTGATTACTATTGTGCTGAAACTGAAGAGGAACGTAGTGATGCGGCAAAGCGCAACCTGGAGTCTGTCGAGAAGCATGTCAAGGAACTCTCTGCGAAGTCCTATCAGAAATATGTCAAGTCTGCCAAGACACTCGATTATGTGATAATGTTTATCCCCAATTACGGGGCATATCAGCTCGCAAAGCAGGAGAATCCCAATATTTTCAATGAGGCTTTCTGTCTTAATGTACTGATTACCACGGAAGAGACTCTGATTCCTTTTGTGCGTCTGATCCGTTCTGCATGGGTGCAGAAGATACAGATTGACAATATGCAGGAGATCGTGGATGCCGCTGTCAAGATGGTTGATAGGGTATCTGACTTCTGTACTGCTAATGCCAAGGTCAAGGATGCCCTTGATAGGACCGTCAAACTCTTCGACGAGAACAGTAAACGGCTTGTGGAGGGGCGCGGCAGCATTGTTTCCACGGCACGCAGAGTTGTAGATATGGGGGCTCCATTATCTGCTGGAAAGCGTCTTCCTTCCCCTGTCGGAACTTTGGATGAGGATTTGCAGATTTCTGAAGATTGACGATTGTTGTCAAATCTGCTTTCTATCTTTGCGCAGATATTCGTTAATTGAGCCTGCGTGAAATGAGAGAATATGGATTTAAATGGTTTCTGATATGAACCAGTTTCTGAAACAAGTTGCAAAGCACTATTACGACGAGGGAAGGCTTGAAGACATGTTGTTTGTCTTTCCGAGCCGTCGTGCTTCGGTGTTTTTTAGGAAATATCTTGCGGAGTTGGTCGCTGAGCGCGGTGAGACGATTCTTGCTCCCCGTATGGTGACCATAGGGGATTTTTTCTCGGAAATGAGCGGGCTACGCAGTGCCGACCGCATTACGCTTCTGCTCGAACTGTATGATTGTTACAAAAAGCTTTCTCCTCAGGCTGAAAGTCTTGACGATTTCGTCTATTGGGGCGACGTGATACTTTCCGACTTTGACGATGTGGATAAGTACATGGTCGATGCGAAGATGCTCTTTGCCAATGTCTCTGACTTGAAGTCCATTGAAGATCATTTTGAATATGCCGACGAGAAGCAGAAAGAAGCGATACGAAGGCTCGCCGGTCATTTCAAGGAAGATGAATCCGGGGTCAAGCAGTCTTTTCTGCAGATCTGGAATCTGCTTTATCCTCTATATGTGTCATTTGTTAAAGGCTTGAAGGACAAAGATCTTTCTTACGAAGGCATGCGCTATAGGGATCTGGCGGAAAGGCTCTCGGATACTTCCGTTGCAGATGTGCTGGAGGATAATTATCCAGCTGTGAAGCGCTGTGTATTTGTGGGTCTGAATGCCCTCAATGAATGTGAGAAACTGGTCTTGAGGCGTCTTCGGGATGCCGGGCGGGCGCAGTTTGTCTGGGATTACGAAGGTGACTTCATCGCCGACGACCTCAATCCATGCGCCCTCTTCCGGAGAGAGAATCTTTCTGATTTCCCCCAGGCATTCGCTCTTGAAAGCTACCGCGACAGGGAATCTTTGCCCCAGGTCTACTCGGTGAATGTCCCTTCTGCGTCAGGGCAGGCGCGTCTGCTTCCTAAATTTATTTCGGAAGTTCCTGAAAATGAACGCGGAACTGATTTTGCCGTGATACTTGCGGACGAGACTTTCCTTCCCAATGTACTCGGCAGTCTGCCTGAACTTCCCGGAGGGGTGAACATCACCATGGGTTATCCTATGAAGTCGAGCGAATGGATGTCCCTGATGCGCGACGTGCTTGCCGCCCAGTTGCATTTGAGAACGCAGAACGGAGTATGCTTCTTCTATCACAAGGATGTCTCGGATATACTCTCCTCATCCATAGTGCGTTCCTTGCTCTCTGCAGAGGAAAAAGCCATTTCGCAAAGTGTATTGAATCAGGCAAAATACTATGTCCCTGTATCTGACTTCGGCTCCGGTGGGCTGCTTGCTGCGATTTTCAGACCTGCGGTAAGCGATGCCTCCGTTGCTTCTTCTGAACAGACAGATTCTCTTGCAGTATACATATTGTCCCTCACTTCGAAGTTCGGAACTCTTATGCGCAATGCTTCCGTCAGCGAGGATGAAGAAGGTGAGGTTTCCAATCTGGGCAAATTTTCGCTCCAGTCGGAGTTTGCGATGCGCTATTATAAGGCGGTAAGCAGACTCTCGGATTTACATCTTGACATACTGCCCCGGACTTGGATTCACCTTGTGGAACAGATACTTTCCGCAGAGACCGTACCCTTTGAGGGTGAGCCTCTTTCTGGCTTGCAGATAATGGGACCTCTGGAGACCAGAACCCTTGATTTCAAACATATAGTCATACTTGGCGCCAATGAGGGAGTGTTCCCTCGGAGCAGCGTCTCCGCATCCTTTGTGCCCGCTCAGATACGCAGCGCATTCGGTTTGCCGACATATTTGAGGCAGGACGCGGTGTGGGCTTATTATTTCTATCGTCTCTTGAGCAGGGCGGAAGATGTCCACATGCTTTTCGACTCCCGTGCGGCTGGGCTTCAGAGCGGCGAAGAGAGCCGTTTCATCAAGCAGCTCCGTTATCTGTATCCGGACAAATGCCGCTTCCACCGTCTTGTGGCGGCGGCCGAGGTGTCCGGTTCGGAAGTTTCTTTGGAAATCCCCAAGACACAAGAGGACATAGACATTATAAACAAGATGGAATTCTCCGCGAGTTCCCTTTCAGAGTATCTGGAGTGCAGCGCGAAGTTCTACTATCATCACGTCAAGGGTCTCGAGACTCCGTCCGAGGTGCGTGAATGCTTGGACGCCGGACTGCTTGGTGAGGTGTGCCACGACACTCTGGAAGCCATTTACAGCGGGGGAGAGCGTCTGCTTTCCGAGCAGGATTTTGACAAGAGGGACAGGAAGCGTGAGGCATTCGTGCCTCAGACCATCACCAAGGCGTATCTGCAGGGTTTGTTGAAACGCGAAGACGACATACGTGCCAAGATTGTCTCGTTGGCGAAAGCCAAGCTCCGTACTGTAGAGATTGCCGGAAGGGATCTTGTGACTGTGGAGGTTATATTGCGTTTCGTGATGCAGGTGTTGCGTCGCGACATCGCCCTTATGGGGAACAGGAGTTCTTTCACCGTGCTTGCGCTGGAGCAGTTTTTCCGTTGGGAGGATGGGAATGGACATCGTTTCAAGGGTTATGTGGACCGTATTGACAGTTTTGAAGATGGGGTGGTGCGCGTTGTGGACTACAAGACGGGAGGTGATGACCCCAAAGTGCTTGCGCCGGGCGTGAATGTGTTGCCTATGTTCAGTAAGCCCGAGATGGTGCATGGATTGAAGGCCGCCCTCCAATTCTATCTGTATGACCGCTTTGTGGAAGGGGCTTTTGACCGTAGTGATACATTTGCGGCAGCGTCGGATCCTCGTTTTTGTGACGCGGAGGTACATAACGCTATGTATGCGATGTCGGAACTTTTCTCTACAGATGAGAATGCTCGTGGCTATAGTCAGTCTGATTCTACGAATGATGCCATATCCGAGGGCCTGCAGATGAAATTTGCCGAGATGGAAGACATCTCGATACCCTTCAAGCGGCTTGCCGCCGGTGAAAACAACGACAGGATATGTTCGTATTGCGATTTTGCGATGATATGCGGAAAGAACAAGAAATAAGTGATATCCGTCAGAATGGCGGAGTGGAGCTGATGAAGGCTTCGGCGGGTTCAGGCAAAACTTTTTCGCTTGCCCGCGAATATCTACGCCTGCTTCTGCTCGGACGCGACAAGGAGCATTGCTACAGGCACATACTTGCCGTCACTTTTACCAACAAGGCGACGGAAGAGATGAAAAGCCGTATAGTGGAGGAACTTGACACGCTCGCCAAGTATCCGGGACATTCCCCGTATCTGTCTTATTTGATGGACGAATGTCATTTTGGTTCCGAGGAGGAACTCCGCAAGGCTGCCGCCAAGTCTCTGTCCGAGATTCTTTCCGACTATGGTGCATTCAGTGTGAGCACCATAGACAAGTTCTTCCAGCGAGTGCTTCGTTCTTTCGCGCGCGAAGTGGGACAATTTGGTCAGTATCAGGTGGAACTGGACCGTAAGGCTCTCGTACAGGAGTCTGCAGACAGGGTGTTGGATTCACTCTCCAAAGAGAAGCCCGAACTTTTGGACTGGCTTACCGCCTCCGCGATAGAAGACATCTCTGAAGGCGGCAAATATACACTTACCAAGACCCTCTACGATTTCGCGGAGAAGTACATGTCCGAGGACTACAGGCAGAAAGCCGACGCCATAGGCATGAACAAGGAAAAGGCTTTCTCAGAAGCCAATCTCAATGCCATACGCGAGTTATGCCGTAAGGAAATCTCCAGCTTTGAATCTAAGCTCAAGAAACTCGCTGAGTCGGCTCTGCAGGCCGCGTCGGCGGAAATAAAGCCCGTCAAGAACCTTGTGGCCCGCCTTGCAAAACTCGCGCTTCTCGATGCGAAAGAAATGGCGAAAATATCGGACAGCCCGACTAAGTATTGGCTGAAAGCGGTTGATACATACGATGACTGCAAGAAAATAGATGAGCTTATACAGTCGTCTTACCCGAGCTACAGGACTGCGCAGATTCTACGCGGGCAGGTGGCGGTGTTCCGTGCTGCCGAGGAGTTAGACAAGCGTTTTAAGGAACTTCTCAAGGAGAAAAATGTGCTCGGTATCGAGGATACAAACGATATACTGCGAGACATCATAGGCGGTTCGGATGCGCCTTTCGTCTACGAGAAGGTGGGCGTAAGGTATGAGCATTTCCTGTTGGACGAGTTCCAGGACACTTCTTCCGTGCAGTGGGACAATTTCCGTCCTTTGCTCCAGAACAGCATTGCCGAGGGATGCTACAACCTTATAGTGGGTGATGTGAAGCAGAGCATATACCGCTGGCGTAATGCCCGTTGGGAAATCATTGATAGGGAGGTGGATAGGGACCTGCGGAATGTTGTGCACCATAGCTTGGTCGACAACTGGCGCAGCGCCCCGGAGATTGTCTCGTTCAATAATGATTTCTTTTCGTGTCTTGCGAAGGCTCTTAATTCCGGCTATGCGTTTCCTGATTTCTCCATTTCCAAGATATATGAGGATGTCCGTCAGAATGCTAAGAAGTCTTCCGTCCCCGGTAGCGTACAGATAAGTTTCTGTGACAATGACGCTGTTTACGATGAGGTGGTGGAATCTGTCAGAGATGCGCTTTCGCGCGGGTTCTCGCAGAAAGACATAGCCGTGATAGTGAGGACTAATAAGATAGGCCAGCAGGCTGCTTCAGCCCTTACTGAAGCCGGCTTCGGAGTGATTACCAATGACTCTCTGCGCATAGGGGCTTGTGAAAGCATAAGGCGGCTATTGTCCTGTCTTTACAAGGTGGATAATCCGGATGATGCCGTCAATGCATATCTTGCAGGGGATTTTGAGCCTGCCTCCGTGGCTGATTGTCAGTCGCTTTCAGATATGTGCGACGAGATCCTGCAGGGACTGCCGTCGGATATGGTGGACAAGGATTCGCTTTATGTGCTTTCGTTTATGGATTTGGTGCGGGATTTCGCGGCGCAGAACGGCAACTCCCTACACGCATTTCTCAAGTATTGGACGGAGGAAGGCTCGAACAAATACATATCTTCCCCTGACGATGCAGATGCGGTGACGATTATCACTGTCCACAAGGTCAAGGGCTTGGATTATCCTTATGTGATTATCCCTTTGCAGAAAAGGGAGTATTGGATCAGGCCGGACGTGGATTTTTGGGTACCGGGCAATATGTCCGGGACGGGCTTTGAATCAGTCGAGAAAGCTCTGTATGCCACCCATCTGAACAAGACTTCTATCAATACCTGCTTCGGTGATGATTATAAGCATGAACTGCCTCTCGCGATTACGGACAATGTCAATACTTGGTATGTGGCTATGACTCGTGCGTCCGAGGCTATGCATGTCATTGCGCCGTGGTCTTATCCGAACGAAGTGGAAAGTCATGGGGCAGGTGAGCCTTGGTTTGGCAAGGATGAATCTTTGGTGAAAGGGCTTGCTTCCGCATTGCGTCTGTACTGCCTTGACCATGTGGATGTCGCTCAGAAGACTACGAAGATGGATGGCGATAAGTGTCCTACCGAGCATTTCCTCTTTGGCTCCGTGTCGGACAAATTCAAAAAGTCAAGCTCAGGGTGGTCCAAGCCATCAGTGCCAGTCGAGAGCATCGAATTGAGTTATTCTGGCGGTATGCCGTCCAATGTCGCGGAGAGAAGGCGCGTAGGAGTAAAGAACGATGCCTTCGAGTTTTTCTCTGACGGGGAGACCGGCATGGCGGCTTCGGCTCGGCTTCGCGGCATAGTCCTGCACAAGGTGATGGAGACGGTGTACGGACCTGAAGATCTGGAACTTTCGCTGCAGTCCGTTCAGAGGGACGGACTTCTGGATGCGTCGGAACTCCCTGAAGCTCGGAAGATTCTTTCGGAAGCACTGGCTTTTGGCGTGTCCCAGGGGTGGTTCCCGGGAGACCGCTGTAGGATTCTCGACGAAAGGGATATCATAGCGTCGGACGGAAGCCTGCTTCGCCCAGACCGTGTGATACTGCGTAAGGACGGCGGCGTGGACATTGTGGACTACAAATTCGGTACGCCCAAGAAGTCCTACTTGCGTCAGGTGAGACGCTATGTGGCTTTGTATAAAGAGTTAGGCTATTCCGATGTCTCCGGCTACCTCTGGTATGTCCTGGACGGAGCAGTGGAGAGCGTCTGAGGCGGTGGTTTCAGTGGCATTTCACAGATTTATGCCGCTATATAGCCAGTCATACGTTGAGTATGCGGGCGGTCAGCTCCACGAGCAGTTTGCCTGGCTCCGTTGTGACGCCTCCTCCTCCGCCTTTCCCGAGGCTGTCGTAGCGGCAGAGCAGTGATATGACTCCCATGGCTCGCTGCAGGGGATAGTTGCGCACCGCCTCGTCGTACTCTCTGTAGAAATAGGGGTTCACTCCCACGAGGGCCGCAGCCTTGTCTTCTTTGCTCGGATAGTGGTTTTTCTGCAGGAGTGCGGAGTAACGGAGTATCCTGTTGAAATGCGTGTATAGTGCGCTTACTGCCGCCGGTAGGGCAAATCGTGCGGAATCTCCTATGCGGGAGGCAATTTTGAGTGCTTTGTCCGCATCTCGGTAGGACAGAGCCTTGGTGAGTTCGAAAATGCTGTATTCGCGGGACGCACCCACATTTTTCTCTATGTCCTTGATGCTGACACGGCGAGTGCCTTCAGGCAGGGCTTTGAGCAGTTTATCCGTCTCAAGGGCTATGGTGGAGAGGTTCGTCCCGACTGATTCGCCGAGAAGTTCTGCAGCGTCTGCATCGATTTCAAGCCCTTTGGAAGTGTAGTATGCACTTATCCATCCAGCTATCTCATAGTCCCTTATGGGGGTGCTCTCCATTACGACTCCACTCTTGGAGACATTCTTGTAGAGGGCTTTGCGCTTGTCGGCGGACGCTCCGTGCATCAATATGACCAGGACTGTACTGTCGAGCGGCTCCGCGCAATAGAGACTCAACTGCTCAAGGCTTTTCATGAGTTGGGCTTCGCGGATGACCACAAGCACCCTTTCCGACATCATGGGGAACTGCCTTGCTGCGGAAATAACCTGCTCCGCCGTCACGTCCGCGCCGTAGCAAATCAGCTCGTTGAAGTCCTTGGCGGACTCGTCTATGCAGTTGTCGATGATGGCCTTGCAGACCATGTCCGGATAATAAGCTTCCTCTCCCATCAGGAGATACACAGGGTGGTATACGCCGCGCTTTATTTCGTCCAAGATAGAGCGGCACTGCGCCGCCGCATTCTGTGTCTGTTTAGCCATATCTACAAAGATACGGTTTTTGCCTGACAGTGATTTGAATGTCTGTGGAAAATCTTTCAAAATCGGCCGTTCAACCAAGAAGTCGAAGAGATGGTTGCCGTCAGTGCTTGGGCGTCCCTTGAACTTAATTCACATAATTCACAATGCATTCAGTTCCGATAAAAGATACACCTTTTATTCTGCTTGTAAATGGCTTATTTTGGGGCTTTGTTTAGATTTTGAATTTCGTCACATCTGTAACAAGTTGATGAATAATAAGTTATAAAAGTCTGTGTTGAGATGCATTTTTTTGCGGGTGGATTTAATCCTGGTAAAAAAAATCTAACAGCCTTTCGTCCCATACTTAATTGTTTGATAATTAGGATGTTATTTGCTTCGTCCCAGCTGAAATTTAAGTGTATTTTTTAGATGGTATTTTGTTATTATGTTGATAATTAAAGAGTTGGGGAATGAGTTTTGTTAGATTTTTGTTTTGCATGTGAGATAAGTAATTTGCATATTTGGGCGAAAGTTTTGGAAAGTGCATATGCACAACATATAAAAACAATCACTTTAAAACTTTACCGTATGCGTAATTCAAAAACTTACTTATGTGCTACGGTCCTTGCTACTTTGTTCATGGCATGTAACAAAGACAGTAACCTAATGACAACCGAAAGTCCGGAGGAGGTTTCGTATTCGAATCAAATTCCGGAGGGAATTAGCGGGAGGAACCCGTATTCTCTTTCTGTAATGCAGCAGGCTGTCAACTCTCTGCTGCGAACTCGAAGTCTTGATACGATAGTCTTGTCTCCTACGGATTATTATATCAGGATTGCATCTGTGGATACGCTTTCTATCAAGACGGTTCAGCGGCTCGAAGACATTGAACTGTTTGATTATCCTCTAGACAGGGATTATGAGGAAGAGAGTGAATACTGTTTTGATCCTGATCAGCCTGTTGAGGCACCGACATGGACATACACGGCTGTGCCGGTGAAGTTCGCAGATGAGGATGTTTCAGAGGATGATATTAATACCGGGACGCTGATACAATTCGACGGTAATAAGGATTTTGTACCGAAGGATTCAGATGAGGATAGTGGCGGCAACAGTTCTGGAAATGATTCCGGTGGAAGCAAGTTCAAAGGAGAAATCCTTGATGAGTGTTATATCCCAAGTAGAGGAGATCTGACTAAAGCATGCGGTATCGATGCGGAAGAACTTGAACGAAGGGCGTTTGAAATCGTCGGCGCTAAGTATGAATCCGATGATGTTACGCGGGCCAGCAATGCGAAACCAAGCGGAGTTGTCAAGTTGAATACCGGGACATCGACAGTTCCACTTAAAGGAGTGAAAGTCCGCGTCCAGAGATTTTTAAAATGGGCAGTGCAATATACTGACGAGAACGGCAAGTTTGCTTTTAATTCCAAGTACTATAGGCCGAATATCTCAGTGATATTCGAGAATACCAAGGGATTCTCGATTTGGGGGAGTTGGGTGTTTGTTGTCCCCGCCTCATATACATATTTCTGGTGCGGCAGTCCGGATAACTTCAGTAAGACATTTACTCGCAGTAAAGATTATTCGGCGTGGTCGTGGTCTGTTGTGAATAACGCGGCATATGAGTATTACAAGGAGTGCTCTTCGGGTGCATTTACGGGTGTCAAGACTCCACCTGCAGGACTCAAGTTCTGGTGTGTTAAGATTGATGTCAGCGGAGCCAGTGGAAGTACCCCTATGATGAGGTATTATCTGAATGACCTGTTTCCGGTGAGCAATGTCAAGGATTATCTGTCTAATTTATTTACGGGACATAGATATATCTCTATAGGCGATGCCTCTTTAGTGAGAAGTCTTGCCGCTGACATTTATCTTTTCGGTAGTGGTTTTACTTACGAAGGCTTGTATACGACCACTGTTCATGAGCTTTGTCATGCCAGCCACTTTAGGTCATTAGGCAAGAGTTTGTATGGGAAATTGATTGCTTATGAAGTTAAGCAGTTTTTGTCTGGCGATGGTTGTTATGGAGATGGATCTGAGGAAAGTATAGGATGCAATCTCTGTGGACTTTCTGAAGCCTATGCGTATAGTGTAGAGAGTTACATATGGCATGAGGAATTTTCGGGTGACGACATATTCGGAACGGATTATTTCTTTTCTGAATATGTGTTAGCCCTTACAGATATATTTGACGATGCTGTTCTAACTCCAGGGCAGGTCTTTAAGTGTATGACTTTTGATATGAGCAATCTTAAAGACCTTTTCAATAAGCTGAAAAATTCATACCCAGACAAGAGTGATATAATTAAATCTATAATGGAGAAACATGGTCTATGAAAAGAATTAGCATATTGATTTTGTTTAGTTTCGTTTTAGTGTCGTGTAACAAGCCATCATCTTATCGCTGTAAGGGATATTTATTTATTCGTAATGAGACGGAGTCTACAATATTTTTCGAGTCTAATATAGAAAGTTATGGGCTTTCATCCTTTCGGGATGAGATTTTGCCTGGGAGTTACTCTGATATCGCAGAGACTAGACTATTTGCTACTGCTGTAGAAAATGTGGATGATTTGCGTATCGAAGATTTCATTGTGAACTACGACAGCGCGCAGGTTTCGGCGTATTATGAGAATGAGAATGGCGAGCGCGAGTTGATTTATACGTGGACTTACGCCTCCCGTAGCGATGATTCCATTAAGCAGCTATTTAATATGGATGATAGTATACTAGTCTCTGACGATGTTCCTAATCTGTGGAATGATGAGGTTTTCAGAGTGAGGTGCCGTTTTTATATCACTGACGATATGCTTCATCGGAATTAGAATATATTGGTTATAAGTATTTTATGAAGAAATTAAACATACTATTGTTGTTGGCGACCTGTTTATTGATGACTTCGTGTTTTTCCAAGACTTCGGGGTACGAATACTATATGGGATACCTTTGTATTCGCAATAGGACAGATAAAACGATTATCATAGAGAGCGATATTCAGACATACGATGGTCATTCCCGCGAGATTAAGCTGGAGCGGTTTGAAAGCAAAGATATCGCGGGGACCAGGCAGTTCTTTATTCCTGCTGTCGAGGGCGAATTTGTAAGCGATTTGCGTATCGAAGATTTCATTGTGAACTACGACAGCGCGCAGGTTTCGGCGTATTATGAGAATGAGAATGGCGAGCGCGAGTTGATTTATACGTGGACTTACGCCTCCCGTAACGATGATTCCATTAAGCAGCTATTCAATCTGGATGACAGTGAAATGTGCTTCGATAATATTCGGGATATTGGGCACAATGACCTTTTCGAAATGAGGTATCGCTTCTACATCACGTACGATATGCTCCCGAAGGCTGAGTAGTTTACTTGTATCTGCGGGGTGTTGAATAGACATTCTTGAATGTAAAAAGAGGCTGCGAATCCGTCAAAGTTCGCTGCCTCTTTTTTTGTGAATCATCCTACTTTTTGTCCAGGTGACCGAAACCTTCAGTATCAGTCCCTGCCTAATTTTTCTTTGAGGTGGGAGAGCATATCGCGGGTCATGGCATCAAGGTCATAGCGCGGAGCCCAGCCCCATTCTGCACGGGCGCAACTGTCGTCCATCTTGTCGGGCCATGAGTCAGCGATAGCCTGCCTCAGCGGATCTACCTCATAGCGCATCTTGAAATCGGGACAATACTCGCGTATCTTGTCGTAGATTATTTCTGGCGAGAAACTCATGGACGCAATATTGAAAGAATTGCGGTGGATTAGCTTGTCTGTGTCGGCGAGCATTATCTCAACGGCTGCCCTCAATGCGTCATCCATATACATCATATCCATGTAAGTGCCTTCCGCTATGGGACATACGAACTCCTCACCCTTGACTGCCGAGTAATAGATGTCCACAGCATAGTCCGTCGTGCCGCCACCGGGAAGGGTGACATAGGAGATAAGCCCCGGGAAACGCACTGAGCGGGTGTCGACTCCATATTTGTGGAAGTACCAGTCACTGAGCAGTTCGGTAGCCACTTTGGAGCATCCGTACATGGACTGAGGTCTCTGAATGGTGTCCTGCGGAGTGTTCTGCTTTGGCGTTCCGGGTCCGAAAGAGCCGATGGATGACGGAGTGAACACCGAAAGGGAATGCTCCCTCGCGGCTTCGAGTATGTTGATAAGCCCGTCTATCTGTATGTGCCACGCCAGCAGGGGCTTGCTTTCTGCCACAGCGGAGAGCAGGGCTGCGAGATTGTATACCGTGTCGATATTGTATTTGCGGATCGCATCTCCCAACTGGGCTGCGCTGCACACGTCTACTTCTGCGCATGGGCCGCTTTCCAAAAGCTCACCTTTCGGTTCTGCACCTTTGATATAACCGGCGACAATGTTCCCCTCGGGGAGCATCTTCCTCAATTTCATGGTCAATTCAGAACCAATCTGCCCTGTGGACCCTATGACAAGTACATTTTTCATTGAAAATCCGAAACTGTTTCTTAATTTAGCAAGACGGCTTGAGCAGCGTCATTTTGCCGCGACAAAATTAGGAAAATAAATGATACTGCGAGCCTATAATCTTCTCATATTATGTACGGAAAGTTTCAAAACTATCTCAAGGACGAACTTTCTTCCATCAAGGAAGCCGGCCTGTACAAGGCGGAGCGCGATATATGCTCCCCTCAATCTGCTATAATAAAGCTGAAAGACGGCAAAGAAGCACTTAATTTCTGCGCCAACAACTACCTTTCGCTCGCGGATTCTTCCAGACTCAAGGAGGCTGCAAAAGAGGCAATGGACAGCCGTGGCTACGGTATGTCTTCTGTCCGCTTCATCTGCGGCACGCAGGATCTTCACAAGCAGCTTGAAAAGGCTGTCAGCGAGTTCTTCCATACTGAAGATACCATACTTTACGCCTCCTGCTTCGATGCCAATGGTGGACTGTTCGAACCTCTGCTCGGTGCGGAGGATGCCATCATTTCGGATTCGCTCAATCACGCCTCAATCATAGACGGAGTGCGTCTCTGCAAGGCGGTGCGCTATCGTTACGCCAATGCCGACATGGAAGACCTCGAGCGTTGCCTCAAGGAGGCTCAAGCCCAACGCTTCCGTATCATCTGCACGGACGGAGTCTTCTCAATGGACGGAAATGTTGCACCTATGGACAAGATTTGTGAACTTGCCGAGAAGTACGATGCTCTCGTGATGGTTGATGAAAGTCATTCTGCCGGCGTCGTCGGGACTACCGGCAGGGGAGTGGCAGAGCATTTTGACTGCTATGGCAAGGTGGATATCTTTACGGGGACGCTCGGAAAGGCTTTTGGCGGAGCCGTAGGAGGCTTCACGACCGGCCGTAAGGAAATCATAGAGATGCTCCGTCAGCGTTCCCGCCCTTACCTTTTCTCCAACTCTCTGCCTCCTATGATAGTGGCGGCCGCTTTGGAGACATTCAAGATTCTTTCTGAAGACAATTCTCTTCACGATGCTCTGGTCTCCAATGTCAATTATTTCAGAGACAAGATGACCGCGGCCGGCTTCGATATCAAGCCCACGCAGAGTGCAATCTGTGCCGTGATGCTCTACGATGCTCCTCTTGCCCAGAAATTTTCGAGCATGATAGCTGATGAGGGTATATTCGTTACAGGATTTTTCTACCCGGTCGTGCCGAAAGGACAGGCCCGTATCCGCGTGCAGCTGAGTTCTGCCCACACCAAGTCTCAGATAGACAAAGCCGTGGATGCGTTCATCAAAGTCGGGAAGAGTCTCGGAGTCATATCATAGAGATTTCCGAAGAATCAGATATGCGGGATTCAGCCGGGGAGGGGTTGCCTTATCCGGCGTGTTTCCCT
>CAZNDD010000017.1:18034-21093 GCA_964571735.1 uncultured Muribaculaceae bacterium | reverse complement strand
ATAAGGCTCAAACTC
The DNA here is from genome assembly GCA_964571735.1 of uncultured Muribaculaceae bacterium. Taxonomy (GTDB): domain Bacteria; phylum Bacteroidota; class Bacteroidia; order Bacteroidales; family UBA932; genus Cryptobacteroides. The sequence continues at coordinate 21,078 of CAZNDD010000017.1, read as the reverse complement.
ACCATTCTGTGTGAGGGTAACCTTGAGGGGCTCTGCATCGCCACCGGTGATCACGAGGACTGCGCTACGGCTTGAGTTAGGCTCATCATATGCGTCAGCTGTAACCTTAACAACTGCATCGCCAGCAGCACCGCTCTTAGGCTTGATGGTTGCCCAATCAATCTCAGACTCGAATGCAGCCTTCCATTCTACATTTGAAGTAAACTTGACTTCAAGTGCAGCTTCTTCTGTACCGGCTGTAGGAACTGTATACTCCACAGTTTCGGCAGTGATAGAGCCTTTGACCGTAGGAGTGTCATCCGTAGGAGTACAAGACACCATCACGGCAGCGATGGCGGCAAAAGACAATAAAATGTTCTTTTTCATAAGTGGTTGTTTTAAAAATTATGTGTTTGAAATTTGTTATTCGACAGTTTCGAGATAAGAGTCAATAGCTGACTTGATATCTTTCCAATAGTCATACATCTTGATATGGCAGAGGTCAAAGATGAAGAGTCCGTCTGCGGAGTTGATGCAGGCATCCACGATATCTTTCATCTTACCGCCCTGACCGCCATCAGCGAAGCCGGTGGAGTTGCCGATATCCGGCCCGCCGAAGTAAGGGGCATCACCGCTGATAAGTTCCCCTGCCTGCTTGCAGAATCCCTGCATAGTCCATTCACGATTGCCATAGATGCTATCTGCAGACGCATAAGCGCCGATAATCATCACATCACAATGGTCGGCATAGCCGTAGTTCTTGTAGTCGGAATCTGCCCAATAGTAACCATCAGCCTTAGGGTCATACTTAGGGGAAGCCCAGTTGACACCGGAGTAGTAGTAGCTTGAGTACCAACCTCCTACATAAACACCGAACTTACAGTCAGCATTGGTAGCGTGTACCTTGGCAGAGGCTTTCTCTACGAAATCGTGGATGACTTTAGCGCGGAAAGAAAGCCAAGACTTCTGCATGTCATTGGCCGCTCCGTCAAAAGAAGACTTACCAGGAGCCATCACATCGGAAGGCCAATTGGCAATCGCCTTGCCGAGATATTCCTCGAACTTCACGCGGGAAGCATCAGAGAAATCACTCTGAAGGCTATAGTCATCGAAACGGCAACGGTCAAGAATGATACCGTCAAGGTCCTCGTAAGAAGCCAGGTCACCTATGAGGTTAAGCATATATTCTTGAACCTCGTCGTTGGCAGGAGAAAGGAACTTGGCACCGGTATCGCTATCGCCCGTAAGATCAAGGGCATTAACCAATCCATCCTCGGTATTGACTACGGAAGCCCATTTCTTAAGTTCGGGACGACGATAGAAGATACCATCTTCTCCCAATCCATAAGGGCAGAGACATCCACCGACGAAAGTATTCATACTTGCGAAGACGGTAAGTCCCTGCTTGTGACCCTCGTCTATGAAAGTCTGGAGATAATCGAAATCCGCAGTGCGATTGACCCACTTGTAACCGTTGCTCCATACATCCACCTTATCGAGAGCGTGCTCAGTGGAAGACTTGAAGAGTACTCCGGTGTTGGTAGGACGGACATCCACCACGATATGGGTGAAGCCTATCTCCTTAATCTTGGCGACATCCTCCGCAATCTTGGCGGCATCGTTGGCATAATCCATGAAGTTAGCCGCAGCGTCAATCCAGACGAGACGGGGTTTGCCCTTCACTTCCGGAACAGGGTCCGGTTCAGGGTCGGGATCAGGAGTGACATCGGGAACATTCCAAGCGTCGTTCCAAGGGTTGTTTTCCTCTTTTTCAACGCAGGAGCCTGCTACGGCAAGAGCCGCAAGCAGGCAAAGTGTATGACTGAATTTAAGATTCATCTATTATCTGTAATTATTTGAACATCACGGTACTTGCAACTGCTCTCTGCGCGCCGCCCTGAGGCTCGATAAGAGCCTTACCTCCTGCAATCATGCAGGTAGAGCCACCGCCGTCGAGATTGACGGCTTCCTTGCAACCGAGAGAATACAAGACCTTGGCAACCTCCTCAGTAGTGAGACCTGCTACGCCTTCAACTACATTTCTACCCTGACAGATAAAGAGAACGAGTTTGTTATCTGCAGAGATACCGATAGCAGTACGCTGGCAACGACCTGTAGGGCCCACGCCCGATGCAGAACCGTCAAACATCTCGTAGACATAGCTATCGATAATCTTGGAGTCTTTGATAAGCACAGGACCGCCACCGATGGCGTTCTTGGCCTCAAATTCAGCAGCCTTCTCAGGGAAAGTTGCAGAAGGGATAGCAAGAGGCTTCTCTGACCATGAATTCTGTGCGGGATTCTGATAGAGATAATGGGCACCACCAGAAGTGTAATATGTCCAGCAAGCCTCGAACTTACCATCCGCATGCTCCACAAAAGCAGCGCGTGTAGGATAGTATATGGAGACCCAATCCTCTGAAGCATAGTTAACATTGACTCCAAGCACGGTGCCTTCATTCACAACGAGGGAAGCGCTGTAGTTTTTGCCACCATCAGCATAGAAATAACCACCGTTGACAATCACGGAAGCCTTGGTAGCCTCATAAACCGTCGAAGGGGTCTCAAGAGGATCTTCACATCCCTTAAGCTGAGGATCATTGATGGAGCGGAGAGCCCAATCAGCATCCTTGACATCTGCCACAGCGATGTAGGCAAGTGCAGGACGGCCGAAGAGCGAATCTGTATAAGAATAGAGCTTAATCCCCTCACGAAGTGAGTAATCAGCCGTCACATCTTTCCAATTCTGGTCTGCGACAGGATCTGCAAATGCAGAAAGTGCAGTCTCGGGAAGCACGGGATACTCCACAGGTTCCTCTGACGGAGCCTCAGGAACATTCCATGCGTCATTCCATGGATTGTCAGATACGGGCTTCTCGCAAGCGAGGGTAAGAGCCCCCGCTGCGAAAAGTGCCGCCATACTGAAAATATGTCTTGACATAGGATTAGTTCCTCTTGATACAGTCAGCAGAGTAAGCGCCTATACAACCCGAATAGTGATCGTAGTAGTAGACGAAGATCTTGAAGCCGTCAGCTGAAGGCACGATAGTCACATCACCGGAGGA
>CAZNDD010000017.1:0-17934 GCA_964571735.1 uncultured Muribaculaceae bacterium | reverse complement strand
AGACGAAGATCTTGAAGCCGTCAGCTGAAGGCACGATAGTCACATCACCGGAGGACATTGTTCCCTCAGCATTGACTTCATTGAAAGCTGACAAAGAACTGCTAACCACGAGTGCGGGGCTATCTGTAAGCTCACCAGTCAAAGAATCCTTGTCAGTGACATTGTAGATGCTGATTGAAGGACTGCCCCATGCAGGGAAGTGGTTCAATGTGACAAGAGCAAGATAATCCGCATTGTTGAAGTTCTTGCAATCAATGGTGTTGGTATTCCAAAGCCAAGCATTGCCATCAGACGTAGTCATATACTTAGAGACTGCATATGCATCGTTGAGGTACACAAGGTAGTTAGCACTGGCATTGAAACCGTCACAACCATAGGATGCAGTGAAGAGACCTGTACCTGCAGTTGCACCAGCGGGAGCGAAGCCTGCAACACCGGTAGGGAATGCATTCCAACTCATACCGACACCTGCAACATCCACAATCTCAGTGCTGGTCACTGCACCACCGGTAACATTGAGAACAAGTACCTGAGAAGCAGTTGTAATACCTGAAACACCGCAATAAGGAAGAGCGATGCGGGCATCACCGGCAATGTCGCCATAGACCTTCATCTTGTTGCCGATAGGAAGAGCGACTTCATTCTCATAGGAGTAGAAGAGCTCAGGGGCCGAAGTGACGGAAGAAGTCTTCCAGATCTTGAGCGTACCCTTGCCTTCCAACTTACCGGAGAGGAGCATGTGACCGCCATTGTCATTGGCAAGACCGTAGGCCTCTGCATCTCCGAGGGCAATCTCACCTTCCTTGACACCTGTAGTGCCATGAATGTAGATAGGAGTACTGCCGTTGCCGTAGCTGACAACGAGCTTGCCACCGACAGAAGCGATAGAAGGCATCACTGTCGCGTCGAAATAATCGGGAGCGCCGAGACGAGACTTGGGATCAAGATTAAAGAGAAGTTTGAGTGAGTTCGCATTGAATCCTGTACGGATCTTGGTAGGCTCAGCCTTCTCAGTGGTATAAGTGATCTTCTTGCCGCTGTGAGACTTGATCACAATTTCCTGCGGCTCGTTGTAGTTGCGGGGAGCACTGAGGTCTGTGACTATCTCAGAGTGGGCGGATACCTGCGCAGTTGCAGTGCAACCGGTAAGATCATCCTTTGTATAGAGATAAATCTTACGCGCATCATTGTCAACGAAGCCCTCGAACATATCCACAAGTTCAAAGGAAATAAATGTCGCCTGATCTGATTTCTTACGGGCGGCAGCGATGACGATGTTGTGCTTGTCACCCTTGGTGTCGGTATATACGAAAGAGTGCTCCTCCGTCATATCGTAAACCGTAAGTGCCGGCTCGATATAGTTGTTCTTGTCAAGCTCTGCCTTGAGACGAAGGCTTGAAAGATACTTGGTAGTAGTCGCATCGGACTCCTCGGGATAGTAATAAGGGATGGGGATTTCAAGATACCCTTCCTCAATCATTTCTTCCGTAACTACGAGTTTGGCGAGTTCCATGCCGTTGTACTCTCCGGAAGTAATGTATGCAGTCAAGCTCGTGAATCCATCTCTATCTGCAGTAGGAAGCACATAGTGAGGCTCCTGGCAGGAAGAGAACAAAAGAGCGGAAGCGAGAGCTGCAATCGTATAGATTGATATTCTTTTCATTGTTCTATGCTATGATGGATTAGAGCCACTCGGGGAACTGGGCAACAGCACCGTTGTTGCTAAGTTCAGAGCTGGGCAGAGGGAAGCGATAAAGCTTGTCTGAGAAGTTACGATCCTTGTCATCTACTGCGATGTAGCTGTAGGTAAAGTCACCTGTGGACTCATTCTTTGTAATCTTGAATCCGTGGACCTGGTAGCCGGTAAGACCGCCTTCAGCATAAGACTTGTGAGCGATACCCCAACGGCGGAGATCCCAGTACCAAAGACCTTCGAATGCGAACTCAACCTTGCGCTCCTGACGGATTGCTGCGAAGAGAGCCTCACCGTCAGCACTGATGGCAGGAAGACCTACACGATGACGAATCTGAGTGTTGATGATATCTTCGGCTGCACCTTCGTCACCCTTGAAGTAGAGAGCTTCAGCCTTGTTGAGAAGCACTTCCGCATAACGGATGATGGTGAAAGGCTGGACACCGCTGCTGTACTGAATGACATCGTGAGACTCATCCACACCCTTGCGGAGATAATATCCGGTAGTTGTACGACCCTTAGGTTCCGGCTCAATGTTCCAAGCGCAGAAACCATCATTACCACCAACGAAAGGCTGAATTGTACGACCCTTCCACTCTGAACCATTGTAAAGAACGGTTGCGTGGAAACGAGGCTCAAGCTCGGCGTAAGGAGGAGTTGTAGTTACATTGTCCTTATGGAAAGGCTCCCAGTTGGGTTTGCCACCTGTAGCCTTCTCGTAAGACTCGACAAGCTCCTGGGTAGGAGTACCATAACCACCGCCTGTAGCACCTCTCATAGAGAAGTCTCCACCGGGAGTGTAGTAATAGTCAAAGCTATGGGTCACACCACCTTCACGGTTGAAATAATACTGAAGGATTGCCTCAGTGTTACCATCGACAATGGACTTCGAATAAGAGTCGGCATATTCAGCCTCAAGGCTATAGCCGAGAGCTTCAACCTGATTGGCAGCGTCAATTACAGCGTCATAACGCTTGGCATAAAGCATCGCACGGGTCAGGAAAGCGTAAGCCACGCCCTTGTCGAGACGATAGGATGCCTGAGCCTTGACAGGAAGATTGTCGGCAGCATACTGGAGATCTGCCTGGATGAAGTTCCATGCCTCTTCTTCGGATGAGAGGGGCTGATCCTTTACCATTGCGTTAAGATCCTCATCGTAGATGATGATGTCCTTGTAACGCTTTGCGAGATCGAAATAGAGATATGCTCTGATGAAACGAAGTTCAGCCTCAAGACGAGTCTTGTCCTGATCGCTCATCTTACCATACTTGTGCAGGTTGGAGATAGCCTCGTTAGTACGACGAATGTCCTCGTAACGACTTTCCCAATAACCCATATAAGCATCCACATAAGTAGCCTTGATAGTGGTTGACTCACCATAGGCAAACTCACTGGGGATAAATGCGAGTGCATTGTAGTTGTATGAGCCATATTTCATAATGTCAGTGAGAGACTCGGTGAGTCCGATGACACTCTGATTGGCATATACGTCATAGATATAAGAGTGGATGGAGTTGACTGCCTTCTCGGCGTTGGTCGTACTCTCCCACATGACCTGCTCGGCAACCCTGTCGGTCGGAGTGAGGTCCAAGTTACAACTTGACAGAAGCGCAGCTGCGGCTGTCAGAGCGGTAAAACCTTTAATAATATTGTGATTCATAATCGGAGAGCGCATTTAGAATGTGAGTGTAAGTCCGCCCATGATGAGCCTCTGCTGAGGATAGTAACCATTGTTGGTACCAGGTGACTCGGGGTCAATACCCTCAGGCAGTCCGTCGATAGTGAAGAGGTTGTTACCCTCAACGAAGATACGGAGAGCCTTGATCTTCACGGCATCCATCCACTTGGTAGGGAAGGTGTAACCGAGCTGGGCAGTCTTGAGACGGATGTACTTACCGTCGCGAAGCCAGAATGTAGAGCCGAGACCGTTGTCTCCACCATGTCCGGTAGCACCAAGAGTAATTCTCGGGAATGTGCCATCGGGGTTGTAGATGCTGTAAGCATTCTCCACGAGGTAGAGAGGTGAGTTAGCATTCTCCTTGAAGGTCTGGGTCCAAACGGTGTTGTCATCATAGCCGTTGTAGTAAGTACCGGTAAGAGACACATCGAAGAGAGCACCACCTGTGAACTGTGCGCTGAAATCGAATCCGTTCCAGGCGAAGTCGAGGTTGAGACCATAGGTGAGCTTAGGACGGTTGTTACTGCCGACGCGCATACGGTCGTCGCTGTCGATCTTACCATCACCATTGACATCCACATACTTGATATCACCGACGCAAGGACGGGTACCGTACCATGCGGAGTTGTCAATCTCCTCTTCACTGCGGAAGAGACCGTCTGCAACCCAAGTCATGATAGCACCGACTTCTGTACCGGTAACTTTCTGATACTCGGGGATATTGGGCTGGTCAGGATAGATGATATAGCGAGACTTGGCGTATGTTGCACTTGCAGTAATGCCGTAGATGAAGGGCTTGCCACCAAGATCGAAGCTGTTACGATGTGTGAGGAGGATGTCGATACCGCCTGTGTCAATGGCGTTGCCGTTGACATAGGTAGGATAGTATCCACCCATAGATGCAGGGAAGTCAGAACCCTGTGCAGTAAGGATATCGTAAGTGTAGTTGTAGAAGACATCGACTTCACCACCGAGTTTGCCACCCCAGAGTTCAAAGTCCACACCGGCATTGTAAGAGAGAATCTTCTCCCATGAAAGAGTCGGGTTGGCGACAAGAGAGGTATAATATGAAGATGCGATGTTGTTACCGAAGATAACCTTGCTGCCCTCATCATAGGTCGACAGGTATGCATAAGCGCTGACACTGTCGTTACCGAGGAGACCGGCAGAAGCGCGGAGTTTGAGTTCGTCGAGAGCCTCTACACCGGAGAGGAAATCTTCCTTAGCCAGATTCCAACCGAGGGAGGCTGAAGGGAAGAAGCCCCAACGGGAGCTATTCATACCTGCGAACTTGTAAGAACCATCATAACGGCCGGAGAATTCGGCGAGGTACTTCTCATCATAGTTGTAACGGGCACGGAACACATAACCGATGCTGCGGGTTGCGTTGCTACTGCCATAGACGGAGTTCTCAACCTGAGTACCATAGCTAAGCTCGGGGAGAGAAGCGAAGTTGATGTTCTTGGACATTGCGCCAAGTCCATAAGAATAGTAGTCGCGAACTTCACCGAGAGCAAGGAGATCAATATTGTGCTTGCCGAAAGAGTGAGCGTAATTGACACTTGCCTGACCAATCATATTGCGAGACCAGTTACCGCTTTCCTGAACCGTGATACCGGAACCGTCTCCGTTAGGAGATGTCACCTGGTTGTACACCCATGCATTAGCAGCGGTGTCGAAGGTGTTGGACATGAGGTAATAAGGAGTGTAGAGAGTCTTGCCGTGAGAGGTATACTGCTCATATGATCCGGAAATCTTGAACTGCAGACCCTCGAGGAAAGGTGCATCGTAAGAGAGTGATGCATTGGCAGTTGCGTCGAAAGTATCGTTCGTACGTGAACCACTCTCATAGATAGCTGCGAGAGGAGACTGGGGAAGACCAGTATTCTTTTTCACAGCGGCAGTGTAGAGACCATTGTAAGTCTTAGGCAGATAAGGGTGCATCTGGATGGTCTGGTTCGCAATGGAAAGCCAGCCTGCAGACTCATCGCCACCGTAGATGGAGCTTTCACCGGAACCTGCGTTGTAGTAAGGAGCATCCTTCTTACCGATGATACCGGAGACACCGAGGGTGAAGTGGAAATTCTCCGCGAAGTCAGACTCGATATTGGAGCGGAGGTTGTAACGCTTGTAACCAAAGTTGTCGATGTTACCCTTCTGATCCATCATACCGATAGACGCGAAGTAACGGGTCTTGTCGTTACCGCCCTGGATGGTGAGATTGTGCTTGGTGTTGGTACCTACGCCGAAAACCTCATCAATATAGTTGACATTGTCCCAACCGTCAGTAGGATCACCATTGGTCATAAGGGCAATGTGCTCAGAGGTAAAGTAAGGCTTATACTCCTCTTCTGATGCGATAGCACCTGAAGCAAGCTGGTCCATCATCTGCGCCACATTATAATAATAGGCGAATTGAGGACCATTCATAAAGCGGGGGAAGTTTGCGTTGAGCGAGACACCCATTGTAGAATTGAGGGTAATCTTGGCATCGCCTTTCTGTCCCTTCTTTGTGGTGATAATGATAACACCGCCCGCACCGCTGAGTCCGTAAACTGCTGCAGAAGCACCATCCTTAAGCACTGAGACGCTCTCAATGTCCTGAGGGTCGATGTCGTTAATGTCGCTGACGGGGAATCCGTCCACAACATAAGCGACACCATAGATAGAACCACGGATACGGAGAGTAGCCTGGTCATCACCGGGCTGACCTGACTCCTGAACGGAGGAGATACCGGGCAGACGGCCTGCGAGAACCTGTGAAACATTGGTCGCGGGAGCCTTGAGAAGCTCGTCACCCTTCATGGCAGAGACTGCCGCTGTCATGGATGATTTCTTCTGGGTACCATAACCGACGACAACAGTCTCGTCAAGCATCACCGTATCCTCACTCATAGTCACCCTAATAGAGGTGTTGGAGGTACAGATATAGGTAAGATCCTGCATACCGAGACAAGAGAAAAGCAATGTTTCTCCCTCTCGTGCATTAACAATAAAACGGCCATCCATGTCGGTCATAGCACCTTCGTTGGTACCCTGGACTATGACCATCACGCCCGCAAGAGCCTCTCCGGCGCGGTCTACGACCGTTCCTGAGTAATTATGCGGGGGGGTGGATTGGGCCAATGCTGACGCGGAAATGCCGCACGCAAGCAGCATTGTTAAAATTCCGCGCGATAAAGTCGTAAAGAACGATTTCATTGGTATAAATTTGACTTAGTGTTTGCTTTATATACAAAGGTCTTCAAAGTTAAGTAAAAGACAGGGGTTGGCAAAAGTTTGACTTGTAAGCTACAATTAATTCAGTAACTTTGATAATTAACACAATTATTTTACACATTTTATTAAAAATAAACTATCTTTGTATCAACAAAAGGGATAAAAATAAAGATTAAATAATAAGCTGTTTAGATTTATGATCAACCTTGGCCTATCTCCCATAAGAGAGCTTCTTTTTGAAAAAGCAGCATCAGAAGGCGGATTCACAATACCCGCCATAGCTTCGATTACAGGACTCAGCTCCACAAGCGTATCCCGATATGTCGAAGATATGAAAGAAGAAGGCCTGCTGAGGGAATTGCCCTCGGAAGCAAAGGAAGGACGCGGACGCAGAGCAATAAGATATGCACTTAAGGACAATTCGCGCTATTTTGTGGGCGTAGACGTGAAAAACTTCGGCCTCAGCATAGGACTGATGAATTTTGCTGGTGAGATGGTCAGACAGAAAAGTGTCCCGGAATTCGATTACCACAATTCATACGAAAACCTCGAAGTCGTGTGCGATACCGTTCTGGACTTTATCGAAAAAGACTGCAATATAGACAAGAAGCACATCGCAGGGGTAAGATTCTGCCTTGGAGGCCGCGTGGACTCGGAGAGCGGAATGAGCGCGACCATGTACAACTTTGAGGACGCGAAAGAGGAGTCATTGTCGAAGATATTAAGCGAAAAACTGGGCTTGGAGACAAATATCGAGAACGACTCGAAAGCGATGACCTACGGGGAATACTTCCGTTGCTGCAAAGACAAGTGGCAGAACATGCTTATGGTGAACATCGGCTGGGGTCTGGGGCTGGGCATAGTCATAGACGGCAAGATATATTACGGTGGCAAGGGATTCTCCGGAGAAATCGGACACATGTACGCCTACGACAACAACCTACTCTGCCACTGCGGCAAGAAGGGTTGCATAGAAACAGAAGTTTCAGGAAGAGCCATCGCCCGTAAGATAGAAGAAAGAATAGCACAGGGCGAAGCATCCGTACTCTCAAAGAAAGTGCGGGCAAAAGAGCCGCTTACTCCAGAAGACATACTGCGCGCCATAGACCTTGAAGACCCGCTTACCATAGAAATAGTCTCGTGGACAGGGACGGAGCTTGGCAAACATCTCGCAGGCATGATGAACATATTTAACCCCGAATGCATAGTAATAGGCGGAGTAATCAGCGAAGTACCGTCATATTACTTCATCCAACAAGTAGCCCTGTCAATCAAACAGTACTCGCTGCGGCTGATAAGCCAGAACGTGCCCATCATAGCGTCAAGCCTCAAGGAAAACGCATCCATCATCGGAGCATGCCTAATGGAGAGGGCAGCGTATTTCAGCAAGAAGTAACTTCGCGGAAATTGTCCGGCCTGCGACGGTTCAAAGGCTAAAAGTCATCCGGGTCGAAAGAGTCCATAAGAGCATCGAGAGTACGGCGATCTTTCTTGGTGGGACGACCGGCACCGCGCTCACGCGTGACGAAAAAGGTCTCGACTGGGGCATGCAGTTTCTCAAGTTCGCTCGCAGGAGTAAGGTTATCGGCATATTTCTCCACAAGTGCCGCACCTACGCGCGAATTGGGAAAGTCCTTCACCTTATAAGTATATACGACAGCACCTTTGCGAACTTCTATCACTTCCCCCAAGCGAAGTTGCCGCGAAGGCTTGCAGGCGTTGCCGGCAATTTTGACCTTGCCGCCACTACATGCGTCAGTGGCTTCACTCCGACTCTTGAAGGCCCTGATTTCCCAAAGATATTTGTCTATACGTGCTGACTCCGACATGATATTGTTGATTAATATCCGCAAATATAGGCAAAAAGAGAGGACATGTCCTATGGAATTTAGAAGAGCTCAACAAAAGCACCCACAGAGACCCCCATTAAAAAAGCAGAGGCCCTCTTAATCGAGAGCCTCTCCTTCATTGTTAAGAAATTGATACTGGAGGACTGAATTGTCCGTCGATTCGACGACCTTCAGCTTGCACTTGTACTTGCGCTTCCATTTTGCAACGAATGAATTCAATCCACGCGTAAGGTACGCTCCGAGAATGGGACTGAGCTTCAGGGTAAGGGTTTTCTGCCCTTTCTCCTGCACATAATAGGCAAGTTGCCTTTCTACCTGCTCATCAATCACCACAGTAGAAGAAATCTTGCCTGTGCCGTGGCACAAAGGGCATTGTTCAGTGGTGTTGATTTCCGTAGCGGGACGGATTCTCTGGCGAGTTATCTGCATAAGCCCGAACTTGGTAAGGGGAAGCACATTGTGCTTGGCCCTGTCCGAAGCGAGCAGATCCACCATATACTTATAGAGCGCATTGCGATGTTCGGCTTTATCCATATCGATAAAATCCACGATCACTATGCCACCCAGGTCTCTGAGACGAAGCTGTCTGGCTATCTCTTCAGCCGCAATCTTATTGACTTCGAAGGTATTTTCTTCCTGATCGCTCGTCTTAGCACGAATGCCGCTATTGACGTCAATCACATTGAGGGCCTCCGTAGACTCTATCACAAGGTATGTCCCCTGCTTCATCGGCACAATCTTGCCGAAAGAGCTCTTAATCTGACGGGTAACCTCGAAATGGTCGAAAATAGGCTCCTTGCCTTCGTAAAGTTTGACGATTTTCTCCTGCTCGGGAGAAATCAGAGAGACATACTTGCGCGTCTCTTCGTAAGTGACCTTATCATCGACATAAATGTTTGAAAAAGAGTCGTTGAGCAGATCACGAAGTATCGTCGTAGTCTTGGAATACTCCGTAAACAGGAGTTTGACAGCCTTGTCCTTGGCAATTTTCTCCCATGATGACTCCCATTTCTCAATGAGAGCCTTGGCTTCCGCTACAAGCACAGCGGCATTCTTACCCTCCGATGCTGTGCGGATAATGGCTCCGTAGTTGCGAGGCAAAATGTTTCGGACCAAAGTCTCGAGTCTCTTGCGCTCCTCTTTGGAGGAAATTTTGGAAGAAATACTTACCTTCTGGGCAAAAGGAAGTAGTACAATGTTGCGTCCTGCCAGAGAAATTTCTGCCGTCAGCCGCGAGCCCTTAGTGGATATCGGCTCCTTGACTATCTGGCAAATTATCATCTGCCCAGGAGAAAGAACTTTCTCTATGCGTCCTTCTTTCTCGAGAGCCGGCCCTATCTGCATACGCGAATAGAGCGACTGAAGGTCAGAATTGGGATTTGATTTCTTGACGAATGCGTCAAATGCATTGAAATACAATCCCAAATCCAGATAGTGGATAAATGCTTCCTTGGAATCTCCGATATCAACAAAAGCCGCATTCAAGGCAGGAAGTATCTTCTTTACTTTACCAAGATAGACATCCCCTACCGAGAAATTGTGACCCTGGGCTGACTCCTTGCTGTACTCAATCAACTTATGGTTCTCCATAAGTGCAAGATTGACCTCGGTACGACCGACCGAGACCACCAGGTCTTTTTCTGACTTTTCGGTATCCATTGACTTGATGACAATTCACAACCGGGCACACCTAATAATGGAGCGCAGGGCTGCAAACCGTTTTTCGATTAATAAAAAAAGGCCCACCGGATCAGCCGTGGACCTCAGCGACATTATTTCTTCTTATGTCTGTTCTTGCGCAAACGCTTTTTACGTTTGTGCGTTGCCATCTTGTGGCGCTTGTGCTTTCTACCGTTCGGCATATTATTTAAAAATTTATTACTTCTTCAAAAGAAGCTCCTTAAAAGCATCAGAGGGTTTAAAAGCAGGGACGTCATGGGCGGGGATAACCATAGTCTGGGCCTTTGCCATGTTACGAGCTGTCTTGTCTGCACGATGCTTAACGATGAAACTACCGAAACCACGGAGGAACACATCCTCATTGGCTGCGAGAGAATCCTTCACACACTCCATAAAACCTTCCACGACCGTGAGGACTTCCGCCTTCTCAAGACCGGTGTTCTTGGAGATTTTGGCTACGATGTCTGCCTTTGTCATTTTCTAAACCTTTAATAATTAACTACTTTTTTCCCTTTTTCGCAAAGGGACTGCAAAATTACTCTTATTTTTTTAGAAAACAAATAGTTTAGCGCGAAAATATCCGCGTTAAGTAGTGAAAATCAGCCAAAACGGGGTCAGACGGAAGGAATCAAGCCCTCGGCGACGTGTCAAGAAAGAGGCCGTGGCGGACTTTGTCCACAGTCTTCTCATCCGCCAAAGCGGAAAGAATCTCAAGGGCAAAACTCCACGCATGACCCGCACTGCGCCCTGTAATCACACGCCCACTCCGCACAGCAGGAGCATTGACAAAACATGCTCCACGGGAGAGCAGAGACTCCTGAAATCCGTCAAAGCAAGTGAATTCAAGTCCTTCGACATCATCCAATTGTCCAAGCACCAGCCCAGGGGCGGCACAGATAGCAGCGAGACTTCCACCCGCAGCATAGTGCGCATTCATAGCATCGATCAGAGGCTTGCAGGAAGCGAGATTGGACGAACCGGGCATACCTCCAGGAAAAATCATAAAGTCGTCAGACGTGGTTTCGTTGTACTCCATATCCAAATCGGACAGAAAAGCCTCAACGCCCACAGTCACACCATGGGATGAAGTGACGAACGGATCATCGGATATGGATACAAGCGTCGGATGCAGACCCCCTCTCTTGAGGACATCATTAACGGCGAGGGCTTCTATGTCCTCAAATCCGTCAGCAAGGAAAATATTGATACCTTTCATATATTCAAAAGTCTTCTCAAAATTAGCAATAAATCCGTACTTTTGTATAATCGATAAAGAAACCGCCGTAGAAGCACGGCACAATGATAACATCCAACGCTTATGTCATATTGGTTCATAGTCATATTGGTAATGGTCGCAAGTGCGATTATCCAAGCCACTCTAAACTCTAAATTCAATAAATACGGCAAGGTCCCCGGGACACTCACAGGCGAGGAAATCGCCCTTAAAATGTTACAGGACAACGGCATACGCGATGTAAGCGTAACCTGCATCAAGGGTACTCTCACAGACCACTACAATCCCGTCAACAAGACCATCAACCTGAGCGAAGAAGTATTCTACGGCAGGTCCGTATCGGCAGAAGCAGTAGCCGCGCACGAAACCGGTCACGCCATACAGCACGCAACGGGCTATGCCCCTCTCAAAATACGCAGCAGCCTCGTACCAGTCACGAATTTCTGCAACCAAGCGGTTTCTCTGGTGCTTCTGCTCGGATGCATACTCATAAACATCACTCCATCCGTACTCTGGTTAGGAATCGCGCTTTTCGCGACGACCACCATATTCTCGTTCATTACGCTGCCAGTGGAAGTCAACGCCAGCCAGCGTGCCGTAGAATGGCTGGAACACGCAGGCATCACAGATTACAGCACCACGCCTATGGCTAAAGATGCACTTCATTGGGCAGCATACACCTATGTGATCGCAGCTCTCGGCTCACTCGCCACACTGCTCTACTACATTTCCATCGCAAGAAGCCGCGATTAAGAAGCCTACATTTATGGAAGAAAAACAGCTTTATCCCCTCAGATTCATCCCAATAGAAGACAACTATGTCTGGGGAAGTGAAATATTCAAAGTCGCTGATCTCGGCTACAGAGACACCATAGTCGCAAGTGGCTGGCTCGCCGCAAACGAGATGAGCGAAGTTATGGAGACCTATATGGACAGAAT
This sequence comes from uncultured Muribaculaceae bacterium, assembly GCA_964571735.1. GTDB lineage: Bacteria > Bacteroidota > Bacteroidia > Bacteroidales > UBA932 > Cryptobacteroides. The sequence goes on along the minus strand of CAZNDD010000017.1, from coordinate 5,641 downwards.
CTCGGGAGAAGGTCCGTTCGCAACATACGGAAGGCAATTCCCCGTACAACTCAAGTCCATAGCCTGCAACGGAAAAATGCCCATCAGAGTACACCCGGATGACAAAATCGCAGACGAAAGATACGATGCACTCGGCAAGGAAAAACTCTGGTACATCGCTTCCGCATCGACCGACGCCAAGTTGTATCTCGGTTGGAAAAAGCAACTTGACGCAAGCGAACTCATAGAAAGCGCAAAAGACGGAAGTCTGCCGTCATACCTCAACGCCGTCATGCCAAAAGCGGGAGAATGTTACAGAATCCGCCCGGGCGTCGTACACGGATGCGAAGGCAATCTCGAAATCATAGAGGTATCCCAGTCTTCCGCACTGGATTTCTGCCTGTATTCGTGGGGAGAACAAGTCGGAGAGGAGGAGTTCGACTCAAGCATGAGCATAGTGGAAGCGCTCGATTTCATAGATTACGGCCCATATAGGAGTCTTCATCTGCCGACTTCCACAAAGAACGGAATGAAAGATCTCATCGAAATCCCCCAATTCACCGCACGCAAAATAGAACTCTCCGACCCGCTTCATATCAGCGGAGGGGACTCATTTGCATTGTATCTTTGCCTCTACGGAGAAGCGGCGGTACAAGTGGACATCGAAGGACTTGGCGAGACCGAATATGTCATCAAGAGGGGCGAATGTCTGCTCGTACCGGCAGAGGTGGATGACTTCATACTCAAGCCGTTGCAGCAGACGACATCAGTAATGGAAGTATTTGTGGAGAGTCGTCCCGCAAAGAAATCCGAGGAAGAAAATGACAGATAGAAGTGATGATTTCAGCCGCCTGGAGCTGAATCTGGCGAGTTGCCTGGACAATTATCGCTACTTCAGGGGACTCCTGAAGAAGGAGACTCGGCTGCTGGTACTCGTCAAAGCCAATGCGTACGGACACGGAGCCGTAGAGTTCGCCTCTATGATGCAACGATACGGAGCGGATTATCTTGCGGTGGCACTCCCGCAGGAGGGATTGGAATTGCGCCGCGCGGGCATTTCCCTGCCCATACTCGTACTCACTTCGGGCACCGATTTCATAGACGAGATGGTGGATTCGAGACTTGAGCCGGGTATACCTAATCTCGACACACTCAAGGCTTTCGACGCCAAGCTTAAAGCTCTCAATATAAGCGGATACCCTGTCCATATCAAGCTTGATACGGGCATGCATAGACTCGGCTTCATGCCATCAGAGATACCAGCATTGTTGGAGTTCTTGAAAGGGTGCACCACGATGAAGGTCAAGTCCCTGTACTCCCACCTGTCAGTAGCAGAGGACCCGATGCAGGACGAGTTCACACTATCCCAGATAAAGCTTTTCGAAGAGGACACAAAGCAAATAAGTGAGAGTCTCGGCTATATGCCGCTTCGGCACATCCTCAACAGCGCCGGCATAGAGCGATTCCCCATGTATCAGTTCGACATGGTAAGGCTCGGAATAGGCATATACGGCATTTCCTGCCTGCCGGGAGTCAGACTCTCCCCCGTCGCATCATTAAAAGTCAAAGTACTGCAGGTGAAGCAGCTGTCAGCTTCAGACGGGGCTGTCGGATACGGACGCAAAGGAGCGATAGCCCCCGGAGGCACCACCATAGCAACCTTGCCTGTAGGCTACGCAGACGGCATAGACAGACACCTCGGATGCGGAGCTGCAAGTTTCAATGTAGCAGGCAAAAGAGCGCAGACCATAGGCAATATCTGCATGGATATGTGTATGATAGACGTGACAGGACTTGATGTGAAAGTGGGAGACACAGTCACCATATTCGGGTCAGACCCTATGGTGGAAGAACTCGCGGAAATCCTGGGCACTATCCCCTACGAGATACTGACCTCCATACCTCACCGCATAGAGAGGGTTCTTATCTCAAATCAGTAATAATCCAGTCTCCGTTAAGGACTTCAGACGAAGGCGTGAACGCCGAGCGGTCTCCACTCCAAGGAAGAACCTTAATATTCTTGATAACAAAGGGAATGATGGCTCCACTGATAGGCTCGCCATATGTCCCGCTGATTTCCCCATTTTCATCCATAGTGAGTCCGGAAGCATATTTCATATAGTCGAAAGGTCCGGCTTTCTCAATATAGGCCTCCTTGCCGTCAAGGTCGAGAGTCCAGATATTCTCGGAATCACAAAATATCATAAGTCCTGCACCCTCCATACGGAAGCAGTTGTCCTGCAAGACCACAGTACCGTTTATAGTAATATCGGTAACACCTTCTATCACATACTCATACTCTGCGGTAATCCTGTGACCTTTGGCCCGTTTCAAGAAGTTGTCAAGAAGTTCGTCTCCCGTCTGTGCCATAGCAGTCAAGGAGAAGAATACGGTTATCAGCGTGGTTAAAATGCGGTTCATTATTGGTCGGGATGAAGTAAATCGTCAAGGTCATCAAGCGTACCGACAAGCACCTGGCGCTTGTTGGAAGAATCCTGAGGCCCCACCACGCCCATCTCCTCAAGCTGACTCATAATCTTGGACGCCCTCGGGAATCCTATGGTAAGCCGCGTTTGCAAGAATGAAGTGGTGGCTTTCTGGGAATTGACGACAAGACGTGCGGCAGACTCGAACATATCATCAAGGTCACCGAGGCTCATGCCACTGCCTCCACCACCCTTGCCGTTCTCATCTTTAGGCTCAGGGAGATAGTAAGGAGTATTGTAGCATTGGCCGTATTTGGTTTCGCTTTCGATAAATTCCGTCACACGCGCAACTTCCTCGCTATCTATAAGGCCGCACTGGATACGCTCGTTCTCTATGCCGGAAGAGAAGAGCATATCTCCCCTGCCGACGAGTTTCTCTGCACCGGGTGCATCGATAATGGTCTGCGAGTCCACGCGGGAAGCCGTACGGAACGCGATACGCATAGGGAAGTTGGTCTTGATATCACCAGAAATAACGCTCACGGAAGGTCTTTGCGTAGCAAGTATGACATGCAGTCCAGCGGCCCTACCCTTCTGGGCGAGACGGATGATACTGTTGGTAATGCTGCGGCTTGACGCTTTGGCTTCAGGACTTGCACCCGCCATCATAGTCAGGTCAGCATACTCATCCACAACGGTTACTATATAAGGCATATACCTGTGGCCCTTCTCGGGATTGAGTTTGCGGTCACGGAACTTGTCATTGTAGTCGGTAAGTTTGTTCACTCCAGCCGCAGCCATGAGCAGGAACCTATCGTCCATCTCCACACAAAGCGCACGAAGCGTCTTCTCAGCCGATTTGGCATTCTTCACAATCGCATGCTCCTTCTCGCTCTCCTCCGTATCATCCACCTCTGGAAGTACCGCAAGATAATGTTTGAGAAGGCGTGAATATGCGCTAAATTCCACCATCTTAGGGTCAATGAATACGAATTTCAGTTCCGAAGGATGCTTGGAATATAGCAGCGAATTAATAATCACATTGAGACACACTGACTTACCTTGCTGCGTAGCACCCGCCACAAGAAGATGTGGTGCCTTGGCGAGATCCACCACTTTGACCTGCTGGGTGATAGTCCAGCCGAGGGCAAGGGGAAGTTCGTACTTGGTATTGCGGAAAGTGTCGTCATTGAGAAGTCCGCGCAATGGAACGATGGAAGGGTGGTCATTTGCCACTTCTATACCCACGGAATCCTGCAGATTAACCACACGGACTCCCTTGGCATTGAGGGCCATAGCTATATCTTCACTCAAATTCTTGATGGAAGCGATTTTGACCCCAGGAGCGGGTATTATCTTATATAGGGTAACAGTAGGACCCACGACCGCCTTGATATCAGAAATCTCTATGCGGTAGTTCTTGAGAGTAGAGATAATCTGGTTCTTGTTGCGCGTAAGTTCCTCCATGGATATCTTATGCTGCCCCTTGTCGTATGTTTCGAGAAGGTCAAGCGTTGGGAACTTGTACTTGGGCAGGCCGTAAGGAGGGTCAAGACGATTGTCTATACGAGGCAAAGGCTTATGAATATCCGTCTCCAGACCATCGGCTTCGATGACTTCCATACCGACCTCGGCATCTTCTTCAGGCTCCATCTCCACTTCCGGCTCTGAGGGCCCGCAAGGGGTCACGGTCACCTCCGCAACAGGATCATTTTCTGGTATAAACTCTTCATCTTCAGTCTCATCCTCATCAGGAATGGGAAGACTGACCGAGCCCGGCTCCACATAGCCGCTGCCCTGCTCTTTTGTCCCTACCGTACCAAGCCAATGCACAAAGCGGTCACTGCTAAAAAGTGCGGCTATCACAATAAGGACCAATATCACAAGCCCGGTAACTGTCATACCCATAACAGAAGCCGACCAATTCACCACCAATGCACCGCATCTGCCGCCAAGTCCACCTCCAAAAACTGTCGCAGCACCAAAAAGATGCCCTACAAACGCAAGGGCAAGAGATGCAACGAAAGCATTACAAAGGGTCATGACAGTCGTCTTAAGCAATGAGGCATGCCACTTATGGAAAACCAGTCTGACGGATACGGCAACGAGAATCACGATGAATGCGAGGCTCCCGAGTCCAAAGCAGTCGCCCACGAGAAAACGCCCAAACTTGTAGCCAAGCGAGCCGGCAGCCCCTTTCACCTGCTCCGCATTCATATCAGCCTGCCAATGAAGCAGATACGAGACTATGGAGATAAGGGTAAATACCGCGACCACCGCAACTGCAAGTCCGAGGACTTTAATTGCGGATTCTCTCTTTTCAGGACTGAGAACCGGAAGCTTCATTCAAGTGTGTGCTTAATTATGGAATGGCTATTGGCGCCTGCGGTTTTTCTTACCGTTTTTGCGGGGACGCTTATTCATGCCATTACCCCCGATACCTGGACGATTGAATTCAGCACTTTCCGAAATCTTGCCGAGGGAGAGGCCTTCGGGAACAACGATTTTGTGATCCGAAAGTTTCTCTATATCAGCGAAAATAGTCTCATCGGACACGCTATCCTTGTTCCATATAAGATACTGTTGACGCATATACACGGCCAAGGAGCGAATGAGTTCCGTTTTGACTTCACCATCAGGTTCGGATGCAATCAGATCAAGCACGCGCTCGATGTTGCGCCCATAATGGGAAGCCTTTATCTTGGTGTCCTTCATGGGAAGGGGAACTGGTTTGGTATCAAAATCCTCCTTGACGGGAGCGGGATACGGAGAGTCTACGTCCAAATCGAAATCCGCTATCATATAGAGTTGGTCCCAAAGCTTATGCAGCCAATCCTCCTGCGTGCGTACCTGAGGATTGAGTATCTCCATAACCTTGACAATGGCGGCCGCCTGCTCGGTACGCTTGTCCTTTTCTGGGATACCTCGCAAATGTTCCACCATTTTTAGTATATTGCGACCATATTCGCTCATCTTGAGCGGTTCGCGTTGAGTATTATATTCGAGTGCGGAATTGTCCATCGGTAAAACAGTCTTCAAGTTACATTCTGCTGGATTGGGCAGATTCCACAAAAGTACAAAATATTTGCAATCCCGCAATTTTGTCAGAACTTTGATAGAAATATGTCGTGGCACAAAGATTGACATAAATGCCGCGCCGGTTTTATACTGACATTTTGGCAAAAGAACATTATGACTAAGATAGATAAATTTATGCCCGCAGGTGCTGAAGTCAG
>CAZNDD010000016.1:0-21392 GCA_964571735.1 uncultured Muribaculaceae bacterium | reverse complement strand
CTGCCACATCCTGCGGTCATGTGCACTGCCGAATGTACCTCCGTCGTTGGAAGTGGCGAGGAAGCAGTCGTTGTGCCCTCCGATGCGGGAATTTGCTGAGCCGTCAAATGCGGTTTTGACAGTGATGGTGTCGCGAATGCTGATGCCGAGTATGTTTCTTTTCTGTGACGGTGTGCGCGTCGCTACCTGTCTGCTGACCGGAAGTGCGTCAAGCAGGGCAAGTACGATCTGCTTTTTGCCCTCGTTGTCAATGTCGTGTGCGATGCTGTGCCACTCTCCGTATGCTCCGAGGAATCCCGCCTGAAGCAGATATATGACATCTTCATTCTTCTGCAGCAAGGGTTTGAGTTGTCCTATGTGGGTCAATATCAGATCAAGCGTGGGGTTGGTCTTGTTCTGGGGCTGGTCTGACCATAGATAGGCGAATCTCAATATGGCCTTGCATCCTGACTGGCGCAGGTTCTCGAACTGCTTGTCTATCAAGTCGAGGGCTTCGTCGGAAATGGGCTTTTCGAGGAAGTCGCAGAGGTAGACCGACAGATGAATCAGGCTGCAGCCGTTGTCGCGTGGTTTGGCGAGATCTTCCACGCTGAAGAGTTCGGGGAGTTTGCCGTCTACGAAAGAAAAATATCTTCCAGAGTATGAGCCGCGTTCGGGGTTGGTGAAATTACCTTCGAGATACTCGTAAGTGAGATCGCTCTCAAACGAAGTGAGTACGCGGTCCACCGGGGTGTCATCGTGTTTGTCTTTGGTACATGATGCCAGACCTGCAAACATGCTTGCGCCTAATGCCAAGGCCGGAAACAGATGGGAGAGTTTCATTCTGTGTTTTTTTATTGAGAGGGCAGCTTCATTTTTATTGAAGCCACCCTCTTTATGGTGAAAGAGTTATTTGTTTTTGTAAGCCGGAACTTTCAGGGACTCGTCTTTGGGGATTGCACCGGAGACGAACCATGTTCCAGCGGTATTCATGGCTGAAGCCGAGATTCCTATGTAGTCGGAGGTGGACGGTATAGCTGCGTTGAGCTTTGCCTTGTCGATTGCGAATTCAAACTCTATACTGTCGCCGACTATTCTGCCGTTGCCTGAGATGCTGCCGTTAAGTTTGTCGGCGTTTGGTGTCCACCACATGCCGGCATTTGATATGGCATTTATGACTCCGGAGATGTCGGTGTGTCCGTGGAGAGTTATGTCGTACTGCACGTCGAAGCCTCCGGCTGGGGTGTAATATTCCTTCTTTCCTGTAGTTGAGTCGTTGTCTCCGTCTACATTGATATGCAGGTGACCGAGTGTTTTCAGTCCAGCTTCTGGCTGCAGGGCTGCCTTGAGGTAGACATAGAGGTACTTCGTGGACATGGTAGCCTTGATGGATTCGATGGCAGTGTATGAGTCGAAAGGAGTGTTAGAAGATACTATGCCTTCCTGGTTCCAGTCCTCGAACGCCCCGTCTATGCTTATAATCTTGCCCGGCTCATATTTCTCTGCGTTGCCGTCTTCGAGGAATACTTCCAATCCCTTTGCGGAACTTGGTATCTTTGCGCTTAGATCCCAATAAGGATTTCCCAATGCGGTGATGGCGGCATTGATTCTGTCTGAAGTGAGCAGATAGTATTCTTCAAATTCCCGTCTGTCTATTGAGAATTCCACCTGTATGGTGTTGCTGCTTTCATCTCCCACGCTCTTGATTTCAAAGGCCGGTTTGTAGTGAGGAATGTGTCCGCTACCCCCGTCGTTCACATATGCACCGTTGAGATTCCCGAAGTTGGTGATGAAGCATACATCCGACTTCATTCCATGGTTAGTATTGGAGCCGTTGGCGCTGTTGCCGTCTGTATTGAAGAGAAGTCGGGCTTCATGGACGAAATAATTCGAAGTTGCTTTCCAGTCTGCCTTGTAATATCCGTAGAGTTTGTGTGAAGATACCGCGAACTTGAACTCCTTGATGTGGTCGGCGCCGGAAGCACTTTCAGTAGTTCCGCTTATGCCTGCCCAGTCGCTGAAGTTTCCGTCTATGCTGATAGCCGTTCCGGTCTCATCGCCATTTGTGCTGAAATCGTTGTCGGAGATGGTGATGGAAGTGGGACGGATGGCGCCGGCCTTGAACTCCACATCGGAGCTCAGACTCTTGCGGACCTGTGCTTTCCTGCCGTCGGCGGTGGTGAATGTAAATGTCATCACGTCGGAAGCATTAAGCGTAAGCGGTGCGGTAGGGACATAGAACTCGGCAACCGAGCCCCCTGCTACAATCGCAGAACTGATATTTAGTTCCGTGAACGGATAGCTTTCACTTCCGCCCATTGCCTGAAGGCTCCCGTCCTCGAACTTGATTTTAAACTTGCCCGACATATACTTGTACGCGCTGTTGTTAATGACGACGCGGCGTATGTCGAGGTCTGAAGACGAGTTGTTGGTGAGTTTGACCTTGATGACGGAGACAGTCTGTTTCATGCTGACATGAGGCGTGGCCGTTCCGCTGGTCTGTGCGATACCCACGAGTACCTGTCCTGCGAGGTGGGAGTTGTTTCCTGCGCCCTGCTGGACATTTGCTACGGGTATGGTGATGTCGGCATTGCCATATCCGCCGGATACGGATGTAAGGGATTTTGTGTACGGATAGAGGGCGTTCCACATGTATTCCTTGCCTTCTGCCGGCGCGAAATCGCTTGTTGTGAACATATTTTCGGACACGAGATCGAATCTGGCAGCCTTGCCGTCCACGATGATACTTAACGAATCGTTTTCAGTCCATGACACTGCCCAGGTCTCATCAATGGCCGTTTTGCTTTGAGGAACCGAGGCTTGGATGCTGAAAGTTCCGTTAGCTGCGACTCCTTCCTGCACCGGAGTATTGAACTCTTTGGTGCAGGAGAAGAGAAGCGGCGAAGTCAGTGCGATGACGAAGAATAGTCTTTTGTTCATAACCTTTGTATTTTTAGAATTCGTCTTCCTCCCAGAAATTTTGGGGGTACCAGCCGGGCTCTGCGCTTGTTCCTGAAGTGGGATTCAGGAATGATTCGCCCGCAAGAAGCCTTACGCTGGAAATTTCTGGGGCACTGTACTTTTTAGTCTGGTTAATTGTTTTAGGCATGATTTAATGTGGTTTGCTGATTGGTAATACAGTGATTATTTGAAGCTTCCGTCAGCGAAAGCATATTTGAATCCGTCACGCTTGAGATAGCCGCCACGGGTGAAATCGGGGACTTCCACTGCAGCGTTGCCGTTGTCGATGGAGAGCGCTCCGAGCTCTGCAAGGCAGCACCATGAAGCGAGATCATATACATCCATGTCCACAGGGAGTCCGTAGTGGAGGCAGTATGCGAGTCTGTAGTCCATAATCCAGTCCATGCCTCCATGTCCGCCTACGGACTTAGCCTGTGCGGCGAGTTCGTCATTGATGATGGGGCTCTGGAACTTTGCACGGACTTCGCTCTCTACATTCTTGGGGAGGGCAGCGTGCTGGTTCTCGATTTTGTAATTGATTCCGTACTCGTCAAGAACTTCTTGATGGAGGGTGATTTCCTCTACGGGATATTTGGCTGCGTAGCCGAGTGTGCCCACGAGTTGGTACATCCTGTCGTAGGGACGTGGTGTGAGCACGTCATGCTCGATGAGTGCGGTCTTTCCGTTTTCTGTACCGAGCAGGGTGCAGGTAACATCTCCGTTCTGGAAGTCGGGGTAGTCCACTCCGCGATATTCCTTCATGGCCTTTACGCCGTTGAAAGAAGCTGTGGCATAGGCTGTAAGTGTGGTGAATCGGTCGCCTCGGTTGATGCCGAGAGCCTGAGCCACGGGACCCAGACCGTGAGTGGGGTAGACATCTCCTTTATGAGTGGCGTTGAACTGAAGCCTCCAGTCGTTCCAGTAATCGTTCCAATAGTCGTAGAGGTTGTGGTTGTAGGAGCCCTCCACGTGAACGATTTCACCGAGTGCGCCTTCCTTTGCCATCTGCAAGGCATTAAGTTCGAAGAAGTCGTAGCAGCAGTTCTCGAGAATCACGCAGTGGCGTCTTGTGCGCTCCGAAGCGTTGATGAGATCCCAGCACTCCTGAAGCGAAGTGGCTGAAGGGACTTCGATTGCGGTGTGCTTGCCGTTTTCCATTGCGCAGAGAGCCACGGGTACATGGTGTGCCCAGTCCGTGCAGACATAGACAAGGTCGACGTCTTCGCTTGCGCAAAGTTCCTTGTATCCTTCGTATCCGCTATATTTTGCAGGTTCAGGCAGGCCTTTCTCTGCAAGCACCTTGGCGGATTTCTCTACGCGGTCCGGCTCCACGTCACAGATGGCTGTAATTTTGGTCCAGGGGACATAGGTGTAGCGCCATACGGCAAATGAACCTCTGGCACCGAGACCTACGATGCCGACTCTGATAGTGTCTATGGGCGCGTCTGCATATCCTATCATATCCTGCTGTCCGGCAGGTCTCTCCGGGACTTCAGTCCTGATGATTCTGTCCTGATTGGCGCATGAAGCAACAAGCAGAGACGCTGCAATTGCCAAACTGCTTAAAAAGCCGAGTTTTAATCTATTCATTTTGTTAAGTATTAGTTATTTGTATTATTGTTCGTCAATGTCGAATCCGAATTTCTCCTGTACATAGCTGCGCAGCTCTTCATGGCTTCTGGCTTTCTGCTCGCTATCGGGAAGACCTACTATGCCCCAGGGGTACTTGCAGTAGGTGTAGCCGAGAGCTTCGTAAAGTTTTGCGTGCTGGTCGAGTGCCGTGCGGAATCTGTCGTAGTCCTTGCTGTCTTCCGCGCACCATTGCACTTCGCTGAGTGCGGCAAGACGGGGAAGAAGCATATATTCGAGGTATTCGTCAGTGCCTATGAACTCCGTCCAGAGGTTGGCTTGTACTCCGAGGATGCGGGCTTTGCCGTACTCGGGTACACCGTCGTAAGGCTCGTAAGAGTATACGTCCTCTACGGGGAGGTATGCTCCGATAGAGAGTGGCTCACGGTCGTATTCCCATGACTGATAGCGGTCTATGTACATATAGCTGCGGGGGCTCATCACGCAGTCGTATTCCCAGATGCGGGGGTCTACGTTCTCTATGGTGCCCTTCCAACTCATGACGGTGGCACCCTTGGGCAGATCACCTTCGAGAATCTCTTCCCAGCCTATCAATTTGCGTCCGTGAGAGTTGAGGAATGCCTGGACTTTGAGGTTTACCCAGTTCTGGAGATATTGGCCTGCGGTGTGTCCGTCATGGTCATACAGACCGAGTTCCTGCATCTTGGCAGTACAGTGGGGACATGCGTTCCATCTGTCCTTGGGGACTTCGTCTCCGCCGATATTGATGTATTCCGAGGGGAAAAGTTCCATGACCTCTGTCAATACGTCCTCTATGAAGTGGAATGTCTCCTCCTTTCCTACACAGAGTACATCTTTCTTCACACCCCAGGTGGTTGCGACCTCGTAAGGCCCGCCTGTGCATCCGAGTTCGGGATATGCGGCAAGCGCACTGAGCATGTGACCGGGAAGGTCTATCTCGGGGATGACTGTGATACCCCTCTTTGCAGCGTATTCCACGACGTCCCGGATTTGGTCTTGGGTATAGAATCCGCCGTAATCTACTCCGTCGAGGCTGTCTCGGTCGTATCCGACCTGTGTTCCGTGACGGACTGAACCTATAGAAGTAAGTTTAGGGTATTTCTTGATTTCGATTCTCCAACCCTGGTCTTCGGAGAGATGCCAGTGGAAGCGGTTCTCGTGGTAGAGAGCCATGATGTCAAGGCATTTTTTGATTTCTTCCACGCTGAAGAAATGACGCCCCGAGTCGATCAGTACTCCTCTGTAAGAGAAGCGGGGCTTGTCTTTGATATCTACGCAGGGGACAGGGAGGCTGCCCAAGTCCTGCTTGCCCTCGAAGAATTCGATGGGTAGAAGCTGCGTCAGCGTCTGGAGGGCGTATAATACCCCCTGCGTGCCTGAAGCTGTGATGCGTACATTTTTGGGAGTGATGTTGAGGGTGTATTCCTCTTCTGTAAGTTTAGGGTCTTTGCTGATTTTGACAGTTCTCTTAGACTTGCCATCACCGGCTTTTACGCGGGACTTTTTGCCGCTTGCGGCTGTGAACTTGTCCGCCAGCTCCGTAGCTGCTTCGTGACAGATTCTATCGAAGCCGTCTGATACTACGAAAGTGAAGCCTGCAAGATCTGCAGAGCCCTCGTGGTGTGTCACTTCGCGAGGTTCAGGGATAACGCTGTATGGTTTGACTTCGACCTTGCTCTTGGCATCTACGCCAATGGATAAGGTGCAGGCGAGAAGTATTGCCGGTATGGTGTGTAAGAGTTTCATGCTGATTATATGAAACAGAGCCCGAAGAAGCCTCTCCGGGCTCTGTGTGAGATTGAATTATCTGAGTTTTACTGTAGCAGCTTTGGTGAGACCTGAAAGACCCCATGATGCAGTCTGGTCGTTGTTGTAGTAGCGTGCGCCGACGATGATGGTGCTGCCCATCTCATGGCGGGTGCACATGCTTGCAAGCACGGAACGCTCCATTGCGAACTCTACCTTCATGGTGCTACCCTCTATCTTAGTCTTGTAGCTGTCAAGTCGGGGTGCGAGGTTGTCGTTGGCGGGATCCCAACCGCCTGTGCCGCCGTTCTGCCACCATGAATCCTGCTGATACTCGTCTCCGTCGGCTGCGTCCGTGGGCTCGCTGATAATTTGTGACCATCCGAGGTAGCACTTACCGTCACTTGCACTGATGAACCAGTAGTCCTCTACGCCTACTTCGCATCCGATGCCGGGAATAAGGGGATTGCCATCAGCGTCGCTATGGGTTGTGAAACCTGTCTCGGGGTTACCATCGAGGTCAAGATAAAGGATGAACGGGCCAGGAGTGCCGTCGCCATGTCCGTCATTGGAGTTACCGCCTTCATATGCAGTTTCGGAAAGCTGGAGCTTGTCCACAGCGATTTCTGCATAGACGAGGATCTCGGAATCCGTGGAAGAGATCTTTACTGCCTTGAGGGACTTGTAATCGTCGTTGATCGGGATGATCACGTCATACTCGTTGGCAGTCTCTGCGGTGAGGGCGTCCCAGTCTGCGAAGTTGCCGTCGATTGCGAAATTCGCGGTCTCTTCGATGTTATTGTCCTTCTTGTTGTCATTTTTCTGCTCTTCCTTGTTGCAAGAAGCAAGCAGTGTCATGGCTGCAGTTGCAGCAGCGCACAAAAGAAATGCTTTTTTCATAATAGTGTTGTTGAAAAATGGTTAATGATTGTATGTGAATTATCTATTGTTCTGTTCTATGCCTGTGGCGGTTATTTCCGTGACGGGGATGAAGTAACGCAGCCTGAGGTCGTCCGGCTGTACGACTTCGTAAGGCTGACGCCCTGCATAGCGCCGGTCGATAGCCTTGCCGTTGCGTTGGAGGTCGAAAGTTCTGAATCCTTCGAAGCAGAGCTCCATCCTGCGCTCGTCGAGCACTATATCCAGCACGTCGTTGTAACCGCGCTCTGTCATATTGCTTTCGCTGAACATGGCTTCCTCGGGGAGAAGTGCCCTGCGTCTGATCACATTGACATCTTCAAGGGCTCCTGCCACGTCTCCTTTGTGAGCCTTGGCCTCAGCTCTGTTGAGGATGACTTCTGCATAGCGGAAGAATGCGGGAGATGCCATATTGCTCGGAGTTCCGTCCTGATTGGAGAATTTCTTCATATAGTTGAGAGGGTACATGTCTCCGCCTGTGCCGGTACGGCAGCCCATAGAATCCGCTACGGTTACATATTGCTTCTCTCCGTTGAGGGTGATGTAATTCTTGGCATACCCGCCCACAATCTCGGTCTCCACCGTGTGCTTGTTGCCCTTTGCATCCGTACAGGTCCATTTGCCGTCTGCGAAAGTGGGTTCCCGGTCGATATGGTTCTCGGCGAAGCCGTCCTGCTCGTTGAGTACTGGCCAATAGATCATCTTTGCTCCCGTGGTGGAAATGTTCTGCTTGGTTCTCATAGAGAGACGTTGGTCTTCGGGGTAACGCTCAAAGAGGTCTATAAGCGGCTGGGAATAATAGATTTCAGCCCAACCCGTACCATCTCCCGGGTCGCCCTGTGAGTTGTACATACTTCCTATCATGGCCTGAGCTCCGGGATACTCGGTCTCATTGTAGTCAAGCGCAATACACCAGAGAACTTCTTTTGAGTTCTTTGTATTTTGGAAGAGAGATTCGTAGTCGCTTTCGAGATGGGCTGAGGGATCTGCGCCGAGAAGTTCGTCGGCAAGGGCGATGCACTCGTCATATCTCTTCTCATAGAGATAGAGCCTGCAAAGCAGAGCCTTGACGGTATTGATATCGATATAGCCGTTGTTGCCTCGGCGTGAACCTCCTTCCATCAGGGCGATGGCTTTCTTGAGGTCTTCTTCGCACTGCTCATAGACTTCACCTACGCTTGCCCTCCTCTTTACTTCGTCAGATGCCGCGGGGCCGGTGCGGAGTATGACTCCTATCTCATCGGGCCCTTTCAACGCATAGGGGAATGCGAATATCTGGCAGAGGCTCATGTGGGTGAATGCCCTCATGAACAGGTTCTCTCCCTTTATATGCTTCAGTTCCGCATCCGCATTGTCTTCATCAATGGCGTTGATCATGGCGGAAGTAGCGTAGCAGATTTTGTAGCAGATAAACCAGAAATATTCGACATCGGTGTCGGAAGCCATATCCGAAAGTGTCGCGTTTGAGAACAGAGGGTCTGTGCTCTTTCCAGACATAAGGACATTGTCTCCCTTCAGCTCAGCCATCAGCAGGTAGTGACGCATGAATGTGTTACCTACCGTGTAATAGCCGTTGTAAGGGATGTACGCCTTGAACATTGCGTAGTTGCCGTTGGTGGCCGAAACCGCATTCTCCGTATTCTGCATATCTCCCGACGAAACCTTGTCTGACGGGAACTTGTCGAGATTGCAAGATGCGGTAAGCAGAATGATTGCGAGTGAATATAATATGTGTTTTGTCTTCATAATTAGAATCTTGCGCTAAAGCTGAGTGAGATGAGCCTGCCTACGGGATAATTGTAGCTGAATAATCCTGCGAGCGAGGTGAGCGAGCCTGCGAAATCAACCTCGGGGTCAGTGCCTGAGAACTTGGTGTAGGTCCAGAGGTTGTCGGCTGAAAGGGTTAGTTTCGCGCTGCTGAGATTGACCTTTGAACTGACGGCTGCCGGGATGTTGTAGCTCAGGGAAATATTCTTCAGACGCAGGTAGCTGCCGTCTTCCAAGTAGCGGGAAGTGCATTCGTTGGCGTTACGGTTGCCTCCGGTGCGCGGTTTAGGATGGGTTGCGATGTCTCCCGGCTTCTCCCAGCGGCTCCATCCCAGTCCGTTGTTGAGGGACATGGCGTTGTAGTCGGTGTAAGCACCATCGGAGTCCATTACCTTGCGGGTCCAGTTGAAAATCTTGTTGCCGTAGACGAATTGGAAGTTGATGCCAAGCTCGAATCCGAATGCCTCGAAACTGTTGTAAAGACCTCCGGTGAACTTGGGCTGTGCACTGCCGAGTATCTGGCAGTCGTTGGTCACGTCTACGGTGTTGGTAGGCTCAGTACCGATAATATTGCCGTTCTCGTCCTTGATGAGATGCTCCCACAGGGGATCTCCTGTCTCAGGGTCTACGCCGAGCCATTTTGGGCCCCACCAGCTGAATAGCTCTTCTCCTTCCCTGTAAATCTGTCTGAGGGCATAGCTTGAAGGAATGATATCCTCGTGGTTCGGGAGGTATGTCACTGTATTCTTGTTGAATCCGATATTGAACGAAGTGGACCATTTGAAATCGCGCTTCTTGATGTTATCTGAAAGCACCTGCACCTCGATACCTCGGTTGCGTATGCGTCCCGTGTTCTCGATTCGTGAATCAAATCCCGTGTCGAGAGGGAGGGGGACTTCAAGCAGAAGGTCGCGGTTTTCGTTGTTGTAGACGTCAAGGTTGAGAGTGAGGAAATTGCCGAAACTAATGTCTGCGCCGATATTGGTCATGACTGCGGTTTCCCAGTGTAGGTCGGGGTTGGCGACACTTCCGGGGATACCTCCGGTTTCGCCCTGATACTGGACTACCTTGGAGAAATCATATACGTCCAGATAGCTGTAAGGGGTTAGTCCCGAGTTACCTGTTGTACCGTAGCTTGCACGCAGTTTGAGGAATGAAATCACATCCTGCGACTGCATGAAGTCTTCTGATGAAGCTACCCATGCACCTGAAATTGAGGGGAAGTAACCCACTCTGTTGTTGGGTGCAAATACGGAGTTTGCGTCAGCTCTGAATGTGGCATTGACAATGTATTTTTCTTTGTAAGAGTATGTCGCCTGCCCGAAGAGGGACCATGCCTCGGTTTCGAGGTCGCTTCCTCCAACGGAAGACGGCTTCATCGTGTCGAACACGTCAAGTCCGTTGAAGATACCTGTCGCGCTTCCGCTGGTCCATTTGGAATAGGACTTACCCCATTCGTGCCCGAGCAATGCGGAGAAAGAGTGGTCTGTCGCGAAAGTGTTGGAGTATTTGAGGAGATTGGTGGTGTTGAAACTCCTGCCCCATGAGACGCTTTCGTGGACATAACCATCGGGGTAAGTTCCGTTGTATGCTTCGGGAGAAGTCTCGCTCCAGCTATGGGAAGTGGCATCCGAGTAACGGTTAGTGGTGGTAAAACTCAGATTGTCGCTGAGTTTCCAGACGAGCTGCACGTCCATGATGGACTCTGATCCGTAGTAATTGGCATCGTTGACACTCTGGACATAGAGCGGGTTGTTCTTGTCATGTCCGAACCACAACTCGTTGTTGTCCGGGCGGCGTGATCCTGTGATGGCGACATACTCTCCCGTGCGACTGTCTTTGGGGTTGTCGAACGGCATCTGGCTATAAGTGGATACCGCATTGGAGTGGCCCTTGTGGTAGTTGTAGTAAGAATGGACATTGAGTGTGAGATTGTCGGTAATCTCTGCGCCCAAGTTGAGTCTTCCTGTCAGATAACTATAGTCTGACCATTTGTATGTACCTATTTCATCGAAATAGTCGATGCTCGCGAGGTAGGTGATGCCTCCCTTGCTCCCGCTTGCGGAAGCATAGTAGTTCTGTGTGATGCCCGTTCTCTGGCTCTCGTTCATCCAGTCGAAGTTGTGGGAATCCAGATCTTTGGGCACATAGAAATTCTTGTTGATGCTCTTGAGGTAATCGGCGAGTTCGTATGCGTCCATGGGCTTGAAGCGTCCTGTCAGAGCCTGCTTTACGCCTGCCGTTGCCTTGAAATCCACTATGGCATCCTGCCCGCGCTTGGCCTGCTTGGTGGTGACGACGATGACTCCACCCGCGCCTGACGCTCCGTATAGGGCTGTCGAGCCTGCGTCCTTAAGCACGGTGATGGTCTCCACATCGTTGGGCGAGAAACTGCCTCCCACGACTCCGTCCACCACATAGAGAGGCGATGAACTTGCGGAAATGGAGCCGGTCCCTCTGATGCGTATGGTCGCGGCAGAGCCGGGTTGTCCTGAAGAATTGGATACGGTGACGCCTGCTACCTTGCCTTGAAGAAGAGTGCCGACATCAGTGGACACCACATCTCTCAACTCGTCTCCCTCAACCGAAGTCACTGAACTGGAAAGCTCGGCTTTCTTTACACTCGAATAGCCCATTACGACTACGGCGTCAAGCGTGTTGATGTCGGACTGCATGGTGAGATTCAGTTCCTTGCGACCCTGTACATCCACTGACAGAGTCTTGTATCCGAGACATCCGAGTACGAGTCTGCTGTCCGGTGCGGTCTCGATGGAGAAGCGTCCGTCCAAGTCGGTGTTGACACCTCGGGTCGTGCCGAGTATCGCTACGCTCACTCCTATCAGGGGCTCTCCCGTCTGGGCGTCGCTCACGAGTCCGCTTACGGTAATGTCATTGTTCCCGGTTTGGGCCATTTGAGGCGCGGGTTCTCCTTTTGACAGGACTATGTCGCTTGCCGTTACCCTTGTCCTGATGGCTGTGCTGTCGAAGAGCTTGTCCAATACATTTGAGAGTTCGGCATCGGTGACACTGATTGACACTTTTTTTGTGTCATCTATATCGCGCGTGTTGTAGAAAAACTGCTTGCCGCTCTGAGCCTCGATTGCAGCGAGGACCTCCTTGAGCGGAGCATTCTTGAAATTTAAATTAATCTTTTGCGCGAATGCTCCTGTGCTGAAACACAATAGCAAAGCCAAAGCGCAAATGATCCTGGAATGTTGTTTCATATAGTGCTATTTCTTGATAGTAGTCCAACCGGGATTTTGTTCGAGGGCGTTGTTGAGTGCCATTTCGCCTGTCGGGATGGGATAGAGATAATCTCTGCCCTCGTCGAATACATGTGAAATCCTCTTTGCCTCTATGTAGTTGAGGTTGCCACTCGTACCGTTGCTCAAGTACACTTCGGAGCCGAGTTTGTAGGATTCGAGTGCCGTAGTCTCCGGCTTTGTGACCTCGTAGATGCAGAGGTCGATGCTTCCGTCATGGTCGAAGTCGTATTCTCCAGGTCCGGGGAAATACATGCCGAGATATGGCTGTTCAAGGCATTTGCCTTCTTTCCATCGCATAAGGTCGTACCAGCGGAAATCTCCCTCTTGCGCAAGTTCTACCATCCTTTCGCGGCGTATTTCGAGTATGACTCCCCGGTTGTCTCCGCTTACGTTGCGATAGCCGTAGGCGGGATTGCCGAGATAACTGTCATCAGGATTGGCATTTGCTGCCGCCATGTTGAGATTCGGCATTCCGATGCGCTCTCGAAGCTTGTTGATTGAGATATCCAAATCCTCTTGGGCGAGCTCTCCGCATTCGGCTTTGGCTTCCGCGTAATTCAGAAGGACTTCCGCCACTCTTAAGATGGGTAGGTCGGCATCCGTGGCTGTCCATGTGTCCGGGCAGTAGGAAACTCCTTGGTCATATTTGACGCTTTGGTATCCGCTGAGTGAACTTGAAAGCTGGGGCACTCTCACGAGGTCGCTGTCGAAGCGCTTATACCCGGGTGTCCTCATGGTCTGCGCGAGACGGGGATCCCTATCCTGTATCTCGTCGTAGAATTCCATCGTATCCCAGCCTGATTTGTCTGTGAATCTGCTTCCGTCTTTCATTAGGTAGCAGTCTACGAGTTTCTTGTTGATAGCGAAGCTGTTCTGCTCGCATGTGGACCATGATGCGAAATGTGACATGGACACAGTGAGGCTATAGTTGCGTGCGAGTATGATTTCATCGGGATTTGCCGTCTGGAATGCGAACAACTGCCTGTAATCAAGCTCGGGGTTGCCGGTTTTGTAGAGTCTGTAAGGGGAGTTGTCGATGAAATCCTTTGCCGCGCTTGCGCTCAGGCGAAGATAGTAGGCGCTGTCATGCTTGCCGGAAGTGGCGTAGTCGTCATTGGCATGGTATTTACGCCATGTGCCCTCGAATAGGCATATTCTGGATTTGAGTGCAAGGACTGTCCATTTGTTTACTCTGTACGGGCTGCTGACTGTCCCGCTTAAGTGTTCTATGGCATAGTCGAGGTCTGCTATCACATTGTCTATTACAAGTTCCCTGCTGTCGCGCGGAGCATATAATGCCTCATCGTCTGAGAATAGCTCCTTGTCTATCCAAGGCATGTCCCCGAAGTCTCTGACCTTGAGGAAATACCAGTATCCACGGAAGAATCTGGCGAGGGCTGTGTATTCCGTCTTGTCTGCCGCATCCTTGCAGTTGTCTATGTACGTGAACAGGGTGTTGATATGTCTCAGTCCGGAGAAATCCCATCCCCCTCCGGAAGAAGGTACTCTCCTCATGGTGCCGCCTCTCTGAAGACTTCCGAGCGTCTTCTTGAAGTAGAGGTCATTCTCGGCATCGTAGGTGTTTTGGGTGAATACTGCTGGATAGCAGGTGTTCAGATATGTCTGAAGTTGGGTCGCATCCATGAAGTATGACCCGGGCGAGACCGTGTCCAGAGGGTATTTGTCGAGTTTGTCGTTGACGGCATCGCAGGAACTGAATCCAATCAGCATCGCTGCTGTCAATATGCATATTGAAGTGTGTTTCATTGTTTTGGCGTCATTAGAATGTGATGTCTATTCCCATGATGAATGACTTCTGCCAAGGATACAGGAATCCGAGGTATGCATCGGTAGCGGCCTGCTCAGGGTCCATGTACTTGTTGATTTTCTGCAGGGGAGAGATATATGCGAGGTTCTCTCCAGTGAAGTACACTCTGATATTTTCGAGCGGGAGCTTGTGCATAAGGGAAGACGGTAGCGTGTAGCCGAACGTGAGGTTCTTGAGTCGGCAGTAGCCTATGTTCTGCAGGTATCTGTCGTTGACCGTGGTGATTTCGGTGCCTCCGACATTGCCTATGTCGCATCTTGGACGAGGGAAGTAGGCGTCGGGATTGTCTTCAGACCACACATTGTCCATCCAGTTTTTCTGGAGGAAAGTCTGTGAGCACTGGTTGTAAGGGCCCCAGAACGAGTGGCAGTAGGTGGGAGGGTACCAGTCGCGGTGGCCTACTCCCTGGAAAAATACGGACAGGTCGAAGCCGAGGTATGCGGCATTGAGGGTGATTCCGTACTGATAACGGGGGTTGCTGTTGCCTATGATGCACATGTCTCCGGGGTTGTCTACAGTGACACCGCCCTTGCTGATTTCGCCGTCGCCGTCAAGGTCGAGATACTTGACATCTCCTCCTTTCCAACCTCCGTTGAGATTGTAGTTGACGTAGCTCTGGTCTACCACCGAGGTGTAAGTAGCGGCTTCCTCATCCGAAGCGAATAGACCGTCAGTCCTGAATCCCCAGATTTCTCCGAGAACCATCCCCTCATAGTATGTGCCGAGCAGTCGGGAGGGGTTTTCGTATTTGGTGATGACGGAAATGTAGTCCGAGAACGTAGTGGTGACACCGTAGGAGAAAGGCTTGCCCGCGAGCTGGAAACTGTCTTTCCATCCGAGTGTGAGTTCGTAGCCCTTGGATCTGAGGTTCGCGCCATTCTTCTTTGGCGTGGCTGCTCCGTATGTCCCCGGGAGATCGTCTCCTCTGGTGAGCATGCCATCCGTGTCGCGGATATATGCTTCTCCGCTGAAACTCAAGCGGTTGTTAAATGCGTATATGTCAAGTCCCGCGTTGTAATGCTTGGCTACTTCCCATGTGAGGTTGCCTGCGTTGGGAGCGGATACGCTTGAACCGGTCGCGAGCTGGCTGTCGGACTCGAACAGATATGAAAGGCTGGACACATTGATGGTGCGCACGAAGTCGTAGTATCCTACCTGCTGGTTGCCGAGCGAGCCAAATGAGAATCGGAGCTTACCCATGTTGAGCCAATTTATATCCTGCATCCAGCTCTCTTCGGAGAATTTCCAACCCGCTGAAGCCGAAGGGAAGAATCCCCACCTGTGCTCTCTGTCGAATTTGGATGTTCCGTCAAGGCGTCCGCTCACTTCGAGCAGATATTTCTCCTTGTAGTCATAGTTGGCTCTGAAGAATGCTCCCGCGATGGCGTATTCGCCTTGTCCGCCTGTGATTGTGAATGCCTTTGCTCCTGTGGCTTCGTCCGGTTGTACGAGGTTGAAGTCGGAGATATAGTCAGACGAGAGGTTGCGTCCCGCCTGATAATTGTTCTTGTAGACTTCGTATTCGTAGTTTACGCCTGCCACTGCGCTGATATTGTGACCTTTCTCAAAGTTGTGCTTGTAGCTTGCGTAGATGTTGGTGGCTGTGTATCTGGTTTCGTTGTTGGTCTCTTCAAGCATGTTCTGGAAGCGACCGCTCCTGTCCCAAAGGATTTCTCCGGGGTAGGTCGAATAGCTTGAATTGGTCCAGCGGTGCGAATCCTTGTATTCGTTGCGAGTCCAAGTGAAGTTTGCCTTGATGTCGAAGCCATCGAATATATGTGCCGTCAGTTCCGAAGTGTTGGAGAAATTGTACTTCTTGATGAGATTGACCTTTGTATCCTGCCCAAGTTCGATGTGGCAGCCGTTGGTGACATTGCTGTCGAGCAGGATGGTTTTGTAGACCCACGACCCATCGGGATTGGTTCTGGGGAAACTTGCGAGTCCGTGCACTGCTCCGTAGCGGAAAGTGTTGTCTACGGAGGCGTTTCCGGGGTAGTCGTAGTCGGAGGCGTAGAAACTCATGTTGTTGCTGAGTGTCAGGAACTTGTTGAGGTCTACATCCACTTTGGCCCTTACGTTGTATTTGTTGTACTGATCGGGTCTTACCTTGAAAGTGCCTTGCTTGTGCTCATATCCGCCCGACAGGTAATAGCGCATGTTTCCGCTGCCGCCGGATACCGAGAAATTGTGCTGCTGCATGGGGTTGATATCCGTGTACAATTCGTGATACCAGTCGGTGTTGGCGTAATAGATATAGGAGTTGCGTCCGTTTCTGACTTCTTCCACTACCCACGGGCGGGAGGGATCTTCTACCTTGTCGTTGCGCCTTGCCCACAACTCCTGCATGTCTTCCTCCGTGTAGTGGGTGTAGTTGGTGTTGTATGTGCCGTTGGCAAATAGATCCGTCACATAGACCGACCAGTATCCTGATGTCTCGTAGTCTGTTCTTGTGGTAGGGGAGGTGAATCCGAAATTCCCGCTGTACCGAACCACCGGCTTGCCTTCCGTGTTCTTTCCGCTCTTGGTGGTGACGAGTATCACGCCGAATGAAGCTCTGGCACCGTATATGGCAGCCGAGGATGCGTCTTTGATGACCGAGACGGACTCTACGTCATTTGGATTTACTTTGGAAATATCTCCCTCGACACCATCTATCAGCACGAGCGGACTGCCTCCGTTGAGGGAGTTGACGCCTCGTATGTTGATGGATGCTTCGTCCATGGGATTTCCCGATGACGTGGAGACGAAAAGTCCAGGAACACTGCCCTGTAGCATGTGTGTAAGGTCGGGAGAAGTTCTGTTTTCGAGGTCTTGTGAAGAGACTACAGAGACCGCACCTGTGAGGTTTACCTTTTTCTGGACTCCGTATCCTACGACTACAACATCATCCAAGACCTGTACATCGCTCATGAGTACTATGCGCAGATTGCTTATGTTCTCGGTGGCGATGATTGTCTTCTCTGTATATCCTAATACTGAAATGGTAAGAGTGTCACCCTTGGTCGTGTGTATTGAGAATCTTCCGTCGATGTCGCTTAGGACACCGTTGCTAAGGTCCCTGCCCGAGATGACCGCTGCGCCGATGACGCTTTCCTGATTCTCGTCAACTATGATTCCGCTGACCGTGACATCGTCTGAACTTGCAGCCCATGCACTTAACGATAGGCATAGGGAGCAAAATAAACCAATGATTGTCTTGCGTGTCATTGTGTGGTTATGTTGTGAAAGTGTGTTATCTGACTCTTATTATTGGCATACTGCCTTCTGTGGCTTCCTCTCTTGAGAAGGATATGTTGGTGGTTTCGCTGAACATCTCCAGTACTATGTCAAGACTCTGCTCGGAGAATGTGCCTGTGTATCGGTTTTGAAGCAGGTCTTCGTTGTCCACGATGAACCTTATGCCGTAGCGATTGCCTACCATGCGCAATGCATCGTCAAGGGGAGTCTTATCGAGTATGATTTTGTTGTCTCTCCATGAAGACAATGCGTAGGGATTTACTTTGGCGTATGCGAGTTTGTCATTTCCCTTAGTGTATGTGTAGCTATCACAGGGGAATACATCTACTTCGCGGGTATTGCCACAGCTATCCGGGTACGAGATGCGGACAAGCCCTTTGGACAATGTGGTTCTTATGTCATCGCTTCTGTCGGTGTATGCTTCCACATTGAATTCTGTTCCTAATGCTTCCACCTGGAGGTCTCCTGCGCTCACTACGAAGCGCTGCCCTTCTATTTTGCTGACATTGAAATAGGCCTCTCCGTCAAGATTGACATGTCTGGTGTCTCCCTTGAATGTCTGTGGGTAGCTTAATGTCGAACCGGAGTTGAGCCATACTTTTGTGCCGTCCGGAAGTGTGGTATAGGTGGTCATTCCGACTGTACTTTCGATAGTGACAGTCTCATTGCCCATTTTGAGCAGGTTGAAGTAGCGGGGTATGAAGTATGCACTGAGTAGAATTAATGGTGTAATGGCGACCAGGGAGATCCTGCGTGCAGTTTCGGCAAAACGTGATCTCTTCTTATGGTTGAGGCGTCTGTGTACTTTTTTCCACGCGGCCTTGGTGTCAATGGTGGTCTCCGCTCCATATCGGGAAGCAAGAAGTTCGATTTGGCATACCTTCTCCGCCAAGGCGTAGTTCTCCTTGTCTTCCAATATCCATTTTTCGAGGTTTGTAGCCTGCTCGGTATCCAATGTGCCACGGAAATATTCTTCGAGCAGGGCTATGAGGTTGTCGTGCTTCATTATGTGAGTTGCCCACTTCTTTACATACTCAAGACTGCCGAACTCGCAAAAAGGATAAGATGAGTGATGAATAATTTTTTACTTATCTTTGGCGTTCTGCATATGTCTTGACACCCTGTGTCGTTATTTTGATTTGCACGGTGGGTTTTGTGATACATGCAAGGTTGGAAATGGCTGAGAATCATAGTCTTGAGAAGAGTCTTGCCGATGCTGGGTTTATTGGCTTTGAGGATATGTTCAACAAAACATACCCTTCGCTTGTCTCGTACGCTTCGCATTATGTAAGCTTGTCCGAGGCCGAGGAAATTGTGCAGGACCTTTTCGTACATATCTATGAAAACCCCGGAAAAATCAAGATACGCGAGTCTCTGATACCGTATCTTTACCGCTCGGTGAAGAACAGGTGCTTTACCTTTATAAGCAAGGAAGATACGCATGCAAGGATACTATCGTCCCTGAGGACACGCATTATTGATTCGGCTGTTGATATGACGCCTTTGACGGTATCTGAAGTGCTGACTCATTTCGAGACCGCATTGGCGGCTTTGCCTGCAGAGCAGAGGGAGGCGTTTGAACTGAGTCGTTTCCATAATATGACCTACGCTGAGATAGCGCTTGAGCAGGGGGTGTCGCTCAAGACTGTCCAGTATCGCGTGAAGGTGGCGGTGGAGAAGCTTAACGGCATGCTCTCGGAGTTTTTGCCCATATCCATTGTTCTTATACTTCTGAGTATTTCTCAGAATTCAATTTTACCCCCCCCTATGGCTGATTGATGGCCTTTTTTGACCGGCGGGTTGTCGGATAAATCTGAGGCTGTTTCCGAGATTTGTTATGCTGGGTTTTTGCGTCAATTTCGAGTTTTTCGGTGGGAAATGACCGATGAGGAGGAAGATGACCTGTGAGGCGGCGTAAATAATGATAAATTCGGAGAGCTTCTTAATGAAATGCGAGGGATTTTTGCTATTTTTGCGGCGGATTGGTGGAATATGATGTTCTTCCGGTCCGTTTGACAGAAATTTCGTTAATTTTTACAACAATGAGAATCGTACAAGTTACAGGTAGAGAGATCCTCGATTCAAGAGGTAATCCTACAGTTGAGGTCGAGGTTATCCTCGAGTCTGGTGTCAAAGGCGTAGCTGCTGTTCCTTCAGGTGCATCTACCGGTGAGAATGAGGCTCTTGAGCTTCGTGACGGTGACAAGGGCCGTTATCTCGGAAAGGGCGTGCTCAAGGCAGTTGCCAATGTCAATGACGTCATCGCTCCTGCCATCATCGGCATGTCAGCTCTCGAGCAGAGAAGCATCGACAAGACTATGATCGAGCTCGACGGCACTCCCACTAAGAGCAAGCTCGGCGCCAATGCTATCCTCGGCGTCAGCCTCGCAGTTGCACACGCTGCTGCCAACTATCTCGACATGCCTCTCTATCGTTATATCGGTGGTACCAATACTTATGTGCTTCCCGTTCCTATGATGAACATCATCAACGGTGGTGCACACTCCGATGCTCCTATCGCATTCCAGGAGTTTATGATTCGTCCCGTCGGTGCAAAGAACGAGGCTGAGGCTGTCCGTATGGGCGCTGAGGTTTTCCACGCTCTCAAGAAGGTTCTCAAGGACCGTGGCTGCTCCACTGCAGTTGGTGATGAGGGTGGTTTCGCTCCTGCTCTCAAGGGTATCGACGATGCTCTCGACTGCATCATCGAGGCTATCAAGGCTGCAGGTCTTGAGCCCGGCAAGGATGTGACCATCGCTATGGACTGCGCTGCTTCCGAGTTCTGCTTCAAGGGTGAGGACGGCAAGTTCTACTACGACTACAAGCAGCTCAAGGACGGTAAGAAGAAGGATCCTCGCGGAAAGAAACTCACTTCTGACCAGCAGATCAAATATCTTGAGAAGCTCATCACCAAGTATCCTATCGACTCCATCGAGGACGGTCTCTCCGAGGAGGACTGGGAGGGTTGGGTCAAACTCACCAAGGCTATCGGTGACCGCTGCCAGCTCGTGGGTGACGACCTCTTCGTAACCAATGTGAAGTACCTCCAGAAGGGTATCGAGATGGGTGCAGGTAACTCCATCCTTATCAAGGTCAACCAGATCGGTTCACTCACCGAGACCCTCGACGCTATCGAGATGGCTCACCGTCACGGCTACACAACTGTGACTTCACACCGTTCAGGTGAGACTGAGGACACCACCATCGCAGACATCGCAGTTGCTACCAACAGCGGTCAGATCAAGACCGGCTCACTCAGCCGTACCGACCGTATCTGCAAGTACAACCGCTTGATGAAGATTGAGATGGAACTCGGCGACACCGCCGCATACGGCTACAAGAAACTCAAATAAGTTTCTTCCCATTACATAGAAAATCCGGTCTTGGCATCAGCTGGGACCGGATTTTTGTTGTTCGACGATTCCGGTGTTCTGTACAAGGGAGGGCCGTTTTCTGCACGCGGAGGATTTACTGGGCTGTTCCGCGCAAGAACGCGCCTGTTTTTGCACCAAGCGAGACGATTCCGGTGTTCTGTACAAGGGCGGGCCATTTTCTGCACGCGGAGGGCTTGTTGGGCTGTTCTGTACAAGGGCGGGCCGTTTTCTGTACGCGGAGGATTTACTGGGCTGTTCCGTACAAGGACGGGTCTGTTTCCGTACCACGTGATTTTTGGGGCTGCTTTGTGCAGGAGAGAGCCCTTTTCTGCCCCGCGCATCGCTTTGGTTATGGGCTTGTACAAAGAAACGCCCATTTTTGTACAAGTCGGGTTCTCTTAGCTGCTTTGTACAAAGAGACGCCCATTTCTGTACAAGATGACCTCGTCGTGCTGTTCCGTACAAGAACGCGCCTGTTTTTGCACCGGGCGAGACGATTCCGGTGTTCTGTACAAGGACGGGCCATTTTTTGTACGCCGAGGCCTTGTTGGTCTGTTCTGTACAGGGCTGGACCTAATTTTGCACCACGTGTCTTGCTGGTGATGGTTTGTACAAAGAGGAGCCGTTTTCTGTACGGAAATAGTATCACATTAGAAAGCCCCCTTTGGGACGGAGTGCCCTCATATGCTACGGCATTGTCAAGAT
>CAZNDD010000015.1:0-24763 GCA_964571735.1 uncultured Muribaculaceae bacterium | reverse complement strand
GAGACGCCCATTTCTGTACAAGATGACCTCGTCGTGCTGTTCCGTGCAAGAACGCACCTGTTTTTGTACCGCGCGAGACGATTCCGGTGTTCTGTACAAGGGCGGGCCGTTTTCTGCACGCGGAGGGCTTGTTGGGCTGTTCCGTACAAGGGCGGGCCATTTTCTGTACGAATTGGCGGGAAATGTCTACTGGGACGCTGCGCGGTGGGAGATTTTGCGCAGGGGATTCTCCATTTTCGGGATTCTGTGCCCGTGCGGTGGAGTGAAAGACCGAAAAAATCTTTTAGATTTGCGCTTTGGAATAAGCGGTAGGCTTTCAGGCATCTGGACACCGGAAGCAAGGTGTCTGGATTTGCATCCTTGGGTCTACGGCTTGTGAGGTCGCGAACCTCCGGCATTCCAGCCCCGCGCTTTGACAGGGCCTTTTTAGACACGAAATAAAAGATAACCAAAAGCAATATGAACAGACATCTAATACACCTCTTGGTCGCAGTACCGGCAGTATGCCTTGCGGGATGCGGCACAGCCAGACATCTTTCGGACAAGTCGGCTGACATATTGAGCATTGAGGCTCACCGCTATGCCAATGTGACCACTCTCGGAGTTGCCGAAACCAAGCGCCATGAGACCATATTCCATGACAGCGAGTCGCAGGCCCTTCACAACGGGTTCGAGGAAAGCCCCAATTACATTTCGCTCAACGGCGTATGGGACTTCAACTACGACGGCGCGGATAAAGACACGGCCATAGCAGTCCCCGGGAACTGGGAGAGACAGGGTCACGGCTATCCCGTCTACACCAATATCCCATACGACTTCTGCCCCTCCAATCCCCAGCCTCCGACCCTCCCCGACAAGATACCTTACGGCGTGTACAAGAAGGACTTCAAAACACCCGATCTGTCTGAAGGCGAAAGGCTTTACATCAACTTCTGCGGAGTGAAAGGCGGCGCGTACCTGATTCTCAACGGACGCTTCGTAGGTTATAGTGAGGACTCCAAAGACCTTGTCCGCTACGACATTACCCCTTTCCTGACGGAGAACAACCATCTTGAACTCGTGGTTACGCACTGGAGCACTGGAAGCTATCTTGAAGACATGGATTTCTGGAGGCTCAGCGGCATAGAACGCGACGTGTACCTGAGCCGTGAGACCGCATCAATTCCGGAGGACTTCGACTGGAATGTCGTCTCCACCCTTCAGGATGACTTGCGGACCGGAGTATTCAAACTCGCGGTTATTTCCTCCAAGCCTTTGGATTTCAGTTACAAGCTTTTGGATAAAGACGGAAGCATCGTGCTCTCCAGCGCGGAAAAACATTACGAAGGCAGTTTCTCAATCTCCGAGACCCTGCCCGATGTGCGTAAATGGACGGCGGAGACCCCGGAACTCTACACCCTTCTGCTCAAAGTAGGCGACAAATACACCCGTGCGAGCGTCGGATTCCGCAGGCTTGAGATAGTTGGCAATCTCTTCCTTGTCAATGGCAAGGCGGTGAAATTCAAGGGAGTCAACCTCCACGAGCACAACCAGATTACAGGACACTACACCACCCGCGAGGATATTCTCAAGGATCTTGAGCTGATGAAACAGCTTAATATCAATGCAGTACGCACCTGTCACTATCCCCAGCCCAGGGCTTTCTACGAGCTTTGCGACAGCCTCGGCTTCTATGTCTATGACGAAGCCAATATCGAATCCCATGCGATGGGATATGCACTTGACCGCACTCTCGGCAATAACCCCGCCTGGCGCGACAAGCACATCGACCGCGTGGAAAACATGTACTACCGCACCCGCAACTATCCTTGCGTGACCATACTCTCCCTCGGCAATGAAGCCGGCAACGGAGCCAACTTCTATGAAGCGTACAAGCTCCTCAAGGCATTGGAAAAGGATGGACAGAACCGTCCTGTCTGCTACGAAAGAGCTGAATGGGAATGGAATACCGACATGCTCGTGCCTCAATACCCCTCTGCCGACTGGCTGCATCAGATGGGCGAAAAGGGTACGGACAGGCCTCTGATTCCTTCCGAATATGCCCACGCCATGGGTAACTCCACAGGCTCCTTGGATTTGCAATGGAAGCAGATATACAGTTATCCTCACCTGCAGGGCGGATTTATCTGGGATTGGGTGGACCAGGGTCTGCTCGAACATGACTCCGAAGGCAAACCATATTGGACTTACGGCGGAGACTACGGCGAGAATGCCCCGAGCGACGGCAATTTCTGCTGTAACGGCATAGTTGCGCCCGACCGCACGCCCCATCCGGGTGCCTATGAAGTCAAGCATCAGTACCGCAATGTGACAATCTCTCAGGTCGGCGAAGGTACATTTGAGATATTCAACAGGTTCTATTTCACTTCGCTGGAGTCTTACGGCGTGCATTGGACACTGAGCGCGGACGGAAAGCCCCTGCAGGAAGGTGAATTGGGCTTCGATCTCGGTCCGCAGAGCGGCGAGCGATTTGAGCTTGAGATCCCGGAACTTCCCAAAGACAAGGACTGCTATCTTGATTTCTCCGTGAAGACGCTTGAAACTCAGCCGCTTCTCCCCAAGGGGCACGAGATTGCACATGAGCAGATACTTCTCTCCAGAGCCGAGTCCCGCATAAATGTGGATTCCTCCAAGCCGGCAACCGGCAGTGAAGATGGGCAGATGTTGATTCTTAACTGCGGTGATGCGAAGATAACATTCGACAGGTCAAAAGGTTACCTCAGCTCTTATACTGTTGCCGGCAAGCCTATGTTCAATGAAGACTTCGGCCTCAGACCTCTTTTCTGGAGAGCACCTACGGACAATGACTACGGCAATTGGTGGCCTTCACGCACGCAGACATTCAAGACTTCCAGCCGTGAGTTCAATGTCAAGGCGGAGATTGAAGACGGCGGCATCAACGCGGTCTATACTCTCGAAAGCGGCAATGTATTCAGCGTAAGATATACCCTGCGCGGAGAAGCCCTGGGCGTCTCATTCAAATTCTTTGGGACAAATGACATTGAGCCTATAGAGGTGCCCCGTATAGGTCTGCGCACGAGACTTCCTGCTGCGGCAGATGAGTTTACATATCTCGGCAGAGGCCCTCATGAGAACTATTGGGACAGGTTCGAGGGCAGTCCGGTGGGACTTTACGACTCCTCTGCCGATGCGGAATATGTGCCGTATGTCCGTCCCCAGGAGTGCGGACACCACACTGGGGTATCCATGCTCAATATCGGCGGATTTACCGTGTATGGCAATGAATTTGAGTTCAATGCCCTGCGCTGTGCCGTGGAGGACCTTGACTCTGAGGACTCTGTGCAGAACGACTATCAGTGGCCCAACTACTATGAGGTCGCCGAGCCTGCCAATGTCCTTCGCCGTCAGCAGCACATCAATGACTATTATGCCCATGACTTCGTGGAACTCTGCATAGATTACAGGCAGACGGGAGTCGGCGGCTACGACAGCTGGGGTTCGCGTACCGAGTGGACCAGAGCATTGTGGAGCAATTTGGATTATGCTTTTGATTTTGTGATAATCCCGCAGAAATAATATCTTTGGAGGCTGGTTGAAATGAGCCTCCGAGGATACGACCGCATTTGCATGGAGGCTTGGCTGATTTCAGTCGGCCTCTTTGCGTTATGAAAATAGTGTGTGATGACAAGATTCCCTTCCTGAAAGGGGTATTTGAGCCTTATGCTCAAGTGGTGTATCTCCCTGGAGCAAAAACTGCGGCTGAGGATGTGCGTGACGCAGACGCCATTGTCACGCGCACACGTACCAAATGCAATGAATCCCTGCTCGGAGGCTCCAGTGTCAGGATGATAGCCACTGCGACCATAGGATTTGATCATATAGATACTGCGTGGTGTGAATCTCAAGGCATCAGCTGGACCAATGCGCCGGGTTGCAATTCCGGTTCCGTGCGCCAGTACATCGCTTCCGTGCTGGTCTCTTTGTCCGCCGAACTTGGCTTTGAGTTGAAAGGCAAGACTCTCGGTGTCATAGGTGTCGGTCATGTGGGAAGTAAAGTTGAGGCTCTCGCCCGCACTCTCGGGATGAATGTCCTGCTTAATGACCCGCCCCGTGCGGAAGCCGAAGGATCTGAAGGCTTTGTCTCCCTTGATGAGGTGCTGAGGTATTCCGACATAGTGACCCTGCATGTCCCGTTGGCTCCAGATACATATCATCTGATTGACGGCGAGGTGCTTGCCAAGATGAATCCCGAGCAGATTCTCATCAATTCCTCACGAGGGGAGGTGGTGGACGGCGATGCCCTGAAAGCTGCTCTCACAGAGAAGCGCCTGCTTGGTGCGGTGCTCGACGTATGGGAACACGAGCCGGGGATTGACCCTGAACTTCTTGAACTTGTGAACATTGCAACGCCACATGTCGCCGGCTACAGTGCGGACGGCAAGGCGGCAGGTACTACGGCAAGCGTAAGAGCGGTGGCGCATGCCCTCGGTATCGAGGAGTTGTATGACTGGAGCGTGTCTGACATTCCGGGCGGAGGAGAATTTTCCCTTGGCGGCGCGGGCAAGTCTTCCGAAGAAATCATACGCGAAGCGATTCTGCATACATACGATGTTTTGAGGGACAGCAGCGCATTGTGCAATGATAGGTCTGCATTCGAGCAGCTCCGCTCCAATTACCCTATACGCCGTGAGTTTGAGGCGTTCTCGCTCAAACTGAATTCGGTCTCTCCGGAAGTGCGCCGTACTCTTGCGGGACTCGGGTTCAATGTTATTTAGAATTTTTAAATATTGCTAAAATCCTGTATATCAACTATATATTTAACTAAAAATGAAGAAGATTAGAATAGCACTCGCAGCCGTCTTCATCATAGGGATTACGCTTCTGTTTACAGGAGTCGGGACTTCGTGGTGGGCATGGATGGCGAAACTGCAGTTCCTTCCCGCAGTACTCGGGTTCAATCTCGCGGTGATAGCCGGCATTTTGGCTCTGACTCTGCTTGTGGGCAGGATTTATTGCTCCGTGATATGCCCGCTCGGCGTATTCCAGGACATTGTAATCGCCCTGCGTCTCAAGTGGGGGAGCTTCATGCAGAAGAGACGCATGGCTGCAGTCCGCAAAGCCGCCGCTTCAGGCAAGCCTGTCCCCAAGCCCAAACCTGCGAAAGTGTCTCATTATAAGAAAGAAAAGCCGGTGTTGCGCTACGGTGTGCTGGCGCTGACCATAGTGTGCATTGCGACAGGGCTGCAGGGCGCGGTGCTGTTGATTGCCCCTTATAGCGCGTATGGCAGGATGGTCGCGCTCGCTGCAGGCAAGACATTGGCATGGCCGCTGATACTCGTGGCTGCATTGACTTTCGTGGTCATTGTGCTTCTTGCATGGACTTCCGGCAGGAACTGGTGCAATGACATCTGTCCTGTGGGGACAACGCTATCGCTCGTGAGCCGCTTCTCATTGTTCCGTATAGGCATAGACAAAGAAGAGTGCATAGGATGCATGCGTTGCGAAAGAGTCTGCAAGAGTTCATGCATAGACATCAAAGGCGGCAAACTTGTGGACAATTCCCGCTGCGTGGACTGCTTCGACTGTACGGAAGTCTGCGAGACCGGTGCAATTGCCCTGCGACTTGGAGGGAAGGTCCGTAGCGGCGGCAAAGCGCATCATGAAAATGAATCGCGGCATAAGACTTCGGTCGCATCGGAAGAAAGTACAGCATCATCTGCCGGCAATGACAACTCCCGCCGGGATTTCATCGGCAAGAGTGCAATGCTTGCGGGCGGCTTGGTACTGAGCGATTTGGAAAGCCGCGCACAGGTACTCAACGGCGGTATGGCGGTGGTGAAGCCCAAGCAGGACACTACGCGCGAGACCCCGTTGGTCCCTCCCGGAGCGAAGAGTGTCAAGAATTTCTACGACAAATGCACGGCGTGCCAGCTCTGTGTCTCCAACTGCCCCAACGGGGTGCTCAAGACAGGGAGTATGCTTCAGCCGTATATGAGTTATGCTGACGGATATTGCCGTCCGGAATGTAATGTGTGTGGCACGCTCTGTCCTGCAGGTGCCATTGCTCCGCTTGCGGAGTTCGAGAAACTCTCCATCAGCTGGGGTACGGCACATGTCACCCACGAGGAATGCCTGCAGTCCAAAGGAGTGAAGTGCCTCAACTGCATGAGGCACTGTCCTGTGGGGGCGATCAGGACTGTGTCTGTCACTGGGGACGATGGTACAAAAATGTTACTCCCCGTTGTAAATGAAGAACTTTGCATCGGTTGTGGTGCATGCGAAAACCTCTGCCCCGTGCGTCCTGTAAGTGCAGTGCGTGTCAATGGTCGCAGCCGTCATCAAATACATGCGTAATATGGATAGAAGAGATTTTCTGAAAATATCAGCTGCCGCCACTGCGGCGACCGCCGTTGCCGTTTCATGTAAGAATGAAGGAAAGTCGTCCGGCTCCTACGGCAAACAGGAACTTGGTCCTGAACACATGGCAAGCAATTATCCCGGAATTGGACTTCTCGGATTCGGCGCAATGCGCTGGCCCATGCGCGAAGATGACCCCAATACGATTGACCAGGATGCCGTCAATGAGATGGTGGACTATGCCATAGCTCACGGTGTCAACTATTTCGATTCCGCGCCTGTATATCTTCGTGGTGAATCCGAGCGGGCCACAGCGACTGCGCTTCTGCGTCATCCGCGCGAAAGCTATCTCATCGCGACCAAATGTTCCAATCACCGTGGTCCCAAGACCTTTGAAAATGGTCAGGCGATGTATCTCAAGTCGTTGGAATACTATAATACTGACCATATAGACTATTATCTGCTGCATGCTGTGAGCGGGTTCAAGGACTTTGACGAGCGTTACCTGCAGACGGGTCTCCTGGAATACTTCATCAAGGAGAGGGAAGCCGGCCGCATTCGGAATCTCGGCTATTCTTTCCATGGGCCGAAGGAGGGCTTCGACGAACTTCTTGCATTGCACGCCAAGTATCATTGGGACTTCGTGCAGATTCAGATGAATTACAATGACTGGCGTCATGCGACCCGTGATGTGGCTGCTGAATATATGTACAATGCTCTTGCCGAGGCGGATATCCCCATTGTGCTGATGGAGCCTTTGCTCGGAGGGCGTCTGGCATCAATCCCCGCACCTCTTGCAGATGAACTCAAAGCCGCCGAACCGGACAAATCCATTGCCTCATGGGCATTCCGCTTTGTGGGAAGTTTCCCCAAGGTGCTGTGCGTATTGAGTGGTATGACCTATATGGAGCATCTCAAGGACAATCTTGAGACTTATCTTGACTTCGAGCCTCTGACGGAGAAAGAGTTTGAACTGCTTGAGGATGTGGCAGTCAAGATGAACAGGTATCCTCTGGTGCCGTGTACTGCGTGCAACTACTGCATGCCATGTCCCTACGGCATAGATATTCCGGGGATATTCAAGTTCTACAATGACAGTATCCGTGACGGCAGCTATGTGATAAGTTCGGAGCAGAAAGCTTATGCCAAGACAAGGAAAAACTATCTCCTGCGTTACAACAAGTCAATCCCCACGGTGCGACAGGCAGACCATTGCATAGCTTGCGGGACCTGTCTGGAGGCATGTCCCCAGCAGATTCACATCCCCTCGCAGCTCCGTCGCATCGACCTCTATATTGAAGATCTCAAGCAAGGGAAGATCTGATTGAAAGTTTTGAGGGCTTGACTGTTGGTCAGGCCCTTTTTGGTGTTTGATTGAAATTGTTCTCAAGGCGGTCAGCCTTGTGGAAAACCTGCTGGTTTGCGATCCTCTGAGACACAACTCAAATGTGCCCTACCGATTTGCCATTTATCAAGGAGGATTCCAGCTCTATCTGGGTGCGGCTGCGTATTCCCGTTGAGAGGCTCTCCATGAGTATCTTGACGGCGAGTTTGCCCATTTCTTCGGTTTTCTGGCCTACTCTGGTTATCGGAGGCGTGAGGTAATCCATATAGGTATTGTCATCGAAGCACACTATGGAAATGTCGTCCGGAATCTTGATGCCGGACTCTCCCAATGCCCTGATTGCTCCAAGCATAATAGTGTTGCTGAGCGCAAATATGGCTGTGGGGCGTTCTTTCATACTGAGCAGCATCTGCGTCTCCACAAACCCGTTCTGTACGGAGAAAGCATCTCCCATCACCATGGCATTGGCCTGAATCTCCGCCTTCAGAAGAGCATCCATGTAGCCTTTGACCCTCCTTGCGTTTGGCACGGATGACTGTGCACCTTGTATGCAGGCTATCCTGCGATGTCCGTTCTGTATGAGATGCGTGGTGGCATTGAACGCGCCCGTGTAGTTGTTGGTCGTGACATACGGCAGGAACGAATCCATAAAGTACCTGTCTACCAGTATTACCGGCATGTATTTGCGGGCAATCTCTTCATACAGAGTCGCATCCTTTCCGGTTGGGATTGCGATGATGCCCTTCACTTTCTGTGACAGAAGAGAAGAGAGAGCATATTTCTCCTCATCTTCGTTCTCGTTGGAGTCCACAACGATAGTTGTGTAGTGGCTCTTCCTGGCTGAAGCTATCACTGCATTCGCGATGTCCGCAAAGAAAGGATTGGAGATGGATGGCAACAACAGTCCTATCGACTCCACTTTTCGAGTACGCAGATTTTGCGCGACTATATTGGGAAAGAACCCGTTGTCTTTGGCTGCCTTGAGTATGGCATTGGCTGTCTCGGACGGGATTCTGGACTCGGCAGCCTTCCCGCTGAGCACTCTGGATATGGTAGCGACTGAATATCCTGTTTTTTGTGACAGGTCGGACAATGTTTTCTTCATAAAATACCTCCGCGCAAAATTACACAAAGTTACGCAAAAATTTCGCACAGATTTAGCAGATTTCGGCATTCTAAAATATCGATTGAAAATTTAGTCATTTACCTTTGCGCAATAAAACACAGTAACCAATGACACATAGAAAGCGGATATTAGTAATAGGAAGCAGCAACACGGACATGACGGTGAAAGGAAGCCGTATACCCGTACATGGAGAGACCGTTTTGGGCGGCGAGTTCTGTCTCGGACAGGGCGGAAAGGGCGCTAACCAGGCGGTGGCGGCAGCCCGCTTGGGCGGAAATGTGGAGTTTATCTGCAAGGTTGGCAGAGACGGTTTCGGCGAGGATTCCATCAAAGGATATAAGGCGGAGGGGATGGATGTATCCCACACGCTCGTGTCTGAGAAGCCTTCAGGCGTGGCACTGATAATGGTGGACGAGCATGCGGAGAACATAATCTCTGTGGCTGCGGGCGCGAACGGTGACTTCTCCGTGGAGGATGTTGAGAGCCTTGCTCCTGTCATAAGGGAGGCGGACTATCTCATTCTCCAGCTGGAAATCCCTATGGACACGGTAACCCGGGCGGCGGAGATAGCACATCAGGCAGGAGTCTATGTCATACTCAATCCTGCGCCGGCAGCTGAACTTCCCGAGGAACTGCTCCGCAATGTCTCGCTCATCATCCCGAACCAGACGGAGAGCGCAGCCCTTACCGGAGTGTCGATCACGGATTCCGAGTCTGCGGAGAAAGCTGTAGCTGCATTCATGGCGATGGGCATAGACGATGCGGTCATCACACTCGGCTCCAGAGGCTCCCTCGTTTGCACGGGAGGTGAAATGACCCTGATCCCGGCATGTAAGGTGGATGCCGTGGATACGACAGCGGCAGGCGATACATTCTGCGGTGCGGTGTGCGTCGGCCTTGCGGAGGGGAAGACCCTCGTGGAGGCAGTGAAGTTCGCCACTCTGGCATCCTCATATACAGTGCGGAAGATAGGCGCCCAAAGCTCGATACCTCACCGCGCTGACCTCGCATAGCCATTGAGAATCCGACATGACGGATCTCGGAGAGTAATTCCAAAAGCATCAGAAACCACAAACACTATACTATATGTTTATCGTAAACAGTCCATTACTTGCAGTGCTATTCTGCTTTGTGACCATGTTGTGCTGGGGTTCGTGGGGCAATACCCAGAAACTCGCCGCCAAGACATGGCGCTATGAACTCTTCTATTGGGACTATGTCATCGGCATGGTCATATTTGCGCTCCTTATAGCGTTCACGATGGGTAGCCTCGGAGAAGAAGGAGTGCCGTTCCTTGAGAACATCGCTTCTGTCAGCGCGGTGAACTGGGGATGGATACTGCTCGGCGGCGTGATATTCAACGCCTCCAACATCCTGCTCTCGGCATCTACCTCGATAGCCGGCATGTCCGTGGCATTCCCGTTGGGCGTCGGTCTTTCGCTTGTGCTCGGCACGATCAACACTTATATAGTCGAACTCGGACAGGGTGTCACAGGCACCGATCCCGTGCTTCTTTTCGTCGGCGTCGCACTCATCGTGCTTGCCATAGTGTGCAACGGCATAGCTTCCGGCAAGATTCAGAAGGAGGGTGTATCGAAGGGCATGCAGCGCAGAGGTATACTGCTGGCAATGGCAGCAGGCGTGCTGATGTCGTTCTTCTACAGCTTCGTGGCAAGGGCGATGGATCTTGAGAACTTCGCATCTCCCGCAGCGGGCAAGGCAACGCCGTACACTGCGATAGTGATATTCTCCATAGGTGTTCTCGTGAGCAACTTCGTTTTCAACACGATAGTGATGCGTAAGCCTTTTGTCGGCACTCCGGTGTCCTATAAGGAATACTTCGCCGGCAATGCAAAGACCCACCTCGTGGGTGTACTCGGAGGCTGCATCTGGTGCCTTGGTACGGCGTTGAGCTACATCGCATCGGGCAAGGCGGGCGCGTCGGTCTCGTATGCCCTGGGTCAGGGCGCACCATTGGTGGCCGCCATCTGGGGTGTATTCATCTGGAAAGAATTCAAGGGCGCAAAGCGCAATGTGTGGCTGCTTCTCGCTCTGATGTTCTGCCTTTTCATCGCCGGTCTCGGCTTTATCATCGCGGCAAGCAAATAGATCTCCGCAACCCAAATTCAATAAGGAAACCCATGAAGTTGAAAATATTTGCATGTGCCGCTCTCTCGCTCTTAGTCTTGCATAATGCAGCGGCGCAACAGTCGAAAATCAATGGAACAGTAGTCGATGAAACGGGTACTCCCTTGCCGGGAGCAACCCTCCTAATCGAAAGTACGGGGGATTATGCCATTACTGGAGAGGACGGCTCCTTTACACTCGCTGCAAATGAAGGAGACATCGTACAAGTGGCGTATTTCGGTTATGATGACTTCACTCTTACCATAGGGGGTACTGACAAAACTTACCGCATCGAGATGGTGCCTTCAGCGGCTACTATGCTCGATGAAACCGTAGTCATAGGCTATGGTACTACCAGCAAGAAAGAAATCACAGGCTCCGTCGCCTCGTTGAAGTCGGACAGTTTCGACAAAGGGGCGTTTGTGGATGCCAGCGCAATGCTTCAGGGCAAAGTTGCAGGTCTCTCCATAACCAATTCAAATGGAGGTGACCCCAACGGCTCTATGAACATACTCCTCCGTGGCGCAAATACACTGTCGGCGGGTCAGGGACCTCTTATTATCGTTGACGGAGTAAGCGGTGCGGATCTGCAGAACATCAATTTCCAGGATGTGGAGAGCGTGGATGTGCTCAAGGACGGCTCTGCCGCCGCCATCTACGGTACACGAGGTAGCAACGGCGTCATCATCATTACGACCAAACGCGCCAAAAGCGGATCGACATCTGTCGAATATGACGGTCAGGTAGGCACCCAGACCATTCTATCGCGTGCTATGCCGATGAGTGCAAGCCGCTTCCGCTATGCAATAGAAAACTACAAGCCTTCCGCCTCGTCTTCCCTCTATGGGGCCGAGACTGATTGGTTTGACGAAGTTACCCGCACTCCTGTCTCCCATCGCCATACAGTGGCTGTCTCCGGGGGAAGTGCCAAATTCTCGCATCGCACCACGCTCAATGTGGAGCAGAATCAGGGCGTGCTCAGAAACAATGACCGCAACAAATACCTCTTCAAGACCAATATACATCAGGAGGCGATAGAGGGTTGGCTGACCTTTGACTACAATATGCTTTATGCCAAGCGTCAGTATCAGGGCACAAGGAGCGGTATATTCCGTCAGGCATTTCTGCATAATCCTACCGAACCGGTCTATGATGAGAATGATGAAGAACACGGAGGATACTACACCATCAGTTCCATGGATTACTACAATCCAGTGGCTATGCTCAATGAGCGTAAAAGCCTTTACGATGTAGATGAAATAGGTGTCAACGCGAGAGCTACTCTCAATATTCTCCCGATCGAAGGTCTCAAGTGGGACAATTTCATTTCATGGAGTTCTGACGGTTCCCGTTATACTGATTACAAAACCCGTTACTATCCCGGCGAATGGGGTCTTGGCGGATCTGCAGAGATCTCCAATTCCAAGGAGACCGACCTTCAGTATGAAAGTACTCTCCAATACAACCGCCATTTCGGAAAGCATTCGGTACAGGGGCTTCTCGGTTACACTTATGAGGAGCAGCACAGCAATAGCTCCGACATATATAACTATGGATTCGACACGGATTATTTCGGAGTGGACAACATAGGGGCAGGAAAGGCTCTGCTTTCCGGCAACGCCTCCATCAGTTCACACCGTGAGTCCAGCAAATACATCGCATTCTTCGGGCGTCTGATGTACAACTATGACGAAAAATATATGATTTCCGCATCGTTGCGTCGTGACGGTTCAAGCCGCTTCGGTACCAATAACAAATGGGGCTGGTTCCCTGCTTTGAGCGCAGGCTGGAGGATTTCTGAAGAAGAATTCATGAAGGGCGTGAACTGGCTGGATGATCTCAAGCTTCGCGCAGGTTATGGTATGACGGGCAACCAGGATTTCTCCAACTACAAATCCTTATTCCTTGTCAAGACCGGCGGCAATTTCTACTATGATGGCAAATGGTCTACGGTTTATGCACCTGCGAGCAATGCGAACCCCGATTTACAGTGGGAGAAGAAAGCTGAATTCAATGTAGGTGCCGACTTCTCCTTACTCAAAGGAAGGCTTTCAGGTACATTGGATTATTATTACCGCAAGACGACCAATCTGCTCTACAACTATACGGTGCCTGTGCCTCCGTACGATTATTCGACACTGTTCACCAATGTGGGTGTGATCAGCAACAGCGGTGTGGAACTTACTTTGAGCGCCATACCTGTACAGAAAAAGGATCTCACATGGATGACGACGCTCACCGCGTCTCACAACGAGAATAAACTCATTTCCTTTACCAATGACGAGTTTGCAGGGCAAGAATACCGCATAGGCTGGCTCAACACTCCGCTCGGAGTATACAGCCAAAGACTTATTGAAGGTCAGAGCATAGGTACATTCTATGGTCCCCAGTATGCCGGTATCCGCGACAGCGGTTCCATTAGAGTCGAACAGACAAAAGAGGAGGACTGGGTCAATCTCGGGAATGCTTACCCCATCTGTGAACTCGGCTGGAGCAACTCGCTGACATGGAAGAACCTCACTTTCAGTGCTGCACTCAGAGCTTCCATCGGAGGCAAGGTGTTCAATCAGATGAAGGCAGTGTATGGCTCCATCAATGAATTAGGACTCAAAAATGTACTTGATACTTGGCTTGACGAGCCGCAGTACACCGGCAAGGTGGTCTATTGCTCCAAATATGTGGAGGATGCCAGTTATCTCAAACTTGACAATGTTACCGTGAACTATTCGGTTCCTCTCAAGGACCGCAAGATCGTCAAGGCTCTCAATTTCTACATTACAGGTCAGAACCTTTTTGTTC
Organism: uncultured Muribaculaceae bacterium; assembly: GCA_964571735.1. Classification (GTDB taxonomy): domain Bacteria; phylum Bacteroidota; class Bacteroidia; order Bacteroidales; family UBA932; genus Cryptobacteroides. The sequence goes on along the minus strand of CAZNDD010000015.1, from coordinate 11,048 downwards.
TTACCGGATATACAGGAGTTGATCCTGAAGTCAACCTTACCGGACTCACTCCCGGAATCGAAAGCCTCAGCTATTACCCGAGGACAAGGGTGTTTACTCTCGGCGCGAGTGTCAAATTCTAAAGAAAGACAATGAAAAGAATATCCTCAATACTGATTCTGGCGGCTTTGGGCATAGCTTCGTCATGCACGAACCTTGATGAGCAGATCTACTCTTCGATCCCCAAAGACATATTCCTGAGCGATGACAACAATATCCCGCTCTATACTTCACGTCCATATACGGCACTCCAGTCATGGGGCTCGGAGCAGAGCATGCTTACTCTTGTGTTGCAGCTCTCCAACGAGGCCGCCATCGCCAAAGCCTACAACGGCTCATGGGGCGAACCCCGCTATAGTGAAGTGCAGTCGCATCAGATTCCTGTAAGCAACAAACTTGTCAGGTGCGGATGGGATTTCTGCTTTGATGGTATTTCCGCCTGCAATGATGCTATCTATGAATTGGAAAGAGCCGAGAACAAGACGGATGCGGTTTTGAAAAGCATTGCCGAGATCAAGGTCCTGCGCTCTTACTATTATCTGCTTGCTGTCGACTGCTGGGGCAATGTGCCGTATGCAGTGGATAAGACCCAGACCGACTATCCTGAACAGAAGGACAGGGCGTTCATGCTCAACTTTATTGAGACGGAAATCAAAGACAACATCGACCTTCTTGATGCGGAGGTCTCGTCATCCACGTACGGCAGAGTGACCAAAGGAATGGCTCAATTCATCCTGGCAAAGATTTATCTCAATTCGGAGGAGTGGACAGGGAAAGCCCGTTATGCAGAGGCTGAAAGCGTGTGTAAGGACCTTATGGACGGCAGGTACTCGTTGTCTTCCACATACGCGGAGAACTTTGCGATTCACAATGAGAACGGTTCAGAAGCCATATTTGCCATCCCTCACAGTTCTGTCTATACCAACAACGCCTTCTATATCTATGTCATGACATTCAATGAAGACTTGCAGACAGCGTTCAATATAGGTGAATCATGGAACGGTAGTCTGATAGCCCAACCTGATTTCTTTGACTCTTATGAAGCCGGTGATACCCGCAAGTCCGATACTTGGCTTTATGGTCAGGTCTATGACTATAACGGAGTCAAGTACCAGTATAAGGAAATCCAGGCAGGAGCTGTCGTGAAGAATGATTACATTCTCACAGGCTCTCCCATCGATGAAGAGAAATACACGACAGGCATAGGACGTTTTGAGGGTGCACGCATCATCAAATGGCCCTATCAGACAGACGGTACTCTTACGAGCTATAAAATCTCGATGGATAATGACTTTTATCTGATGCGCTATTCGGACGTGGTTCTTATGTATGTCGAGGCTTTACTCAGGCAGGGTCGTACTGCTGAAGCTGCGGCAGTCCCGGAATTCGCGCAGATTCGCACCCGTGCCGGACTTGAGCCTATTTCAGCCGTAAATCTGAATTTGGAGACACTGCTCCTTGAGCGTCAGCACGAGCTTGCCCTCGAAGGCTGGACCAGGCAGGATCTCATACGCTTCGGCAAATACACCTCCAAATGGTGGGCAAAATCCCAAGGCGAAGACTACATGAAACTTCTCCCGATTCCTTCGGAAAGGATGGGAGACAACCCCAAGCTTATTCAAAACGAGGGATATATCAAATGATGAAGAAAATACTCGGCGTGACTTTTTGCGCAGCCGTTCTCCTATGCGGGACGGGTTCATGCAGCGGATGCCAAAATGAAAAAGAAATCTCATACGAACTCCTGCGAAGCAAAATAGCGGGAGCGTGGCTCGGTCAGATGGTCGGCAATATCTATGGTCTTGAATACGAGAACAAGTTCATAGAGAATCCTGGCGAAGGACCGTTCTCATGGAACAAAGCCATGCGGAAAATGACTGCCGTGGACGGTGCGTTTTCTGATGACGATACCGATGTGGAGTACATGTATCTCATCATGATGGAGAAGTACGGCATCAATCCCACATACGCCCAGATGCGTGAAGGTTGGATGTATCACATCCGTGACCGCGTGTGGCTTGCCAATAGGGCTGCTTTGGGGGCCATGCACTACGGGCTTACGCCTCCTTTTACCGGAGCGAAAGACAACAATCCCCACTGGTTCCAGATAGACCCGCAGCTCATCAACGAGATTTGGGCTTATACGGCACCGGGAATGGTGTCCTATGCTGCGGGTATCTCCGAATGGGCGGCACATATCACCAGCGACTCATGGGCGACATCGCCTACAGTAGTCTATGGAGCCATGTATGCCGGTGCCTTCTTCGAGTCCGATATCCGGAAACTCATGGAAGATGCGATCAAGTATCTGCCAAAGGGGGACCGATTCGCGTCTATTGTCAAGGAATGCATCAAACTCTACGATGAGAATCCGGAAGATTGGCATGACGCAAGGCGTGTCATCAGGGAGAAATACTATGATGCCGAGGATTCCATGACCAAGACCATCTGGAATGCAGATCTCAACGGTGCGATGGGAATGCTCTCGTTGTTGTATGGTGAAGGTGACATTGAAAAGACACTCAATATCGGATGTGCTTTGGGTTTCGACTGTGACAACCAGACTGCTACGGCATGCGGACTCCTCGGAGTTATCAACGGCGTGGAAAAGGTCCCTACCGAGTGGTCAATCCCGTTTGACGGCTGGACCAAACCGTTCAATGACAGGTATGTAAATGTCACGAGGTATGACCTCCCCGATGCTTCAATAGAAGACATCATAGACCGTACCGTGCAGATTGCCGTGCGTATCGTGGAGTCCAATGGAGGCAGGACTATAGAAAGGAATGGCGAGAAATACCTCGTGGTCAACACTTCCGCTCCGTTCACCGCTCCTCTTGAGTTCTGCGTAGGCCCTCAGCCGAGGCTCGTGGTCGGCGAAAAGGTCAGCTATGACTTTGCCTGTGCCACCAATGCAAACTGCACTTGGAAACTTGTCTCCGGACCATTGCCCGAGGGACTCACCCTGAAAGGCAGTGTGTTGTCCGGCACTCCAAAGCAGAAAGGTAATTATGACATTACTCTTTCGCTCAGCGACGGCAAACAGACTCTTACCAAGGATTTTGCATTGACGGTTCGCGGACGCAATGTCGCTGCGGAAGGCAAGATCCTCTCTTCTGCGACAGGTACGGCATTTGACATATTGGACTCCTGCTGGATGACCAATTCCATGTCATACTATGCCAAAGACATATCAGTTCTGAATGACGGGGTTCTTGATGGCGCGGGGTCGGTATTCTGCTCTCTTTCGGAGAAATCCAACGCTCCGAGGCGCGATTGGTTCGGCTACGGATGGGATGAGCCGAGGACTGTTGACATGTTGTCATTTCACTATGGCTGTTTCGAAGAATTTGGCGGCTGGTATAGCAATATGCACATAGAAGTTCTTGACGACAAGGGAGAATGGGTTGCAGTTCCAAGTACAATTTCTCCCGCCTTGCCTGAAAGCGACGCGGTGTTTATCCAGCCTCATTTCGGTGAATACCTATTTACTTTCGATCCGGTTAAGACCAAGGGTGTGAGAGTGATAGGAGATGACCATGTCGAGATTCATTGGCATAAATACACCAAGAATGTGTCTGCATTCATCAACCTTACTGAAGTTCAAGTGTATGAAAGTAAATAGACTGATACTCACCGTATGCGCTGCCGCGGCATTGGCATCTTCGTGTTCCGGTGCAGGTGATCGGAAATCCTTCACTTTGTCCAAAACGGAATTGAAGGACAAGATAGAAGGCGGCTGGGCGGGACAGACCATAGGCGTCGTCTACGGAGCTCCGACAGAGTTCAAGTACCAAGGCTCGCTTATTCCCGATTATCAGCCCATATCTTGGGGAGAAGGCTATGTCAAATACTGGTGGGACAAGAAGCCCGGTCTGTTTGACGATATTTACAATGACCTTACATTGGCGGAAGCGTTCCAGCGCTTTGGTCTGGATTGCAGTGCGGAGCAGCTTGCGGAGCAGTTTGCTTATGCGGATTATCATCTCGCGCACGCCAACCAAGCTGCCAGATACAATATCCGTCGCGGCATTATGCCGCCCATGTCGGGACATTGGACCAACAACCCGCATGCGGATGATCTGGATTTCCAGATAGAAGCCGACTTTATCGGACTTATGGCTCCCGGCATGGTGAACAGGGCTTTGAAGATAGCTGACACCGTGGGACACATCATGAACAGCGGTGACGGTTTCTACGGCGGAGCGTTTGTCTCCGGACTTTATTCCGCTGCATTCTATGAGAATGATCCCGCCAAGGTGGTGGATATTGCCTTGGAAGGCATCCCTCAGGAAAGCACTTTCTGGCAGTGTGTCAATGATGTGCGACTTTTTCACAAACAGTTCCCGAACGATTGGAAACGCTGCTGGTTCGAACTTCTGAAGCGTTGGGGTGAAGATACGGGTTGCCCCAAGGGCGTGTTCCTGAGTTTTAATATTGATGCCAAACTCAACTCCGCTTATGTTGCCATGGGTCTTCTTTATGGTGAGGGTGACTTTGCCAAGTCCATTGAGATAGCGACGCGTTGCGGACAGGACTCCGATTGCAATCCTGCCACTGTCGGTGGCGTGCTTGGCGTCATGCTTGGGAAAAGCGGCATTCCGGCGTTCTGGAAAGATCCTCTTGAAGAGATATGGGAGCTTGACTTTGAAGGTACCGACGTGTCTCTCGCCAAGGGCGCGGAGTATTCCTATACGCATGCGCTGCAACTTATAGAAGATGAGGGCGGCAAGACAGATGGCGTCGAGGTGGTTATTCCTCTGCATGAAATCGAACTTCTCCCTTTGGAGCAGAACTTTACAAACACTTTCCCCATCTATCGGGATCAGAAAGATGCGTGGATGGAACGTGAGTATTCCTTTGATTTCAACGGAAATGGATTCTGCATCTGGGGCAATCTTGTTTGTCTTCGCGGCATATCTGCGGATTACGCCGACCGCGTGTCCAAGAAGCATGTGGGTTCGGAGGTGTTTGCTATGGCGGAACCGGATGACGACTATGTGGCGGAAATTGAGGTATGGATTGACGGGGAACTCGACCATGTGGCAAAACTTCCGATGCGCGGCACTTCCCGCAAGCTTGAACCGGCATGGAGATACTGTCTGCCCGAGGGACATCATAGTGTCAAGATGATTTGGCGCAATCCTGATCCTTTGCAGTATCTATTGAGAATCAATGCTATACAGTATTATTCCGAACACCCTGTGTCAAGCCCGTATTACCACAACTAAGATGAAAAAGAGTAGTTTCATATTTGCTACAGCCTTGTTGCTCGCTTCTTGCAGTTCGGGATGCGAAAACTCCATACAATATGGAGAAAGCATCGTCATCGCGGACGAGATTCTCGCCGACAAGATTCGTGGCGGCTGGTTCGCCCAGACCATAGGATGCACATACGGCGGTCCTACCGAGTTCAAGTACAAGGGAGGTATTATTCCCGACGGTCAGCCCATAATATGGTATGACGACTATATCCGTCAGACTTTCATCGAAGACCCGGGGCTTTATGATGACGTGTACATGGATCTCACTTTCCTTGAGGTCATGGCTGAGAATGGCGTGGATGCACCGACTTCTCTATATGCGGACCGTTTCGCCAATGCTCCGTACAAACTCTGGCATGCCAATCAGGCCGCAAGGTACAATATCCTCAATGGCATTCCGGCTCCACGGTCCGGACACTGGATGCACAATCCCCACACTGACGACATTGATTTCCAGATAGAAGCCGATTTCATCGGAATGATTTGCCCCGGAAACGTGGATCTTGCCGTGGAATACTGTGACCGCATCGGGCATATCATGAACTATGGCGACGGCTGGTATGGCGGTGTGTTTGTGAGTGCGTTGTATGCCCTGGCGTATGTATGCGATGACATACCGACTATAGTCAGAGAGTCCATAAGTATTATCCCCGAGGGGACTGGATTCCGCTCCTGCATTGATGACGTCATAAGACTGCATGCTCAATACCCGAATGACTGGAAGCAGTGTTGGCTGGAAGTCGAGAAGCTACACAATTATGAAGTCGGCTGTCCGGAAGGCGTCTGGAACGGATTCAATATCGATGCTAAAATCAACTCGGCTTATGTGGTGATTGGCTTGCTCTATGGAGAGGGTGATTTCGAGAAGACAATGGAAATATCAACCCGTTGCGGACAGGATTCCGACTGTAATCCCGCTACGGCGGCGGGGGTGCTCGGTGTAATCGGAGGTTATTCCTCCATTCCCGATAAGTACAAGACGGGAGCCGAGGCTATAGCTGATATGCCTTTCCCCTATACATCCATTTCGCTTAACAGCGCTTGCGACAAGACTCTCGAACTACTTAAGGCTTCGCTTGACGGCAAGAGCGGGGAATGGACTTCCGAAGGTCTGTCCGTGCTTGTTAGGAAGCCGTCCGTCGTGGCTTTTGAACAGTCTTTCGAGGGATTGAAACCTACTGCGAAAGTTGTGCTCAAGAAGCAGTTCTCAACTTCTCTTGACCTTGAATTCGAAGGCAATTCCATAGTCGTGGAGGGAAGCGTAGTCAAGACCGGACATAGTTCCAAGGCTTATGTGGCAGAACTTCAGGCATGGATTGACGGCAAACTCGTCGAGCAATTCAAGATGCCTTATGACTATATCACCCGCAAGTACGAGGTTTTCTCCAAGTATGACTTCGGAAGCGGGCATCACAAACTGACCCTGAAACTCCTCAATCCTGACCCCGATTTTGTGATCAATGCCCAGGAGATGGTTGTCTACGACAAATTATGAAACGGACTTTGATACTCTTGGCTTTAAGCCTTTTTTCTTTCAGTGCCTGCGGTTGTACTCGCCCCGGAACTGTACCTGCAGATACGGAGTTTGTCCGTTATGATGACGGGTATGTGCTTCACAGCGAGATTCTCGGTACTGACATAGATTTCGCCGTGTTGCTGCCGGAGTCCTATGGTACGGACAAAGACAAGACTTATTCTGTCGTGTATATGCTGCATGGCTATGGTGATAATTGGCACTCGTGGAACGGCAAGTATCTGCATGCCAATACCCGCGTAGCTACGCTTGAAAGGCAGGGACTGTCCGAGATGATTTATGTGTTTCCGAACGGTTTTACGACTTACTACTGTAATTATTATACCGGGAAATACAATTATATGGACATGTTCGTCAATGAACTTGTTCCTTTTGTTGACAGCAGGTTCCGTACTATACCTGACAGGGAGCACCGTTCAATTACAGGCTATTCCATGGGTGGATTCGGCGCTATGGTCTTGGCGGAAAAACACCCCGAGGTTTTCTCCTGCAGCGCTCCTTTGAGCATGTCATTCCGTACGGATGCGCAGTATATGGCAGAGTCCCAAAGCGGATGGGACGGGCAGTGGGGCAAAATCTTCGGTGGAGTGGGGCAGTCCGGCACTGAGCGTCTGACTTCTTATTATAAGGAGCATTGCCCTTATTATCAGTTTACAGAATCAAATAAGGGGACACTTGAAAAGGTGCATTGGTTCTTTACCTGCGGTGATGATGAGGAAAACCTGCTTATAGCCGGAGACTCCCTGCATGTATTGCTGCGGGATAGAGGCTATGCTCACGAATACAGAGTCGGAAACGGCGGTCACAGCTCGTCTTATTGGATGGACGCGCTGAATGAGGTCTTGCCTTTCTTTGACCATCACATGAACGGGGCTTCATTATGGCCGGGCTGTGCATTGAAAGCATATTCCAAAGCGGAAATCAATGTGGCGGAAGATGGTACGGTGCAGTCGGCGGCTTATGCCGAAGCGGGCGTCGGGACTGGCGTCCTGTTTTGTCACAAGGGCTTGACAGCGCAGCAGCTTGAAGATGCCATGGCGGTGACTTGGTCCCCAAACACCAAGCATAGCTTCGTATACCTGCCTTGTAATCTTGACGAACGCGGTGTTGAGGATTGGGCGGCATTTTATGCTGAAAAATATCCCGTGTCAAAGCTCATTGCAGTCGCTTTCGATGCTGCGGCTCCAGAGGTTTTGGCCCATAAAGAGGATTTCGAATCCATTCTTTTTGTCGAGCCGGATCTTTATGAAGTTAAAGTTTCCGCTGAGGATGAATTCTATTTCGCGGGCACGGATAAAAGTCCCCATTACTACGCGCTTAACCGCCTGTATATGGGATGTAAATCGTCGGGTGCAACTTTCGAATACCGGGTATTGCAGGGGAGCGGTGACAGAGATGAAGACAGACTTCGATTATTGAAAGCAATCAATTCATATATAACTTATTAACCAATTTTTCAACAAAATGAAAACAAAGTATTTGTTTGCCGCTATGGCGGCTCTGACAGTCCTCACCATGGGCTGCAAAAAGGACAATGTTCCTGATAACGGCAAGGATAATGACAATGGGCAGGTGAAGCGTGAATGGCGCGTCAAGACCATGGGAGATTATACTTACAACTATGGTGCTGACGGAAAAGTGACTTCCGTTGTCAGCGAGGGTGACAACAGGGTCTTCTCTTATAAGGACAATGTTCTCATCATTACCGACAATGATGTCGTCGAGTACACGATGACACTCAACGCTGACGGATTTGCCACCAAGGTGGAAAACACCGATCACACTTGGGAAATTACATACGATGCGAACGGTTATCTTGTCTCGGCCAAGAAAGATGGAGTACAATGCACTTCCCAGTCCATCGAAGACGGCAATATCCTTTACTGGACCCGCTATGACAAGGATCACGACTTCTGGCGCATGAAGGATGCCACTTATTTCAACGGACAGGCAAATCTCGGCTGTATCCAGACACACTATGCCGAAGATCTCGGCTTCAAGAGATGGGCATGGGAGGCGCGTCTTTTCGGAAACACTTCCGTCAATCTACTTGAGAGCTGCATTTGGCACAACTATGGTGATGAGATGGCAGCCAAGACCGCAGTCTATGAGTATGAGAAGGATGCCAACGGGCTTGTGACCAAGGAAGTCAAGTATTACGGAGTCTGGAACGGCACGGATACTTCCGGTATGGACCTCGACAATGAGGTGTCTTTCACTTGGGAGAAGATTCAGTAAGAATTCTGTTTATCTATTTCCGCCTCCCGTGCGCATTGTCGGCGGGAGGTTTTTTGTATTTTTGCGAGTGCTAAAACTATCAGTTCATCATGAAGACCGCGATTCTTTTTATCATCCTGCAGGTCCTGTCTCTTCCTCAGTATCTGCGTGAAAACAGTGACCGCATAGGGGTCAATACCCATTGCTATGAATTTGCCGAAGTAGAGGATACTCCGGCGCCCAAAGGTTACAAGCCGTTCTACATCAGTCATTACGGACGCCACGGGGCGCGTACCGAGTGGATTAGCAGTGACTACAGTGAAGTCATATCTGTACTCCGGAAGGCTGATGCGCAGGATATCCTGACCGGGGACGGGAAGCTGCTGCTCCGTTGTACCGAAGAGATACTGAAGGTACATGGCGGTCAGGACGGACATCTGACACCAAAAGGAGAAGAAGAGCAGCGCCTGCTTGCAGAGAGACTCTATCGTCGTTATCCGCAGGTGTTCACTCAGGGAAGCCGCAATGTCCGCGTCCAGTCCAGCACCGTACCGAGATGCCTTGTGAGCATGGCAAATTTCGTCTGCCAGCTCGGGCGTTGCGACAAGTCACTCGAATTCGGCATTTCGAGTGACGGCGGGATTATGAAAAGGATAAGCAATGATTGCTCCCAAGAGCACAGAGCGCTTTCCAATGTGCTTCGAGACTCTCTCAAGCATTCCGTGAAGAGCGACACGGTGCAGATATTCAGGACTCTGTTTTCCGATCCGGAAGCGGGACGAAGCCTGGTCTCCAATGCAGAACTATTCCAGAGGCGTATCTGGGCGGCGGCACGCATAGCCAGGTCTTCCGGCGTGGAGGAGGACTTGTTCTCTCTCCTGCCTGAGGATGTGGTCTACCGCTGGTGGGACTATACCAACCGTTCGCTCTACATCAACAACGGCAATTCCCTGGAGTTCGGAGATGACCGTATGCGTCAGACCATTACTCTTATGGAATTTGTTCTTGGAGATATTTGTGAAGCTTTGGAATCCGGAGACTGCTGTGCGGATCTGAAATTCGGGCACGACTATCCTCTGATTGCCCTTTGCGGATTCCTGCACTTGGACGGTGTGGGCGACAGGATGAGTTTCGACGAGATTCCCGCCAAATGGGCATATCCCATGAGTGTGCCTTTCTCCGCTAATATAGACATGGTGTTCTACCGCAGCCGCAGGAATCCTGACATCCTCGTCAAATTTGTTTATTGCGACAGCGAAAAGACTATTGCGGAACTCACACCTGTAAGCGGTCCCTACTACAAGTGGACTGACGTGCTGGAGTATTGCAATGCCAAGATAGCTGCGCTTCGCAGGTAGGACCTTATCCCTTGAACAGAGTCCCGCAGACTTGATCGAGGCTCGGCGATTCGGATATGTCGAAGCCTCCGTTGCCGGTGCGTATAAATCATTCGGCAAGACCCGTTTGCTGTTGCCTGGTGAGAGTCAGTTGATTTCTTTGGAGATACCGGTCAGAGACCTTGCTTCATTCAACGAATCTACGTCCGTGTGGGAGACTGCGGCCGGAAAATACGAGTTTTTCTTCGGGGCGGATGTAACGTGGCCGAGACTTTCTGCAGTAGTCCGCTTGAGTAAAGCTCTTACCTGGTCCCGTTAAGTATAGGGCGACACCCAAATGCTACGAGGATGTGATTTGCCGGCTGCCATTTTAGCCATGTCTTGTCGTATCCTCGGCTGTGTCTTGATGACACGATTGGATTTATAAGTTGCTCGGATGTAATGCTTTTGCCCTTTGTTATCAGGAGGATAACACGCGGAAGTAAAGAAAAATCCATCGAAACTTAAAAAAGACCTTTTTTACTACGACTAAAGAAAGGTCTTTTTTTTATAAAAAATCGTACCGATTCGGGATTGATTGTTGCAAAAGTGGATTTGATGGCTGATATTTGCCCTTGCGAAGAGGATGAATTGTCCGATTTCGCATAGTATTCTTTA
>CAZNDD010000014.1:0-24830 GCA_964571735.1 uncultured Muribaculaceae bacterium | reverse complement strand
GACCGGCTGGCTGGACTTTGGCGCCTGGACCATCGGGGCCGTCAGCCATGGGAAGCACACGGAGATTGCGTATTCCGAGTGAGTTAAGTGTATCAAGTTCAGCCCTTAAGCGCACAAGTCCGGGCTCACTGGACGCGAGCATGGGGCCATACCAAAAATTGGCTCCCACATAGTACTGCGGAGCGTCGCCAAGGACTATTTGACCGTCTTTTACTGAATAGAACGAGCCTTTGGGAGAACAGGACACACCAATAAGCAGCGTAGCTGCCAATACAATGCCCTTGAAGGCACGATGGAATTGTTGTAGCGTTATCACTTGTAGTCTGACTAAAAAGTTCTGCAAATTTAGCCAGTAACACAAGGTCAAACAAATACAATTTTTGCAAAAAATGGTATTACACGATTATCTTTTCCTTCTTATAAAGCGCCCTAAACTCTTTGGGTGTCATACCTTTTTTGCTCTTAAATGCACGATTGAAATTAGCTAAGTTGTTGTATCCGCAGGCATAACAAATCTCGGAAATATTCTTTGTCGAATCCACAAGACTGCGTGCAGCCATCCCGAGGCGTATGTCAGAAATGTAATCTATGAGAGTCTTGCCTGTACGTCGCCTAAAGAATCGACTGAACGATGACGGACTCATACCTATCAGCGAAGCGAGTTCATCAAGAGTCAAAGGCTCGCTGTAGTGATCCACAATGTATTGTTTCACAGTCTTGACTCTTCTGCTTTCGGAGCTCTTGTCCACACTCACAAACGAACCGCTGGTGAGTTCCCTTGCATCGAAGCGAGAGAGTTCATAAAGAATCCTCATCATGGACAGGTATTGCGAGAAGCTATCATTGGTCTGAGTGATGCCGCACAGGCTGTCATAGACTTTCATTATGGCTTCCAACGGGAAGCAAAGCCCGTGTTTCGCCTTGTCGAGCATACGCGCAATCGTAGCGAACTGGTTCTTAACCAGAATCGCGGGCGAAAAAACATCAGGCATAAACTGAATGGTAATTTCTTTTATGTCAGAAGACTCGCAGGAGCCCTGCTCCCAGACATGCTCGAGATTCTCTTCGCCAATCAGCACAAGGTCAAAATCGCCTATCTCCTCAATACTGTCTCCGACAATGCGCCGTGCACCCTTTCCTCCTTGTACAAAGTTGAGTTCAAATTCCTTATGCTTGTGGATAGGATAGGTAAAGCGATTCTTGTGACGCTCTACGATATAGAAACAATCTCTCTCAGAAAGAGGCGGGATTTCATAAAGTACATCAGACATGGTCATCAATTTAGTGGAATACAAAGGTATGTAAGATTTATCAAAAAATGATACAATTTTTGCAATTTTATAAAGGAATATATCCAAGCGCGGGCGCAATCAGCCGAGATAATGGGATTTGGGTTAGATTTGTGTATATGAGACTGAAACCACAACACTACAGACCAATCATATTTCTCATCGCCTGCTCAGTCGCGAGCTGCAAACCGCAGTCGGAAAGGCTCAGATTCGACAGCCCAGCCACAATCTGGGAAGAGACACTCCCTCTCGGCAACGGGCGGCTCGGTGCCATGCCGGACGGAGGCATAGCCAGTGAAAGCGTAATCCTCAACGAAGAAAGCATGTGGTCAGGCTCGGTCCAGGACTGCGGCAGGGCTGAAGCAGCTGAATACATACCCATAATCAGAGAACATCTCTTAAGCGGCAATAATGCTGAAGCAGAAAGACTTACACGAGAGCATTTCACCTGCACAGGAGGCGGAAGCGACTCCCCGGCATACGGGTCATATCAGGTTCTCGGAGAACTCCGCATCGACGCGGATATAGACAGCACAAAGGTCCGCAACTACAACAGATACCTGGACTTCAGGAGCGGAATCGCCCGTTGCGAGTTCGAAGCGGAAGACTGCGGCAAGGTCACAAGGGATTATTTCGTTTCGATACCCAACGATGTGATTGTCATAAGACTGCGTTCCTCCAAGCCCCTTGACTGGAAGATAAGCCTTGGCAGAAAAGAAAGGGCAACTATCTGCAATTCAGGAGACTGCATTACTATGGAGGGAGAGCTTGACAGTGGCAATCCCGAAGTCGAAGGGGTAAATTTCTTCGCGAAAGCAAGCATAAGACGCTCACCCAAGGAGACACTGATACTTTTTTGTGCAGCCACTTCATTTGACATGTCCAAAGAAAGCATGAGGCACAAGGTGGACAGCACCATTGAAAGCGCAAGCGTCAAAACATACAAGGAATTGGAGACAGCCCAGATAAAGGCATTCTCAAACTATTACGATAGAGTGAGTTTCAGGCTCGGAGAAGACACAGAATCCGCACGTTTCGCCCAATACGGAAGATACCTCGCCATAGCATCCAATGCACGCGGGAACCTGCCCGCCAACCTGCAGGGTATCTGGGCGGAGGGAGTGAGCACCCCGTGGAACGGAGATTATCATCTGAATATCAACCTGCAGATGAACTGCTGGCCTTTGGACCCAGGCAACCTTTCGGACCTTTACACGAGCGTAGAGGATTTCGCCCAAAGACTGAGCGAATCGGGAGCAAAGACGGCACGGGAGTTCTACGACGCCCCGGGCTGGTGCGCACACACCCTCTCCAACCCGTGGCTGTTCAGCGCACCGGCGCAAGACCCCTCTTGGGGCGGAACTCTCTCCTGCGGAGCATGGCTCGCATTACAGCTCTATGACCACAGCCTGTTTACAGGCGAGAACCGCCACTGCGAGCTGATAAACAGTGCGGCAAAATTTCTTGAAAGCCAATTATTTAGAGAATCTCACGGCTGGAGAGTCACGGGTCCGTCTTCTTCTCCGGAGAATCTATATTACGACAATCACGGGAACGCACTCGCAGTATGTATGGGGCCGGCAATGGACATGCAGATCTGCAGGGAAATCTTTGAAGCGACCGACAGGGACACAAGTGCGCTCGCACCTATTCTCATAAGCTCCGATGGCAGAATCATGGAGTGGCTCGAAGAGTATAAAGAGACCGACAGACACCATAGACACATCTCGCAGCTCTACGGCGCCTATCCCGGGACCTGCCTTACAAGAAGCGAGGAACTGATGGATGCGGTAAGAGCAACGCTCGAAGATCGCGGAGACTACAGTACGGGCTGGTCCACGGCATGGAAAGCCTGTATCCGGGCACGGCTCAAAGACGGAGAAAGGGCGCACAGGCTACTCCAACTGCTTATGAACGGGGCTTATCCCAATCTTTTCAGCGCCCATCCTCCTTTCCAGATAGACGGCAATTTCGGAGGCTCGGCGGCAGTTATGGAAATGCTGCTCCAAAGCTACAGACAGGAAAACGGACTTCGCGTCATAGAATTGCTGCCTGCATTGCCAGAAGCATGGAGCGAAGGCTCGTTCAAGGGCCTTCAGGCTCGCGGAGGAATTGTCATAGACTGCAAATGGGACAAAAACGGGGTGAGTGCAAGCCTGCATCCGCAGAGAGACCAGGAGATTTATCTCCTTTATCCTGACGGAAGTAAAGAAAGAATTAGTCTACATAAAGAAAGAAAACTAAAGATACGACACTCGATATGAGAAAACATTTGATTTGGGGAGTAGCAGCCCTGATTTTGGGCTTATGCTCCTGCTCAAGACAACACGCGGCACTGCAGTTCTACGCCGACGACGGCACCAAAGTAAGACTCATGGTCGCTGCGCCTGAAATCATCAGGGTAAGCGCAGTACCGAAGGGAGAAGATTTCTCAAACAGGGAATCACTCTGCGCACTTCCCGTACAAGACAGCACGAAGTATGAAGTCTCACAAACAGATTTCGGCTGGGTCATCAGCACGGATAAGCTCTCCGTAAGAGTCGAAAAGAGCGACGGAAGGGTCTCGTTTTTCGACAAGGAAGGAAATATGCTCACAGGAGAGGACGCAAGAAGTTTCGAGCGCAAGACCGTAGGCACGGAAAATGGCTGGACGGTCAGACAGACTTTCCATTCCCCGGACGATGAAGCATTCTATGGTCTCGGGCAGCACCAGGCAGACGAATGGAACTATAAGGGCAAGAACGAAGAACTCTTCCAGTACAACACCAAAATCTCCATCCCGTTCATAGTCTCAAGCCGCCACTACGGCATACTATGGGACAGCTATTCATTCTGCAGATGGGGTGATCCGCGCGACTATGCGGACATAGGAGAGGTATTCACACTTTATGACAAATACGGTGCGAAAGGCGCTCTCACGGGTACTTACACCCCCGCGCAAGGCTCGCCTCTCGTAAGAAGGGAGGTCGCACTCAATCAGGAGTATCTCATTGAACCCGACCTGCTTAAAGTCAAGGGAGCGCCCGATTTCAAGTTCGGAGGCTCCAAAGTTCTCTTCGAAGGAAGCATAGAACCCAAAGAAAGCGGGACATACCATTTCTCACTCTACTACGCGGGATATATGAAAGTTTATCTTGACGGAGTAGAAGTGATGCCCGAAATCTGGCGCACCGCATGGAATCCCAACAGCCGCAAGTTCGAAGCCACGCTCACAGCAGACAAGAGAGTGCCGCTGCGCATTGAATGGATTCCGGACGGAGATGTCTCATATTGTGCACTAAAGGCATTGTCCCCCGTAAGCGAGGAGGAGCAGGGCAAAATGTCATGGTGGGGCGAAATGCAGCAGCAACTCGACTATTACTTCATCTATGGCGAGGGTGAGACGCTTGACGGAGTGCTCAAAGGCTACCGCCATCTCACGGGCAAAGCCCCCATAATGCCCGCATGGGCTATGGGTTACTGGCAGAGCCGTGAGAGATACTCCTCGCAAGAGCAGGTTGTCAGTACACTTAAAGAATTTAGAGACAGGCACATACCTATAGACAACATAGTTCAGGACTGGCAGTATTGGGAGCCAGACCAATGGGGAAGCCACGAGTTCGATGCGTCAAGATACCCCAACCCCAAGGCTATGGTTGACTCGGTCCATGCACTCGGAGGAAGATTCATGATTTCAGTGTGGCCAAAATTCTATGCGGGTACGGAGCACTTCAAGGAGTTCGACGACAGAGGCTGGATGTACAGGCAAGCCATCAGAGACAGCGTGGAAGACTGGCTCGGATATCAGCAGTCATTCTACGATGCCTACAGCAAGGGCGCACGCAAGCTTTTCTGGAATCAGATGGAGGAGCATCTCTTCGGTCTCGGGGTGGATTCTTGGTGGATGGACGCATCAGAGCCCAATGTACACGACTGTACCAATATGGATTACCGCAAAGCCCTATGCGGACCTACCGCCCTCGGATCTTCTACCGAATACTTCAACGCATACGCACTTATGAATGCACAGGCGGTCTACGAGGGGCAGCGGGGCAGCGGCTCCGACAAGAGGGTATTTCTGCTTACCCGAAGCGGATTTGCGGGCCTCCAGAGATACAGCACCGCCTCATGGAGCGGAGACATAGGCACGAGATGGGAGGATATGAAAGCGCAGATTTCCGCCGGACTGAATTTCGCGATGAGCGGAATCCCCTATTGGACTCAGGATGTGGGCGGATTCAGCGTAGAGAGCAGATACTACGGGGCGCAAAATGAATTTGACGCCACGGGCGTGGAAAATGCAGACCTCAAGGAATGGAGGGAACTCAACACCAGATGGCATCAGATGGGCATGTTCAATCCGCTCTACCGCGCCCACGGACAATATCCCCTGCGTGAACCTTGGAACATTGCACCCGAAGGTCACAAGACATACAATGCCATCACAGAGTGTATCAGGATGCGCTACGCATTGCTCCCCTACATTTATTCGCTCAATGCACGGGTGCATTTCGATGACTACACCATCATGCGGCCGCTCGCGCTCAACTGGCCCTCCGACCCCACGGCAAGGGAGATTTCAGACCAATTCATGTTCGGAGACGCAATTATGGTCTGCCCCGTATATGAGTATGGAGCACGCAGCAAGGAAGTATATCTGCCCGAAGGAGGCTGGTACGACCTTCATAACGGCTTCCGCTACATAGACGGAGGTGCGGGTTTCAAGGCGAACGCCCCTTATGAGCACATCCCCCTGTATGCCCGCGCCGGACAGATTGTCCCGACAGGAAGACCCGTAGAATACAGCGCACAGGAGCAGGACGGAGCACTCACAATCTATATATTCGGAGGTGGTGACGCTTCCTTTACGCTTTATGAGGACGACGGACTTACCTACCGATACGAAAAGGGAGAATATAGCATCATCCCCATGCAATGGGACGAAAGCAGCCGCACATTCAGTTTGGGCCAGCGGCTCGGAACATTCCCAAGCATAAAAGAAAGCCGTCAGGTCTGCGTCAAGTTCATCAGCCCGGAGCATATTGACAGCAAGACCGTTACATACAGCGGAACTACCACGGAGATAACATTTTAACATGAAAAAAGCATTGATTTTGGCGGGGCTTCTGATTTGCTCCATTTCGCTGAATGCGGCTGTGAAAACCACATTCAACAATTCGTGGAAATTCGCGCTCGGAAGTGCCGAATCCATGGAAAAGGACTTCACTCACGGCACCGAGTACTTCACTTATATATGCAAAGCGGCATCTACGGGACACAACAAAGGTCCCGCAAATCCAGCGTTTGACGACAGCGTATGGCAGAGCATCAATCTTCCGCACGACTGGGTGGTGGATTTGCCGTTCAGCGGAGAGGCATCACACAGCCACGGATACAAATGCATAGGGTGGAAATATCCGGAGAACAGCGTCGGGTGGTATCGCAAGGAGTTTTCCGTCCCCGCCGAATGGGAAGGTGAGCGTCTGCTCATAGAGTTCGAGGGGGTATACAGGGCAAGTCAGGTATTCTGCAACGGCTTTTATCTTGGAGGCAGGGATGACGGATATCTACATCAGATATACGACCTTACGGACTATGTGGACTATGGTTCGGACAAGAATGTGATAAGTGTACGCTGCGACGCGTCTCTCGAAGAGGGCTGGTACTACGAAGGTGCCGGTATCTACCGCAATGTGTACCTGATTAGAACTCCTCAGGTCGCGGCACTGCAGCACGGTGTCAAGACACTCCAAAGCTACGAGGGCAAGGATGTGTTCAGGCTCGACATCACAGTGAGCACCACAGCCCCGGCTAAAGTCGAGAACTTTCTCCTTGACGCAGAAGGTAAACTAATCAATAAATCCAAGGGTTCAGATTCGAGCATCAAGGTCAAAGCCCCGCATCGCTGGGATGTGTCAGACCCCTATCTATACACTCTTCTGACCGTAGTCGACGGAAAGGACTCCACCCTCACCGACATAGGATTCAGGACGGCGGAATTTTCCTCCGAGCAGGGATTCGTCCTCAACGGGCGGAAGTTGATACTCAAGGGATGCAACCTGCATCAGGACCATGCCGGAGTGGGTTCCGCTCTGCCCGATGAGCTGATTCGCTACAGACTTGAAACCCTCCGCAAATACGGATTCAATGCCATACGCTCGTCACACAATCCAGCATCCCCCGCACTACTTAATCTTTGCGACAAACTCGGATTCCTCATAATAGACGAGAACCGCGAGTTCGGCGACAATCCGCGCCAGCTCAACAACCTCAAAGATATGATTCTCAGGGATATTAATCACCCGAGTGTCATAATCTGGAGCATAGGCAACGAAGAATGGGCACTCGAATCCTCACCAAAAGGAGAGACAATAGCCCGGAAGATGTGCGAGTTCGCCCGCTCCGTCGATCCATCCCGTCTCTGCACTTACGGCAGCAGCGGAGGATGGGAACTTGTCAAGGGAGCGGATGTGTTCGGATATAACTACATAGTACAGAATCCAGTAGAAGAATACCATGAAAGATTCCCCGAGAAAACCTGCATAGGCACGGAAGAGACCAGCGGAGCAGGGACACGCGGAGAATGGAGGACTGTAGTGGAAGAGGGCTGGATGCAGCCGCTCAACAGACGCGACACCGCCGGAGTAGTCAATGCCATAGAGCGCGGATGGAAGTTCTACGCTGAGAACAAATGGACCTGTGGGCTTTTCTATTGGACGGGGTTCGATTATCGTGGCGAGCCCAATCCTATGTTGTGGCCCGCGACCGGATCACAATTCGGAATCCTTGATTACTGCGGCTATCCCAAGGACGAAGCCTGGTATCTGAAATCCTGGTGGCTTACGGACGAGCCTTGCCTGCACATCTGCAGTCCTGCAAACGGGCAGGTCTGGGTGTATTCCAACTGCTCTGAAGTGGAGCTATTCGCCGACGGCATTTCACTCGGCCGCAAGAACATGCCCCTCAACGGACATCTCAGCTGGAATATCGAGTCAGAAGGCCCTTTCACCGCTGTCGGGACACACGACGGGAAGCAAATCAGAGCCGTATTCCCCGACTTCCCTCAAAAGACCGGCCTAACCCTCTCTAAAGACATCTTATCCCCTGACGGGCAGGATGTAATAGTCGTGGATATTGAATCACCTCTTGCAGAACTGAAGGTGGAAATTAAAAACGCAACTCTCCTCGGCTGGGGCAACGGCAACCCCGGCTTCAAAGAAGTGGAACGCCCTCTCAATGGAGAGAATACACTCACAGTAAAGCCATTCAATGGCAGATGCCAAATCCTAATCCGCTCCATTGAAGGCTCAGAAGAAGCCGCGGTCCTCACGGCTGGAGACCTACGCAAGACCATACGCTACAGCGCGGCTGCCGATATTCGATAGACGGTACTGACAATGACAAACCCCGAAAGCCTACTGACTCTCGGGGTTTATTTCATTTTATTTGGAAACTACTTCACTTTCACTTCAGCACTTGCGAGGATATTGCGGGAAGAATTGCCCACGCTTACGGTATAAGTACCGGGGTGAACGGTCCAGCAGTGAGCATCTTCATTGAAATATGCAAAATCTTCAGCAGTAAGCTCAATGGAGACTACAGCGCTCTCGCCACTCTCAAGGTGAATCTTATCAAAACCCTTAAGCTCACGGACGGGCCTCTCCACAGGACTTTCAGTATCACTGAGGTAGAGTTGTACGACTTCCGCCCCAGCGCAATCGCCCGTATTGGTAAGCTTCACGGAAACCTTGAGGACAGTCTTCTCATCCTGTGCATCAACGGCATAATCACCTGCCGCCTTGATGGAGGACTTCGAGAGTTTGAGGTTGTCAAACGAGAATGAAGTATAGCTCAGACCATGACCGAAGGGGAAGAGAGGCGCTATCTCCTGCTTGTCGAACCAACGGTAACCCACGAATATGCCCTCCGAATAGGTCTCTTCGTACACCGCTTCGGGCATAGAAGCATATTTGCTCTCACGAGGGATTCCGGGGTACTGCTCTACGCTTCTGATAGGACCATCCTCATATGCAACGGGATATGTATAAGGGAGTTTACCAGAAGGATTCACATCACCAGAAAGCACATCCACAAGAGAATGTCCAGCCTCGCTTCCGAGGAACCAAGCCTGCAGCACTGCGGGGACACTGTCTATCCAAGGCATAGCAACAGGGTTGCCGGAGACATTGACATACACAAAGTTGGAATTTGCGGCTGCAACGGCTGCAATAGCCTTGTCCTGCTCATAAGGAAGTTCATAGGAGATTCTGTCACCACCCTCGCAATCCTGCTGGTAACTCTTGTTGAGTCCACCGACGAAAATCACATAATCTGCATCCTTTGCGGCAGCGACAGCATCTGCAATAAGTTCTTCAGCCGAACGGGACTCCTTGAGGTCCTGACCGCTGGTCACTCCGTTATATGAGCCGCTCACATCACCCACATAGCCCCTCTGATACACCACCTCGGCATCAGGATAACGCTCTTGAATGCCCTGAAGGGGAGAAATCTCATGCTGAACCTTGAGAGAAGAAGAGCCACCTCCCACAGTCATCATCTTGACGGCATTCTCACCTACGACAAGTATCTTCTTTACATCGTCACGGATAGGAAGTACAGAACCCTCATTCTTAAGGAGCACTATGCCCTCAGCGCCAATTTTACGGGCGGCGGCGTAATGCTCGGGGCAGGTAAATCTGCCGAATCCAGCTTCCTCATTCATCGCGGTCTGGAAAATGACTCTAAGCACGCGACGCACTTTGTCGTCAAGTTCTTCAGTGCCGACTTCTCCACTGACAATCCTCTGATAATAAGGATTTGCGAGGTAATAGTTGTCGTATGCATTGCTCAATCCTTCCGAAAGTCCGTCGGTCCAGGAGCCGAACTCCATATCAAGACCATTGCGTATAGCTTCGTCAGTGTCATGTGTTCCGCCCCAGTCACTCACTACCACACCCTTGAAGCCCCATTCTCCCTTGAGAATATCGTTGAGCAGACGCTCATTATGACATGCATACTGGCCATTATAAAGATTATAGGAAGCCATGATGCCAAGCGCACCGCCCTTCTGAACGGCAGCACGGAACGCAGGAAGATAAATCTCATACAGAGTCCTGTCCGAAAGATGCACATCCGTAGTGTGGCGGTTGAGTTCCTGGTTATTGAGCGCATAATGTTTCACGCAAGCGGCAACGCCATTAACTTGAACTCCTTGTACATAAGGCACTACCATCTCCGCGGCAAGAAAAGGGTCTTCACCCATATACTCAAAGTTACGCCCGTTGTAAGGAGTACGGAAGATATTGATACCGGGACCGAGGAGCATATCCTTGCCCCTGTAGCGGAATTCCTCTCCTATAGACTGTCCGTAAAGAAGCGAAAGGTCCCTGTTCCATGTAGCCGCAAGAGCCGTCAAGGCAGGATAAGCGGTACAGGAGTCATTGGTACAACCGGCCTGATCCCACTCGTCCCAGAGCACATCGGGGCGGCAGCCGTGAGGGCCGTCATCAGTCCAGAACTCAGGAATGCCAAGACGAGGCACACCAGCTGAACTGAATTTAGATTGGGCATGGATAAGTTTCAGTTTCTCTTGAAGAGTCAGTTGGGAAAGGGTGCTCTCCACTCTTTCCTCAAGCGTAGGCTGCTTCTTGCAGTTTCCCTCCATAGGGAAGCATATCAAAACAGCCGCAGCACAAAGGGCTAATGCATTATGTTTCATAAGTTCAAAAATACGAATAAAATATTTGGTTTCTCATCACAAATCGTCAACTATGCAGGACTCTCCACGGAATCCCTCTCTATCAATTCCATACACATACGGCCGTTATGATACGGGCACTTCCAGAACCCGGCTTTGTCGTCGTCTCTGTTGATTGTACCGTCCGCCTTCACGCTCCAGAACCATTCTCCGTTCTCTCTGTCGATTAGATGGTCTTGGATATATTTCCAGCAATCCTGCGAAGCCTGCAAGTCTTCAGGACGCCCGGTCAATTGCCATGCATTGTAGAAACCAACGACGGCCTCCGCCTGTACCCACCAATGACGGTCTTCATCCACGACGCCATCTTTCTTCTCGTAAGCGAGTCCATTGCCGAGACCTTCCCGCGCCGCATCAGCAATTTTGGGGACCAAGGCTTTCACTTTGTCAATGAGGTTCCTATCTCCAAGCACCAGTGCAGCTTCATACAAAAGCCACGAGCATTCGATATCATGTCCATAGCTGTCTATGTCATAGTTGCAAGTCCAGTCATCTGTAAAGAAAAGCTTCAGATGTCCGTCAGCAGAGATTATCCTTTCTATGAAAAGACCTATCAGATTGCGCAGCTGAGCTTCGAGCAAAGGATCTTTCCAGACCCGATAAAGGCCAGTATATGCTTCGAGTATATGCAGATGAGTATTCATGGTCTTGCGCTCATTGGCATCCTTGTCGCTGAGCCGCACGTCCTCCATTTCACTCCAGTCCCCGTTGAAAGCCTCGAAATACCCGTTCCACTCATGATCAAAGCTATGCTTCTCAATGTCATGAAACAAATCAACTGCGATACCCAGCGCCTCCGCATCCTTGTTTGCACGATAAAATTCAGCAAGCCCATAGATGGCAAATGCCATAGCATAAATCTGCTTCTTGGAGTCGCGGCAGGTCCTGTCGGGATTGAGAGACCAGTATATCCCTCCACGCTTGTAGTCATGGAAATATCTGATAATCAAATGCCTTGCAGTACAAGCCATATCCAGATATTCAATATTTCCCAACAACCTGTAAGCGTTGGAAAATGTCCATAATATCCGAGCCGTCATGATGCCTCCTATTTCAGCATCGGGACAACGGACTTCATGTCCTGTGATACGCCCGAGAAAACTCACGCCGTTGAGTTCGACATTGTTAATCCAATACGGGAGAATGTTCTGTGTCAATTCTTCCTTAATATGAGGGAACATAGAATGTGGTATTTTTCTTCAAAAATATCAAAAAAAAGGCATACAATAGGGCCACACGCTATAACCGTGTCATTATCATATTAAAGATTGTCAAAAAACCACCATTTTGCTAAAACCCGAAATTGTAACTTTGCACATCATGCCACAAAGATTCGGACACTTCAACGACGACCGCAGGGAGTTTGTCATAACATCCCCGAGGCTTCCATGGCCATGGATTAATTATCTGGGTACGGAGGAGTTTTTCTCACTCATCTCCGCGACGGCGGGAGGATATAGTTTCTTCAAGGACGCCAAGTTCCGCCGTATCACGAGATACCGCTACAACAGCGTTCCTGCCGATGACGGAGGCAGATATTTCTACATCAAGGACGGGGACTGCGTATGGAATCCAGGCTGGAAACCCACCAAGACAGAGCTTGACTTCTATGAATGTGCCCACGGCATAGGCTACACCCGTATAAGCGGAGAGAAAAACGATCTGCACGCAAGTGCACTTTTCTTCGTACCCCTCGGATACAACGCTGAGATTCAAAAACTTACCATTACCAACCATTCGGCAGGAAAGAAAAGATTCAAACTCTTCTCATTCATCGAATGGTGTCTCTGGAATGCTTCCACCGACATGGAGAATTTCCAGCGCAACCTTTCCACCGGCGAAGTCGAGGTGGATGGCAGCACAATATATCACAAGACCGAATACCGCGAGCGCCGCAACCATTATGCGTTCTACTCGGTAAATCAGCCTATTGACTCTTTTGACACTTCGAGAGATGCTTTTCTCGGCATGTACAACGGCTTCGATGCCCCGCAGGCAGTGGAGGCGGGCAGATGCTCCAATTCCATCGCACACGGATGGAGCCCCATTGCCTCGCATTGCCTTGATATAGAGCTTGAAGCAGGCGAGAGCAGGGATATAGTATTCATTCTCGGCTATGCCGAAAATCCTGACAACGAAAAGTTTACATCCGACGGCAAACTGAACAAAGCCGCAGCGCACGGGATAATCTCCAGATTCGATACCGCCGCCAAGGTGGACGCAGCTTTCGCTGAACTGAAAGTCTATTGGGACAATCTGCTCGGCAAGTTCCAGATTCATTCCGGAGAGGAAAGGCTTGACCGAATGGTGAATATCTGGAATCAGTACCAATGCATGGTCACTTTCAACATGAGCCGAAGCGCAAGTTATTTCGAAAGCGGCATAGGCAGGGGTATGGGATTCAGGGATTCCAACCAGGATCTGGTGGGATTCGTGCATCAGATTCCGGAGCGGGCAAGACAACGGATACTTGACATCGCGGCGACCCAGTTCCCGGACGGAAGCTGCTATCATCAGTATCAGCCGCTTACCAAACGCGGCAATGACGGCATAGGCTCGGGCTTCAATGACGACCCCCTCTGGCTGCTGTTCGGCACTTTCGCTTATATCAAGGAGACCGGCGATTACGGCATTCTCGACGAGATGGTGCCTTTTGACAATGCTCTGGGCAGCGAAAAGACCCTATTGGAGCATCTGCGCATCAGTTTCGACTTCACTTCCACACACCTCGGGCCTCACGGACTCCCGCTCATAGGCAGGGCTGACTGGAACGATTGCCTCAACCTCAACTGCTTCTCTTCCAATCCGGACGATTCGTTCCAGACTACGGAGAACAAGACCGAAGGCAGCAAGGCGGAATCGCTCATGATAGCGGGATTGTATGTAGTTGTGGGAAAGGATTTTGCAGAACTTCTTGACAGGATAGGAGAATCTTCCGAGAATATCAGGAAGCATGTGGCGGAGATGGAACGCAGTGTCGAAGAAAGCGGATGGGACGGAGAATGGTTCCTCAGGGCGTACGACTACTACGGCAACAAAATCGGCAGCCACGACAACGAGGAAGGCAAGATTTTTATCGAAAGTCAGGGCTGGTGTACCATGGCACGCATAGGCGCAGACAAGGGACTGTGCGACAAGGCGCTTGACTCGGTCAAGAAGCACCTTGACTGCAAACATGGTATAGTGCTCAACAATCCCGCATTCACCCGCTACCATATAGAAATGGGCGAAATTTCCTCTTATCCCGAAGGATACAAGGAGAATGCAGGCATTTTCTGCCACAACAACCCATGGATAATAATAGGCGAAGTCCTGGCAGGAAGGACGGAGGACGCATGGGAGCATTATTGCAAAATATCCCCTGCCTACATCGAAGACCAGTCCCTACACAAGGTAGAGCCTTATGTATATTGCCAGATGGTCGCAGGCAAGGATGCTGCAGTGCCGGGAGAAGGCAAGAACTCGTGGCTGACCGGCACAGCTGCATGGAACTGGTACACCGCGAGCGCGTATCTACTCGGTATAAGGCCGGAGTTTGACGGTCTCGAAATCTGTCCGTGCCTTCCTGCAAGCATCAAGGAGGTCAAGGTACATAGGGTGTTCAGAGATGCCGTCTACGACATTACAATACACAATTCAGGCAATGGGCTCAAGCAGTTCATACCTTACGAGCCCGGCGTTCATACATTGGAATTATATTTATAATGAGACATTTATTCATACCCATTTGCCTTGCTGCAGCGCTATCTTGCGCCTGCACTTCGGACAGATTCGACAAGGGTGCTTCCGACCTGATGGAGAAGTTCTCCACATTGGCTTCCGAAGGGAAGATCATGTACGGGCACCAGGACGACTTGATGTACGGACATACTTGGAGGGTAGCTCCGGACGAAAGTGCATTCACCCGCTCGGATGTAAAAGAGTCGTGCGGGAAGTATCCTGCAATCCTCGGTATGGATCTGGGAGGAATAGAGCTTGACCACGAGTGCAATCTCGACGGCAACAAGTTCGAGCACATACGCGCCGCCGCCATCAAACATCACGAAAGGGGCGGTGTGGTGACTTTCTCATGGCATGCCCGCAATCCTCTGACCGGTGGAGATGCCTGGGATGTGTCTTCCAAGGAAGTTGTCGCCTCCATACTTGAGGGAGGAAGCAGATATGAGTATTTCCAGTCATGGTTATGTAAACTTGCAGATTACATTGACACTTTCAGAGATTCTGAAGGAGCTTTGATACCCATCGTTTTCCGTCCTTGGCACGAACACACGGGAAGCTGGTTCTGGTGGGGAGAGGACTTGTGCTCGGAAGAGCAGTTCAAGTCCCTCTGGAAGATGACTTTTGACTACCTTTGCCACGAGAGGGGGCTGCACAATCTGTTGTGGTCTTATTCGCCCGGAGCAGGAGGCATAAGCGTGGAAAGAATCGGTGAGCGCTACCCCGGTGACGATATGGTGGACATACTCGGTATAGACTACTACCAATACACTGACAGCAAGAAGTTTATAGAAGAATTGAGCGAAGCTCTTGACATTTTGGGAGAGTTCTCGCGTGCTCACGACAAACTCTTCGCCCTCACGGAGGCTGGCTACGAGAGCATACCACAGGCGGACTGGTGGACAAACGCACTCTACCCTGCCCTCAAAGGCAAGAGCGTGCCCGTGTATGTGCTCACATGGCGCAATGCCTGTGACCGACCGGAGCATTTCTACGCCCCGTTCCCGGGGCAGGAGTCCGCGGAGGATTTCGCAAAATTCGCTGACAAAGAGGATATTGTGCTTCTATAAGGATCATCAGCAAATACGCGTTTTACAAGCCATTTGAAACAGCTTTCCAAATCAGTTATACAAGCAAATGATTGATAACAACAACAGTTGGAAGACAGCGTAAATAATAGAATATAAAATGGATTTCAATACAAGACTGCAGAAGCTCCGTGAAGAGCACGAAGCTCTGATTACCCGCAAGAACATTGCTATTGAGGACAACGGCGTATATATGCGTTACCAGCACCCGGTCCTAACCGGCAGTCACGCACCGTTATTCTGGAGATATGACCTTGACCCTCAGACTAATCCCTATCTAATGGAGCGCTTCGGCATACATGCGGCTTTCAACAGCGGAGCCATCAGATGGAACGGCAGATACATACTTGTCGCGAGGGTCGAAGCTGCGGACAGGAAGTCATTTTTCGCCGTGGCGGAGAGCCCCAATGGCGTGGACAATTTCAAGTTCTGGGACAGGCCCATCACCATGCCCGAATACGGAGAGCCTGCGACCAACATCTACGATATGCGTCTGACCGCACATGAGGACGGCTGGATATACGGCATTTTCTGCGTGGAGCGCAAGGACCCCGACGCCCCGGAAGGAGACCTTTCGAGCGCCGTAGCCGCAGCAGGTGTGGCAAGGACCAAAGATTTCGTGAACTGGGAACGGCTGCCGGACATCAAATCCAAGAGCCAGCAGCGCAATGTCGTGCTTCATCCAGAGTTCGTGGACGGCAAATACGCCTTGTACACCCGCCCGCAGGACGGATTCATAGATACCGGCAGCGGCGGAGGCATAGGCTGGGCGCTCGTGGACAGCATGGAGCACGCGGTCATCACGGATGAGAAAATCATCAACCGCAGATTCTACCACACCATCATGGAATGTAAGAATGGTGAAGGTCCGCACCCCATCAAGACCCCTCAAGGATGGTTGCATCTGGCACACGGAGTCAGGGGGTGTGCAAGCGGTTTGAGATATGTATTGTACATGTATATGACCGCGCTTGACGATCCGACACGAGTCATCGCCCAGCCGGCGGGCTTCTTCATGGCACCTGAAGGAGACGAGTACATAGGAGATGTGATGAATGTGGTTTTCTCCAACGGATGGACTTGCGACGATGACGGAAGGGTACTCATCTACTACGCCTCGTCCGACACGCGCCTGCATGTGGCGGAGTCCACGGTGGACAGATTAGTGGATTACTGTATGCACACAGAGCCTGACGGCTACCGCACCGGGCTCACGGTGGAAAGGCTCAACAGATTGATTGACAAAAATTTAGGGAGCCGCCATAACGGCTGATAGTTTTTGAACTCCATTTAGAGAAAACAGGTTTAAGAAATGTCTACAAAAACTTTACATAGTGCGCTGATTTCCGCCGTACTGCTCGGCATGAGCTATACGGCAAATGCGGAAATCCGTCTTCCTGAGATTATAAGCGACCACATGGTCCTCCAGCAGAACGGCTCAGCAAAGCTTTGGGGAGAAGCCACAGCCAATACAAAAGTGACGGTCAAGACTTCATGGTCCAAGACCAGATACAGTTCCACAGCCGATGCCGATGGCAAATGGGTAATCTCAATCGACACTCCCAAAGGAAGTTACGATACCCATTCCGTCACCATCTCCGACAAGGACGGCTCTGTAACCCTTAACGATATACTCATCGGCGAGGTCTGGCTCTGCGGCGGACAGTCCAATATGGAAATGCCGCTCGAAGGCTTCGAGGCCTGCCCCATAGAAGAAGGTGACAGGGAAATCGCCGTCAGCGGCAACTACAAAGACCGCATACGCAGGGTCAAAGTCCCCAAAACCGGTTCCGAAGAAGTACAAGAATATGTCAAAGGTTCATGGGAGACCCCGTGCCCTGCCAATACACGCTACTGGACCGCCACCGGATGGTTCTTCGCCAAGATGGTAAACGAGGTTCTCAATGTACCGGTAGGTCTGCTCGAATGCAACTGGGGCGGCTCTGCAGTGGAGAGTTGGCTTCCCCGCGAGATAGTCTATTCTTACCCCGAAAACACCCTGCCCAACGGCAAATATTCCCCCGGCATGCTTCCGGAAGGTTACTACAGATGGGACACCCCTATCGTCATGTACAATGCAATGCTTTATCCGGTAAGGAATTACACCATCAAGGGATTCTTGTGGTATCAGGGTGAAACCAATGCCGGATTCCCCCAGTATTATGCCGAGAGACTTGCGACTATGGTCAAAGTCTGGAGAGAGCTTTGGGGGCAGGGAGACATTCCTTTCTTTGAGGTAGAACTCGCACCCTACATCTACGGCGGAGACGGCACTTCGGGCGCCCGCATCAGAGAAGCCCAGCGCAATGCCGTGAAACTCATTCCCAACAGCGGCATCATCTCCACCAACGACCTTGTCTATGGGCACGAATACGACCAGGTACACCCGCGCAAGAAGCGTCCCGTAGGCGAGAGACTTGCCTATATGGCTCTCAACAAGGCTTACGGATACGCGGACATCATCTGCGAAGGTCCAGTCTATAAGGAAATACAAATCAATGGCAATCAAGTAGATGTGCATTTCGACAATACGGTCCTCGGACTCAGTCCCTGGCACGGAATCACAGGCTTCGAGCTTGCCGGAGAGGACAGAGTCTTCTATCCCGCCAAGGCCGACCTCATCCACTGGGACAAGAGCATAGTCACGGTGACCTGCGAGCAGGTTCCCAAACCCGTTGCCGTAAGATACTGCTTCAAGGATTTCCTCGTGGGCAATCTCACCGGCCGCTGCAACGTCCCCATCCCTCCTTTCAGGTCGGATAACTGGGATTAGACATCAGGAGACATGGTCGTGGTTGTCTTCGACCAAAAAAGGATATAAAAGGGGAGCAACCTTGCCGGTCGCTCCCCTTCAAAGTAAAAACTCCGTCAAGCCGCTATTTGGCGATAGCCTTGCGATAGAGCTTGACAAGCAGATACATGATAGCGGCGATGAATGCCGGAATAAGCGAGAATAGCGCCCATATCATATTGCGGACGGATTCTTCATTGGTGATGGTGACGACAGTCTCGCCATCCGCACCCGTGCCGGACACGAAGCCAGCCACGCCGAGAAGCAAAGCAACGAGCGCACCGGAAATCGCGCTACCGAGTTTCTGAGCCATAGTACCGGACGAGAAAATAAGTCCAGTGGAAGAGGTGCCGTTCTTCTTGGTCGCATAGTCAGCGACATCTGCATACATACTCCAAAGAAGCGGAGAATAAAGACCTATACCTACGGAAGTCAGCACAACCACGGCTATCATCAGCCATATATAATCCCTGTTCATAGGGATGAAGAAGAATGCGATGGAAGTGACTATGCAAATCAGCGCTGCGATGCCGTAAGCCTTGTCCTTGGAGCCTACTCTCTTGGTGAAAGCAGGAGCAAGCCCGCCGAATATCATACATGTAACCTCACCGAAAGTCATGAACACCGTATAATTGATAATGAGCTTGCCGAGAGTAATGTCTCCGCCGAGGCAGTAGGTAAACATGTAACCCGCTACCGCATAACGGAATCCATTGAAGAAATTACTGCATATCCCAGTGAGCGTGAGGTAAATCCAGGGCTTGTTCTTGACAAGGTCGGCAAAGGGCTTGAGAGAGAACTTCTCCGCGCGGACGGGCTTGAGCCTCTCCTTGGTCATAAGTCCGCAGGCAAGTGTCATCACGGCTGCCACTCCTCCGAACACCGCACCGAGCACCGCATACTGATGCGCGGGAGTGCCGCCGACCAATTTCTGGAGGTAAGGGAACGAAAGCAAGGTGATGAATCCCATGGCGTAGGCACCGACCATGCGGAATGAGGAGAACTCGTTTTTCTCATTGTCATCGTCAGTCATCACTCCGAGCATAGAGCCGTAAGGCACATTCACGGCAGTGTAGACCGCCATCATCAGCAGATACAGGGAGTATGCCCATATTCTCTTGCCCACAGGGCCAAAATCCGGGGTGAAGAGCAGCAATGCAAAGACCAACCCGAGCGGAATCGCACCGAATATGAGCCACGGCCGGTATGTACCCCATTTGCTTTGGGTACGGTCGGCGATGCTTCCCATTATAGGGTCGGTCACCACGTCAAAAAGCCGCGCCACAAGCATGAGGGTTGCGGCGTCTGCGACCGTGAGTCCGAAAATATTTGTAAAGAACAGAGGGAAAGCTATGCTCATTATCTTCCAGGTAATGCCACCTGCAGCGGCATCTCCCAAGGCATAGCCGATTTTTTCTTTAAGTGAAGCCATTATTTCGGTTATTAGATTAAGGTAAATATAGCATTTTGAAAGCGAATAAACGGGACCGGCACTGCAAGATGAAATGAAATTATAATTTTTTGACAAAAAAGTACAAAAGACTTTCAGCTTCACTTCGCCCGTCCCTATAGTCATATCCACAAGCTCAACATCTGTTCTATAGATAAAATTTATCAGACAAATCGCGTAGGAATCTGAATAGCATAGCATTTTCGGTACGATTCTTTACTTAAAGAAGACCTTTTTTTATGAAAAATTCGTACGAAAATTTGGTTTTGAATAGATTATGGATTTCATTTGCAGCCGTGTCGGATACCGGCACCAACTATTAACTTTTTATTTCTATGAAAGCTTTAAGTCTAAATCAAAGTCCGCTATTATGCCGGACGCTCCTCATCCTGATGCTTGTAGTCTCCTGCAGTAAACATGTCACGCCTCCGCAGGTATATCCAGCCGAAACTCCTACAGATTCGTCGGAGACGGTCTCCCTTGACACGCCCGCCATCGCGAAGCTATTTGCGTCTCTTCCTATAGGACGCGAGCAGATGCAGGAAGTACACGACGCAGCAAGTTCCTCTACGGAAGGAGGTTACGATGAAGAATACACCTTAGAGCGACTCATCAACGCTCCGGGCTGCGGGGTGGGGCAAAGCGAAACCAAAGCCGGGAGGCAGTATTCGCGTCCGCTCAAGGATATGCTTGCAGATTACCTTAGAGCAGGGACCAAAGGAGGCTCACAGGAAGAAGTCGAGGCATTTCTCAACTCTCTGTCGGAATCTGATTTACAGATTTATTGGCCTTACAGCGAGGACTGGGACGGAGAGGAACTGCCTATAGTGACATTCGACCCGGGTTACGGCTCGGAGTACAATTACGGTTACAAGATAAGCCGCGACAAGGACGGATTCCATGCCGTAGACTCGGTCTATGTGGATGAACAGGTAGCGATGGAACATCCCGTATGGGTTATCAATACCAACGACGATGCACTTTACACTCCATTGGACTTATTCCAACCTGCTACAAGAGCGGACGCGGAGACCAAATCAGGTAGCCGAACACTATATATGAAGTCTTTCAAGATGCTCAGGCATTATGACTCATGGTTCAGGGGCGCTTCGGAGTTCTTCATCAAGTGTGGCTCGGTCAACGGATTTTCGGCGAGTACGGAAGCTGAACTGAAGCTCTACAGCCCAAGCGTGACAGACTTTCTCGTAGTCATCCGCCGGAAATACCTCAACATGGATATGCCATTTGACGCCATTATCCTGACGGACTTCACCAATCAACTGGAGAACCTCGCATTCCTCATAACGGAAGACGACGGAGGCACGCAGACTTCATGGAAATGCTCAGCGACGGTCAAAGTCAAATCCAAAAGCTACGGATTCGATGTGGATATCCCCTACAACGAGAAAGACGACATAGTATGGAGAGGACAGCTCAGCGCGGGGTTCTTCCAGAAAGAAGATACCGTAACAGGACGATTCGGCGATGTGATGGTCACTTTCGCACTGGAGTAAGCAAGCCCGCTATTCTCGAAGCGGACGATTCCAACGATTTCGAAGCGGACGGGGTCTCTAACTGATTTCGGTCCGTGGTCGGGTCAGTCCTTGGAAGCAAGCACCGTCATCTCGCAGCGTCCGCAATCAAAGCGGAGCTTATAACGCTGCGCTCCGTTGACAATGTATAGGGCGGGAGCCTCGGAAGAAGTCTTCTGACCGCCGTCACGCCTGGGACAAATGCCGAGTTCCGAGCGCAGGCAATACTTCATACGCATGAGCTCACGCCCACCGCTTGCTGTCAATTCAGCCCGGGCGACGGATTCCGACATATCATCTTCCGAGATCCGAATAGGCGCATCGGGAGACCTACGGTTAATCAAGGCAATATCATTACAACCCGATGCATCAAGCATATCGGCAAGGACACGACGGGCGGAATTCAGCTCGGACGCACGGAGGAAAGGAATCCGACCGGAGTAAACAAACGACTCTACACCAAAGTTATAGATTCCGCTATGCTTGGAGAGTTGCGTCCTGATAAGACTCTCCGCGCGGACAGTGTCATTAGCTGGCTCGGATGCAGAGACACGCGTCTCCACCTCCCTGCCGTCTTCACTCCGCGCCTTGAGCTCAAGAATCAAGTCTTCAGCCACTTCCACGGACAACGCCACCGATATGACACGGTGACAGGGATTGGACTCAAGTTCTTTCTCAAAGGAAGCGGAAAGATTGCGATAGACAGTCATACCGGGGTTGAGCCCACGCACGGAGCGCGTGACTATCAGTCCGGGACTGCATACGTCCCCTCGGAATCCCTGAACTCCCATACTACCCACAAAGGAGAATCCGTCGCCATTGCTGAGCACTGGAGCACCGGATACGGGAGCTATGCCAATTTTGAGGCCTTGGGAGCAAGGCTTTACAGAAATGACTCTACCGACAGGCTCTCCAGCCCATTTAGGCGAGTTCATAGACGCCCATTCGCCGCTGCGCCTGCCGTCAAAGAAAAGTTCGGTGTAGCCACGGTTGAAACTCTTGCTCAAGTCCGGCACAAAACCGCCTTCGGGTCGCCCGAAAGAAGCCCTACGGTACTTTCCACCCGAAGCTGCGACAATCTCGTCCAGCCGCTGGGAGTACGCCCTGACGACATTGCGCACATAGGAGACGCTCTTAAGTCGTCCCTCTATCTTGAATGAATACGCCCCGGCATCGGCAAGTTCCGAAAGCCGCGCATACAGATTGAAATCCTTCAGAGAAAGGAGAGGCTTGTTGCGAAGCAATACCTTACCGTTCTCGTCTTCAAGGTCATACAGGCTTCTGCAAGCCTGTATGCACTCTCCTCTGTCGGCGCTTCTCACCGGTGCAGAAGAATGAGATGTAATATGCTCTGAAAGAAGACATTGTCCACTATAACAGACACATAAAGCCCCATGCACGAAACACTCGACTTCGCAGGAAACTGCGTTGCAGATTCTTCTGATTTGGGCTATGGACAGTTCTCTTTCGAGTGTGACACGAGAGCATCCCGCACGCTCAAAGAGCATGGCACGCTCGGGAGTGCGTATGGCACACTGCGTAGAGGCATGCAGGGGAACTGTAATATCCTGATACTCGGCGAGTCTCAAGTCCCTTATGATAAAGGCATCCACGCCTGCACTTTGGCATTCGAGCATATCGGAATGAATCTGCTCTATCTCATCATCCCTGAATGTGATATTGAAAGTTA
Source organism: uncultured Muribaculaceae bacterium (assembly GCA_964571735.1). GTDB lineage: Bacteria > Bacteroidota > Bacteroidia > Bacteroidales > UBA932 > Cryptobacteroides. Next base: position 1,537 of record CAZNDD010000014.1, on the reverse strand, counting down.
CAAATATCTTCACGCCATAGCGGTGTGCATATTCACACAGGCGGGCGATGTCAGAGATAGGATTGCCGGCGTCCTTGCGTGCACCTCCTCTCGGACCTGCAATATATACCGCATCGGCACCGCAGTCAATCGCCGCGATGCCGATGTCTATATTACGGGCGGGAGCAAGAAGCTCAAGACTCCTCATCCCTCAAAATTATTTGCTGAGAGCTTTGATCTGCTGCAGGGCCTGTGCGCCGTATGTGGCGTCACCTGTAAGCTGATTGTAGTACTCAAGAGCCTTAGAATCATTCTTCTGACCCTGGTAGAGAGCTGCGATGGTGAACTTCACGGCAGATGCATTACGGGCATTGGGCTTGAGATTGATGTACTTCTCAAATCCGCTGATGGCGTCTTCAATCTTACCGAGGTTCTGATTGGCGATAGCTACGATGTAGTAAGCTTCAGGGCTTTCGACATAAGAGTTACTCTTGGTGGCAGCGGCGAGAGCCTCATCAAATTTCTTTGCCTTGTTGGCGGCATTTGCCTGCTTGAGGAACATCTTGGAGAGCTGCTTGTTGGCTGATTTCTCCTGTCCGAGACTGGAAGCAAGCTCGTATGCCTTCACAGCCTTGTCCACATTGCCAGCCTTATCGTAAGCCTGACCGAGATAGAGAGCTGCACGGGAATTGTTTGCATCAAGGGCAAGAACCTGCTCGTAAACTGAAGCCGCGCCTGCGAAATCATTTGCCTTAAGCAGAGAGTTACCTTTCTGCATATATGCCTGAGGGATAAGGGACTGAGCTTCGGAAGCAGCACCCTCATCGCCAAATTCGCTTGCGATTTTCACTGCATCACCGAGCTTCGCGACAGCAGAGTCGAAATTATTTGCCTTGATCTCATCCTTCGCAAGGGAAAGGGCAAGAGAAGGGATAATGCTCTTGCAGTTTGCAATAAGCTCTTCGCCAGCCTCACCGCATACTGATGCGATCTGATAGGCCTTCTGGAAATAGCTTAATGCCCCGGCCTTGTCACCAAGACCAAGCGCGCTTGCACCTTCGTTGTAAAGGTCTGTTGCTTCATTGACATCCTGGGCAAAACCCAAAGAAAGTGCTGCGAACATAGCGCAGACTGACAAAAGAATCTTCTTCATATTGATTTCCAACTTAAGAAACTGTTTCTGACAGATCAAATTCTTCCAAAATTACAAAAAATCCTCATTACTTCAAACCGACAGGTAATGTCTTAAACCTCAACCACGCCGCGACATTCTCATCCAACAAAGGGGATATATCCCTATAGACCAACTCGTTATACTCGTTAAGCCAATCTATTTCCCGCTTATCCAAAAGCGATAAATCAAGTATCGAAGTATCGAAATGACAGCGCGTAAGAGTCTCAAACTTAAGGAAGTTCCCAAATTCGCTATGTCCTGCGTCCACGGTAAGCAAGAGATTCTCATGACGCACCCCGTGCTTGCCCTCACGATAGATACCCGGCTCATCGGAAGTCACCATACCCTCTATCATAGGAGTAGAATCCAAATTCTGGCGGATCT
>CAZNDD010000013.1:0-24921 GCA_964571735.1 uncultured Muribaculaceae bacterium | reverse complement strand
TAGACCACGAAGAGTATCTCGGCAGAAAGGTCTTCATCAAAGGCGACATCGTCTCATCCTACTACGGCATCACTGGCATCCAGTCCATAGTGGAGTACAGCTTCTGAGTACAGTGCGATGTAATCCATTTATACCAGGAACTCTGAATGCGCCCCCCCCCCGACCGGAAAAAATAATGCCTCTGAGCGAACTCAGAGGCATTTATTGTCGAGGTGCCTAGCGGAATCGAACCGCTCTAACTGGTTTTGCAGACCAGTGCCTAACCTCCCGGCCCAAGCACCAAGGACTGCAAATATACAAATATTTTCTCAAACCGCAATAAATTGTTTCGATATTCGAAATATAAACGCAGAAATGCGGCGCTTTGTGTTAGGAACGGTTCCCTATTCGTGGTAAGAACGGTCTTTGAGTCAGGGCGACCTCTTACAGCGTCAGGCAGACCTTGAGTATGCAGTTGATGGGCGCCTGCGGGAAAAGCCCTTCTTCCTGATACCAGCTGTTGTCATCGCGGAAATGTGCCCTGTAGACCCATGCGTCTGCATAATACTCGGCGTTCAGCAGGTTCCCGACATAAAGCCCGATGTTGAGTTCTCCGCTACGGAGTCTGAAAGAGTCGCTTACACTGAGGTTTACCACCGTGTATGCCGGTATGCACCTATCTTCGGAAGAAGTATTGTCCCAATACTGTTTCCCGACATATTTGACATCTGCTGCGAATTCGAGCGAGGATAATGACTCATAGAAAGGATTGAAAACCGCTTTTGCCGCTGCGACTATGGAAGGGGAGAGCAGCATGGTGGTCCTGTCGAAATGCTCGCTGTACTGTCCCACGGGATTCCAGTCGGAAGAATTGTCGTATTCTTCCCACCAAGCGGTGTAATCTTTTATCTCATTGATACTTAATGTGGCATTGGCGTCTATGTGGAAAGCCTCTGATGGCTTCCATGCTCCTGTCAGCTCTATGCCCCTTCTCCAGCTGCGAGGGACATTTTCCTTGATGGCGTAGCCGGTATCTGTGATTCTTCCGGTTTCAAGCAGCATGTCTTTGTATTCCATCAGATAGATGTTGGCGGCTGCGCTGAATGTCTTGCTTTGGAACTCGTAGCCTATCTCGGTGTCGAGCATCTGCTCCGGCTTCAAGCTCGGCGTGCTTCCGCCAGCATTGGCGGCTTCTATGACTTCCTTGATGTCGCTGCGCCCGGGCTCTCTATGTCCGAGTGCTACGCTCAAGTATGCTCTATGACCTTTGGCGGGGACCCAGTTGAGTCCCGCGCGGGGGTTGAAAAACGGCAGCCATGACGAGTAGTCAAGGTCGCTGAATTCATCGTCGATGCCTTTCATCCCGAGACTTACACCTCTGAATTGAAGGTCTGCATAGCCTGTCAGCCCCTGAACAATGTCATATTCCGCGCGTGCATAGGCGTCAATTTCGCTTTTGACCGAAGAGTTGTCGTACCACTTGTGTCCGGTTCCGCTTCCGGTGCCTTTCCCGAATCCGAATCCGTCATGCGGACTGCCGCCTTCAAGAGCGCCGTGCAGATTGCTCCAGACTACTGTCCCGAAATGAAGCCCGTCATAGCGGGAGAGGTAGATGCCGCCTGAGGCTTTGAGCCTCTCGCCTTTGTATTGCAAGTCTGACTTGAGCACCAGGTGGCTGTTGTCCATCGACTTGTTTACGATGAAATCGCCTTTCTCATAGCTGATTCCGTCCTTGATGACAGGGGCGTCGAAAGCGTATGCGCTGAGTTTCTTGCCGGCTTTGTACTGCTCATAATAGCCGTCTCCCTTGGTGTAGTTGAGGGTGGTGGTCCAAGTGAGCGGGGCATTGAAACTGTGGGTGTAGTTGACCTGCAGGTGCTGCTGGGTGTAGTTGTCGCTTTCTCCGTCATAGTAGTGCAGGTTGCCGAACGCATCGCTGTATTCGCCTGCGGGATTGTAGCGGCGGTCTTCTTTCATCTTCTCCGCGGAAATGCCGTTCCATGTGATGCCTGTCCTCTGGTCTCCAAGCAGATATGTCAGTCTCAGGGAATTGTGCTCGTTCATGTAGCCCAATACGGCAAATGCGGACTGCACATCGGCACCGGCTCCTCTGATGTAGCCGTCCGTATCGCCTTTGGAATACGCCGCTGACGCGTAGAATCCCTTTGGACTCAAGCCTGTACCTGCAGCAACGGATGTGACTGAGGTATTGAACGCTCCGCGCGAATATTCCACTCTTGAGTAGGGGTCGTTGCCCACGGAGGCAGTGCTCATATTGATGCTTGCTCCGAACGCGCCCGCTCCGCTGAGCGAAGTTCCGAGTCCACGTTGCAACTGAACCGAACTCAATATGGACGACAGCACGGGAATATTGACCCAGAATACTTCCTGGGATTCGGCATCGTTGAGCGTTATGCCGTTGAGGGTGACATTGATTTGTGATCCTTTGGAGCCTCGCACTGTCATCTTGGAGTAGCCGAGTCCCGTGCCTCCCTCATTGGTGCTGACCACGGACGGTTGCAGGGACAGTGTCATGGGCAGGGAATTGAGTGGGGAGGAGGAGCGCAGTTGCGCCGGGCCTACGCCCGTGTAGGCAATCGGAGTGCTGTTTCCTGCCCGCGATGTCTGCACGACGATGCTGTCGAGTCTGTAGCTGTACATCTCGGCGCTGTCTGTCAGGATTGTGCTTGTGCGCTCTGGCGTTGTCTGCCGGGATTCTATTGGACGATTGCCGATGTCGGTGCTGGTGGAGATTCCCGCTGCATTGGCGTCAGTAATGGATGTGATGGCTGAAAGAGCGGCTGCCATCAGGGCCGTTTTAAATAAAAAACCTCGCATAATGTTAATCATTAATGCAAGGGGCGCATTTCAACCGAGAAATGACGATTTTGAGATTCTTGCTTCCCTACGGCAGAATTACCTGCGTCAGGTTCATTGGGACTCTCTCAACCCCTCGGGCCGAAGCCCTCGGAGTACCCCCGCAAATACTATTTACGATGCAAAGATACAACAAAAACGGCATCCGCAAGTGATTTGTTCTATTTGTCAGCAGAATTTGTAAAAAGCTGCGCTCGGACAAATTTTCAGCTTACATAGACGAAAAGCGGGGAGGTTTTGCAGTAAATGTCATAATATAAGGACAAAAAAAGAGCAGCCCGAATGGACTGCTCTTTGATATGTTTGCGCGTGTGCGCGAGGATTAGTTGGACATTATGCTGATATCCGAGACTGTCCAAGTTGAACCCGCTGCCGAGCGTCCGAGGTCAACAATCAGAACTACGGGGAAGCTGCCATTGATGGTTGCGGGGATGGTTCTTTCGTAGTTAAGAGTCGTTCCTGCTGTGACAACCACACTATTGTCATAGAGGATTTCATTTTCGTCTTTGTTGGTGGCACTATTCCATAATCCTAATTTGATTGTGCAGGTGCCTGTTGCGGTGGCGTTGATCTTGCAGGAGAATTTGTACTCCTTGCCGCTCTGCATTACGATATTGCTTACGATGAAGTTCTGACCCATCCACTCGCTTCCACCTATTCCTGTCGGGATAACGGATGTGAAGGTCTTGCCATCGGATGAAAGTGTGACATTGGGAGTTAGAGGACTATCCCAATTTGCGCAATAATAAGTCGTCTCAATACTTGCACTATTCCACAACTCTGTAGTGTAGTTTGTAGGTGCGTTCTGGGTGATTTTCACGGTCTTGGTGGAAGCCTCACCCGTTACCAACTGGTAGTGGTTGGAAACTGTAGGGAAAGTGGCGGTGATAGTTGCAGTACGTGCTGCGGTTCCTGTGTTCTCGGTGAGCGTGACATACCAGCGGGTGTTTCTCTGGGGTCTATTGACGCTGCACCATGTGGCTTCCTTACCTGTGGCGTCGTCTATTACTTTGAATGTGATACCGGCGTAGTAAAGCTCTTCGTTGTTGCCGACGCCTGCTTCTCTGCCTGTCCATCCGCTCTCTCCTGTGCCCTTGGTTGTTATAAGCAACCAACCGAGGTCATTGTTGGTAGAAGCACTTGCGCCATAAGTGTATGCGTCACCTATGCTCTTGTTCTGTGCATAAGAAAGTTCTCCGATGATGTCATGTTCACCGAGTGCTTTGGATTGAGAAATCTTGATTGTCTTGGTGTCGTAACCGGGCTCAAGGACATATCCGTTAACAGCGGCGGGGAAAGTCGCGGTTACTGTTGCGGATCTGTTTGATGTCGTTGTGTTGGCTTCTGCCGTGAGGAACCAGTGGGTTGAGTGTTCTCCGTATCCGACATTGAGCCAAGTGGCGGTAGTGCCGGTAGCGTCGTCTATAACGGATACCTTTGGATCGTAGTAAGCCTCGTTTCCAGCCTCGTTTTCACGGGTCTTAGGGGTTGAACCTTCCGCCGAATCGGTCGTGCTCGCGAACCACCAGCCGAGATCGATATTGTTCTGGGCCTTGTCGTCGTATGAGTAGTTGCTCCCAAGGCTGCCTTCATATTTGAGTGTGCCAATGACATCCGAATCTGCAACGCGGTGTTCTGCATCAAGCTTGATATAGATGTTTTTGACTGCGTTCTCGCTTACCGATAGATCTGCATTTGAAGTGTAGGTATAAGTAGCGACATCGGTTTTGACGACCACCTTATAACCACCGCTGATTGCAGTGTTGGTCGCAGGGACTGCGAAATAGATGCCCTTGCTTGTTTCCTTGTCGGAGATGCCACTCAAACTCAATGCAGTACCGAGGTTGACGGTAGCTGTCGTATAGGAATTGTAGTTCTTCTGGTTAGCATCAAGGTATTCGTTGCCTCCGTAGTTATAGAATACAAGTCCTCCGAGTTTCTTGTTGTTGTCATTGACCTTGATGCTCACGCTCTGTATGGATTCATCGTTGTATGCGGTTGTGTAGGGCATGACTCTGAAGATGGAGCCGAGAATCTGCATGCTTGCGGTAAGCTCGGGAGTATCGCTCTCGCTTTTTTCGAAAGTCTCCCATTTGGTTGAGCTATGGAGAAAAACGAAAGCAGGGTTCATTGTTCCGGCGACGGACTGGGTATAAGTCACGCTCTGTCTGTCTTTGAAATCTATGCTCTCATCTGTAACGATGCGCTCAGGCGAGCCGAAGTTCCACTCGGAGTTGTTGGTTGAATTGTAGTTGTAACGGAACACTCCCTTGGGGGATTCATTCTTGATGTTGGGAATCGCAATCTCAAAAGTAGCGGTGTATCCGTCGGAAGATATTTCTTCAGCGGTAAGAGTATGGATTGTGTTTCCGGTGTTACCCTCCCAGCGAATCTGGTCTCCCACATTCCAAGTAAGTCCGCTTGCATCGGAAAACGCCTTGGTCTGGGGGTTGGACAACTTGACCTTATATGTGGTCGTGTCAGTGTCGGGAGTGACGATGGAAGCCTCTTTCTGGCATGAGCTGGCGGCGGTTGCGCAGAGGGCAGCGATAGCCGCGTAAGTGTAAATCTTCTTCATGGTCAGTGTGGTTTTAGCCCCAAGTTTCATCTTCTTCCACGCCATAGGTGAAATTTCCCTGTCCTCCCTGTTTGTACCAAGGATCTGCTGACTGACAGAAAATTGTTTCTGTGTCAAGCTTCAGCGTCCGTAGCTCCGGTGCGCTGTACTCGTTGTGTTGCTTCATGATTTATTATGTGTATTGGTTTTGTAATTAGTCTGTGTCGCAAAAGGCTATATAAGCTTTGCAGAAGCAATTTAGAAAAAGTCAAAATCAGTCGCAAAAACACAACATTTGTAGCAGAATCGTTGATGTGTGATAAAAAATTCAAGAAGTCTACTTGTAAACAGCTTATTATTAGCGAGTTCTATTCCTTAATGCGGGCGTATACCGAAGTTTTGTCCCATAGTGAAAACACATTAGTTTAATCTACTTTTTTTGATGTGTAACTTATTGATAAATAGGGGAGGGTAGATTCATCTAATCTACTTATTTAGGGCTAAAGTCAAGTCCCGCTGCTCGTGGAACTGCTTTGGGTGGTAACTTTGCATTGTACACTTGACACTGAAATTGACAAATCAAATCATACGAAATGCACAGTAGTTATATCAGACATATCGCGTCCGTGTGCGCGGTTGTGTTAATGTCTCTGACTGTCTCCGGACCGGCTGCATTTGCACAGGAAAAGTTGACTATATCGGGTGTGGTAAGCGATAGTGAAGATGGTATGCCGCTTCCCGGTGTCGCTGTCATGCTTTCAAGTGACCCTTCCGTGGGTGCGGCGAGCGACGTGGACGGACTTTGGAGCTTGTCAGTCCCGAAGGGCTCTACTTTGGTATTCAGCTGTTTCGGCTATAAGGATTATAGCGTGACAGTGACGGAAAGTGGCACGCTGAATGTGTCTCTCTCTATGGACACTATAATGCTTGACGAAGTCGTAGCTATCGGCTACGGTGTGATGAAGAAGAGCGATCTTACCGGCTCCGTTGCTTCTGTCAAGGGCGAATCCCTGCAGAAGACTCCTGCTTCCGGCCTCGACCAGGCGTTGCAGGGCGTTGCTGCCGGTGTAACCGTCAACTCTTCGTCCGGTCAGCCCGGTGCAGCCGCAGAGGTGCGTATCCGTGGTATAGGTACGGTCAATAATTCCGCCCCTGTATATGTAGTGGATGGGGTTATTGTCGATAATATCAACTATATCAGCCCGAGCGACATCGCGTCTACCGAAATTCTCAAAGATGCTTCCGCTACGGCGATTTACGGTAGCCGTGGAGCGAATGGTGTCATCCTCGTCACAACGCGCAAAGGCTCTTCCGACGGCACTATCAACGTCTCTTTTGATGCCTATGCCGGCATACAGAGCAGGTGGAAGACTCTTGAACTTATGAACGCTTCTGAGTTCGCAAGCACGCTTACCGCTCTTTCGGGAAGTGCTTCTCAGGTGCAATACCTTCAGGACAACGGGCTTAATGCTTGGGTTCGCAAATATCTCATAGGTGCGTCCAAGTGGTATCCGAGCAATATGGATTACAGCAAGATAGACACTGACTGGCAGGACGAGGTTTTCCGCAACGCCCTCATTCAGAACTATCACCTTGCTGTGAATGGTGGCAACGAGAAAGCTACATATTCGCTTTCGGGAAGCTGGTTCGACCAGGAGGGAACCATTATCGGATCCGATTACAGCAGGGCTTCATTCAGAGTCAATACAGCTCTCAAGCCTGCGACTTGGCTTAAAATAGGTGAGAATCTCTCATTTATGTACGGCTACGGGCGCAACGCGATGAATAACAATTCTTCGCCTGCAGCATCCGTTCTTTCTGCTGCCATCGCTATGGCTCCTTGGGATCCCGCTCATTATCCTACCGGGGCACAGAACAATCTCGGAGAGGATCTTTCCGGACGCATCTCCGCGGCTTCCAATTTCAAGAACGTGACCAACCCCTTCTCTATGGTGGAGATGAGCCATCCTTCAGACAAGACCGAAAGGCTTGTTGGTGACGTGTTTGTTGAGGCAAATCCCATCAAGGGGCTTACTTATAGAGGAGATGTGAGCCTTGACCTTACCATGTATCGCCACAAGAACTTCAAGGATGCCTATCAGTTCTCCGAGTTCGACAAGATGAGCGACAACTTCCTTGAGTCCAGCATAGCTCGCCATTCTACGGTGATTGTTGAGAATACCCTTACTTATCTCAAGGATTTCGGCAAGCACAGCATCAACCTTATGGCAGGTCAGACCTCGGAAGAGTACAATTACTACTCTATAGGCGGGTCGGGCTCCAATATCCTTGTGCCCAGCGAGTCCAACTGGTATCTCTCGCAGACTACCAAGAACAACGACCGAGCAGGGGATTCCGCAGCCAGAAGTCGCCGTTTCTCTTTGCTCGGGCGTGCACACTACTCGTACGACAGCAAATATATGCTCACGCTCAACTTCCGTGCTGACGCATCGAGCAAGTTTCAGGAGAATCTCTGGGGCTATTTCCCTTCACTCGCAGCCGCTTGGCGCATAGGCAAGGAAGACTTCCTCAGTGACGTGAGCTTCCTTGATGACCTTAAAATCAGAGCTGGATGGGGCCGCATCGGTAATGACAAAATCGGTGACAATGCCTTCCTTCTGACTATGTTTAACAGTGGTCCTACTTTCGTGGACTATGTCTTTGGCCCTGGCGACCAGGCACTTGCAGGTGGTGCTACAATTCTTACATACATCAACAAGGGCGGCAAGTGGGAGACTACAGAGCAGCTCAACTTCGGCGTGGACTACTCTATGTTCGGCGACAGGCTTAGCGGTAGCGTAGAAGCATATAAGCGTGATACTCACGATATGTTGCTCTCCGTCAAGGCTCCTGCGAGCGTTGGTAACCGTTATGACGCGACCGCCAATGTGGGTACGGTTTCCAATGTCGGTATCGAGCTTACCGCTGACTGGAAAGACAATATCGGAGCTTTGGGCTACAACATCGGAGGGAACCTCTCCCTTGTCCACAACGAGCTTACTTCCCTCAATGGAGGCGAAATCGTATATGGCGACAGGACTATCTGCAATGAAGGACTGCCTCTTTACACCTTCTGGGGCTATAAGTATGAGGGCATATATCAGAGCGAAGAGGAAATCAATTCCCATCTTTGGGCGGATGGTGCAGCTGCCAATTACAGCGTAGGCGATGCCCGTTATGCCGATCTCAACGGCGACGGCAAGATTGACGACCTCGACCGCACTTCTCTCGGAAAGCCTTTCCCTACACTTACTTATGCGCTCAACTTCGGTTTGCAGTGGAAGCAGTGGGATGCCTCTATTTTCTTCCAGGGCGTTGGCGGAGTACAGATTTACAATGCCTTGCGTCATCGTACGGAGGGCACTGGCAATGAAGCCACTCTCAGCACTTCTATGCGTGATGTCTGGAGCTTGTCCAACCCCGGCGGTTCTATCCCCAATCCGAGAGACGCCGTCAATTTCTACGACAGCAGCCGTTTCGTGGAAGATGGCTCTTACTTGAGACTCAAGAACTTGCAGATTGGTTACACTCTGCCCGAAAGTATCTCGCAGAAAGCCGGTATCAGCAGACTCCGTTGCTATATGTCTTGCCAGAACTTGCTTACCTTCACTTCTTACAGCGGCTATGACCCTGAAGTGGGCGGAGGCGTAGACTATGGTAACTATCCTCAGGCTCGCGTAGTGATGTTTGGTGTCAATGTTAATTTCTCAGGGAGGTAGAAGAGTATGAAACAGTTTAGATTATTCGCAATAGCTGCGCTTGCGCTCGTATCCACCTCTTGCGTGGAAGACTGGCTTAAGGAGAAGAGTCCTATGACCACTGAAGTCAGCGACTTCTTTACTTCGTCAGAGACGGCTGTGCAGGTGACCAATGCAGCCTATGCTCCTCTTGCTTGGGAGTATCAGGGTACTTATTTTTCGGAGTTCTTCTTCGGAGACATTCTTTCTGACGATGCCCTCAAGGGTGGTCAGAATGTGACCGACGGCTCTGATGCATATCAACTCGACAATTTCAAAATCCTTGATAACAATGCCATAGTACTTCAGTATTATCGTGCTCAGTATCAGGGTGTAGCTCGTGCCAATCTGGCACTTGAGCAGATTGAAGCCATGGGGACAAGCGAGGACGACCTCACTCCCGAGTTGAAGAATAGACTTCTCGCTGAGGCTCATTTCCTCAGGGCTTACTATTACTTCAGGCTTGTGAGACTTTATGGTGGCGTGCCCATCGTTACGACTCCAATATACAGTTCCAACGATTGGATTCAGCCCCGTGCGACTGCAGAGAAGGTGTATGAACTCATCCTTTCTGATTTGAAGGTGGCGGATCAGTATCTTCCGCTCAAGAGCGAATACGCTTCTGAGGATTTGGGTAGGGCTACCAAGGGTGCTGCTCAGGCTATGCTTCTCAAAGTCAGCCTTTATAATCACGACTATCCCGCGGCCAAGTCTTATGGCGAAGCATTCCTTGCAGCTCAGGCTTCAGAGTATGAACTCTGCTCCGATTATGCCGACAATTTCACTCTCGCTGGTGAGAACGGCGTAGAGTCTGTCTTTGAGGTGCAGTACATGGAAGAGGGAACTTCTGACTACGGTGAGGGCAATGGTTTCTCACGCGGTACTTTCACTACCATACTTACCCGCTCCCGTTCATCCAAATTCGCAAATCCCGGTTGGGGATTCAACCGTCCGACCAAGAGCCTTTACGACGAGTTTGAAGCTGGAGACCCCCGTAGGGATGCCACTATACTCGTTCCAAAGGAGTCGGAGAATCCTGAGGAGTCGGAGATTACCAATCCGGAAGAAGAAATCTATCTCGGCAACTCTATGGTTGGTATTAAGCGTACCATATTCGACCCCGTGACAAGGCATTACAGCGCTCTTGCGCACGATGCCCGTTCCGCTATCAACAAGATTGAGATTCGTCTTGCAGATGTCTATCTGATGTATGCGGAGGCTTGCATCGAGCAGGGTGACCTTGCCACTGCCGCTTCCTATATCGAGCGCGTGCGTGACAGGGTTGGTCTCGACGCAGTGGATGGCAGTTCTAAGGAGAGCCTTACGGCTGCGCTTCGTCACGAGAGACGCTGCGAGCTTGCAATGGAGGGACACCGCTGGTTCGATCTCTGCCGTTGGGGCATTGCAGATCAGGTGATGAATGCCTATAAGGCTTCCGAAAATGAGGAAGTCCGCGCCGAGATGGGTGATTTCGTAAAGGGTAAGCATGAACTTATGCCTATCCCTTACGAGGAGGTCCGTATGGGTAAACTCGAACAGAATCCAGGATATTAATCTACTAACAAATAACACATTAACACAATGAAAAAGATTTTAAGCGTATTTGCATTTGCAGCAGCTATTTTTGCGGCAGTGCCTTCCTGCACCAAGGACGACAACAATGGTGGCGACAATAGCATCATCACTCCCGGTGGAGACGATATCGGAAACAACGGTGGTACTACAACTGAAAAGCCCGCTTCACTCAGCGGCAGCGACTATGCGGTAGTTATCCTCGATGAGACCTCTCTCGGTGCTATCCAGGGTAAAGTTGCAACCAATCTCGGCCCTGATGATACCAATTCATTCCTTTACATCTGGGAGAATACTTACAATCCAGGTGTTTGCTCCGGTGTAAACTTCTACGGACAGGCTACGGATTGGACTGCTTTGACAGTCGGTAGCGTGGGCTGGAGCGGTTTCGGTTTCTTCATCTCTAATGAGCCCGCAGGGCTTGCGGATTGGAGAGCAAGGGTTGCCGCAGATCCCGAGTCATATTATCTCCATTTCGCAATTAAGCCCGGAAAGGCTGGTGATGTCCATTGCGTTTCATTCATTTGGGGTAATACCAAATGGGTGGCAGGTATCGGCGGCGCCTTCAATGACAACGGTACTATCTATGACGAGGTCAAGCCTGTCAGCGGCACTCTCGTAGCCAATGAGTGGAATGAGTTTGAGATTTCCGTTGCCGACATGGGCATCAACTTCAATCAGGCTCTTAAAGCTGAGGGTGACAACTACCTGACATTCCTCTCCGGTGCCGCTACCGGCACTCAGCTCAATCTTGATGCTGTCTTTGTTTACAAGAAGTAATTAATAGGCCGTCTCGAAAGTCCCGCTTAGGACATTTCTGACGGTCATAGAAAGGGGAGTGTGAAGTTGGCTCCGGTCGCTTCTTGCTCCCTTTTTGTTTGAATTTATGCGAAAATTCTCTTTTTTAGCACTCTCTTTGGCATTGGTGTGCGGCGTTTGCGCGTGTGAAGGGAATCACGAGCCGGATAATCCTCAGGACTCGGTGTTCTCTTATACTCCGCGTCAGACCAAAAGCCCCAAGAAAGGAGTGGCATTCAATTTTGAGCAGCTTCCAGATTCGGATATTCCGCTTTTGGGTCCTGCCGTGAGCTGGTCCTACAATTGGAGTAACAACCAGCCTACCGCCAAGGCGTCAGGACTATATGCCGAGTATGGCATGGATTGGTGCCCGATGGTGTGGAACGGACATTATTCGGCGGACAATATCCGCGCTTACAAGAAGTCCCATCCCCAGGCGCAGTACATACTTGCATTCAACGAACCTAACCTCACGGATCAGGCCAATATGCGTCCTTCCGAAGCTGCGGAACTCTGGCCTGCTGTCAAAGCGCTGGCCTCCGAACTCGGCATGAAGATCATCTCTCCTGCGATGAACTACGGTACGCTCTCGGACTATCATGACCCTATCAAATGGCTGGACGAGTTCTTCGCCTGCGAAGGGGTGAGCCTTGATGATGTAGATGGTATCGCAGTACATTGCTATATGGGAGCGGCTTCTGCAGTCGCGAACTATATAGATATGTTCAAGAAATACGGCAAGCCTATCTGGCTTACGGAGTTCTGTCATTGGGACGGGGACAATATCTCTGAAGATGCCCAGATGAGCTATATGTGCGAGACGCTCAATTATCTTGAGGCTGAGCCTGCCGTGGAGCGTTATGCATGGTTCATTCCCCGTGGTAACTACAACAACAAGGTGCACTACAATTTGCTTACAGCATCGTCTCCTTTTGACCTTACACCTCTCGGTAAGGTGTTCGTCAATTTCTCTACTCAGGACAAGTCTCTGTGGTATAGGGGTGGGGAGGTGATTCCCGCGGAGCATTACAATGCATATTCCGGTCAGGTGCATTGCTCGCCTTCGACCGATGAGACCGGCATTCTGGATCTTACCAATCTCAAGAAGGGCCATTCGGTGAGCTATCAGCTGGAGCTTGACAAGGCATCGGAGTATCTCGAACTGCGTGTCAATACTTACATGAACTCCAAACTCACTCTTCTGGTAGACGGCGAGTCCAAGGGTACATATACCCTTGAGAGTTCGGATTCCGCTTGGAAGACCGTAAAACTCGGTATCGCAATACCTTCCGGTAAGCATACTCTCACTCTCGAGGGTGCCAGCGGTGCCGCGGTATCCCTTAACTACATTGTCGTGAGGTAGAGGAGTGTATTGATCTGAATCGTATATGGAGAGAAGCGGTTGCGCTGCATTTAAGCATTTTGTGCACCTCTTCTCTCTTGTATTTTAGACTGCAAATCTCTATTTTTGCGACGCTCTCGGATTGTTCCGGAGTATATTACAAACCACACAACCACTTTGATGAAACAGTCAGTTTTAATTGCAATGGCAGCGTCCGCACTTACACTTACCGCATGCGGTGGTTCTACCGCACACAGGGCTATCCCCGAGGACAAGGCCATGGAAGATCGGATTGAGAAGATACTCTCCGGTCTCAGTCTCGAAGACAAGGTAGGTCAGATGATGCAGATTACTGCCGACCCCCTCTATGATCCCGCAACGGGCGAACTTACTCCTTATGCAGATAAGGTACTTACAGAGTATCGTGCAGGTTCGATTCTCAATGTGATCACAGGTCACGCCGAGTCTCCTGAGATGTATAGAAGTTTTATCGACAAACTCCAGGATAAGGCATTGGCGGCAAACGGCATCCCTGTCCTCTATGGTCTGGATCAGATACATGGGGCTTCATATGTCAAAGGAGCAGTACTTTTCCCTCAGGAAATCGCTCTTGCCGCGTCTTTCAATGACAATCTTCCATATGAGTTGGGTCAGGTAGCGGCTTACGAGACCCGCGCTGCTAATGTGCATTGGGTGTTTACTCCCACTCTTGACTTGAGCCGCAATCAGAGCTGGTCCCGTATGTGGGAGAGCTTCGGTGAAGACCCTTATTTGCAGAGCCGTATGGGCGTGCAGGAAACCCTCGGCCTCCAGGGCCCGGATCCCAATCATATCGGTCCCGAGAATGTCGCGGTCTCCATCAAGCATTACCTCGCTTATGGTGCGACTACAAGCGGTCAGGACAGAACTCCTTCTTCCGTAAGCTATCGTGAACTCAAGGAGAAGTATCTTCCTCCTTTCAAGGCTTGCATTGAGGCCGGTGCTCTCACTCTTATGGTGAATTCTTCTCTCAATGACGGCATTCCTTTCCATGCCAATAAGCTCCTTCTTACCGGTTGGGCAAAGGAAGAACTCGGCTGGGACGGCATGATAGTCACCGACTGGGCTGATATCAAGAACATTTGGGAGAGAGATCATATCACTGCTACCTACAAGGATGCTGTCGCACTTGCGATCAATGCAGGTGTGGATATGGTTATGGAGCCCTATGACATCACTGTGGCTGACCTTATCCGTGACCTTGCACTCGAAGGCCGCATTCCTATGAGCCGTATCGATGATGCCGTGCGCAGAGTGCTTCGCGTGAAAATGCGCCTCGGACTCTTTGACGACCCTTACGGAAAGGCCCAGACCTATCCTAAGTTCGGTTGCGATGAGTTCGCTCAGAAAGCATATCGTGCAGCGGTGGAGAGCGAAGTTCTTCTCAAGAATGACAATTCCATACTTCCACTTTCCAAGGACAGCCGTATCCTCGTAGTCGGACCCAATGCCAACAGTATGCGCTCTCTCGGCGGTGGCTGGAATTATTCATGGCAGGGAGACATTGCTGACGATTCTGCATATTCCGGTCAGTACAATACTATTTACGAAGCACTTAAGAATAAGTTCGCCTCGGTGGAGTATGTCCCCGCTCTCGAGTATCCCAAGATGGAGTATGACTATCGCAAGGAGACTGTAGGGGACTACAATGCAGCCATCAGAGCCGCCCGCAGGGCTGATGTGATTGTTGCCTGCGTGGGAGAGAATAGCTATTGCGAGACTCCCGGTAACCTCGTGGATCTCAATCTTTCCTCCAATCAGAAGGATCTCGTGAAGGCTCTTGCAGCTACCGGCAAGCCTGTCGTGCTCGTGCTTAACGAAGGACGTCCCCGTCTCATTAGCGACATTGAGCCTCTTGCTCAGGCGGTGGTCTCGGTACTTCTTCCCGGTAACTATGGCGGCGACGCACTTGCGAGCCTGCTTTGTGGTGAGGAGAATTTCAGCGCGAAACTCCCGTATACTTATCCCAAGTATCCCAACAAGCTCAATACTTACGATTACAAACTCTCTGAGAATCGCGCTACCATGGAGGGCATGTATAACTACGATGCAACTATCGATGCCCAGTGGCCTTTTGGTTATGGCTTGAGTTACACCGAGTTTAAGTACTCCAATCTCCGTGTGGACAAGAGTGAGTTCAGTTCTGGAGATGTCATCAAGGTCAGCGTGGATGTGACCAACACCGGCAAGGTGGAAGGAAAAGAGGCCGTGCTGCTCTTCAGCTCCGACCTCTACGCCAGTGTCGCTCCCGATGTGAGAAGGCTGCGTGATTTCACCAAGATTTCACTTGCTCCCGGTCAGACTCAGACGGTTACTTTCGACTTGAAGGCTGACGACCTCGCATTCGTGGACCACGAGCTGAAGTGGACTCTCGAAGAGGGTGAATTTAGACTCGCGGTGGGCAGTGAATCAGTGATTGTCAACTGCGTGAAGAAATAGTCAGAGGTTCGACCTCATCTTCATCATACATCCCTTCCTCCGGCTCGTTGAACGGCTGCAGGAAGGGATTTGAAGTTCTTTCGTCGGCTATGGTGGAGGGTTCACCGTGTCCGGGGTATATATCAGTGTCGCCTGGAAGTCCCATGAGGGAGTCCATGACAGAGACAATCAACTTGTCATAATCGCCTCCCTTGAGGTCCGTGCGTCCTATCGTGCCGCGGAAAAGCGTATCTCCGGAAAACAGAACTCCGTGTTCTTCGTCGTAGTAGCATACACTTCCGGGTGTGTGTCCTGGAGTGGCTATCACTTTGAATTTTAGTTGGGCCAACTCAAGTGTCTCCCCGTCTTTGACATCTATTGTCTCGAAGTTGAGGTCGTCGAATATGCTTTTTTCTGCCTCCGACATGTAGATTGGCAGATTGTAGATCTCCTGCAGTGCTGCAGCTCCGTGCCTGTGGTCGGGGTGTGCGTGTGTGAGAAGCACGGCGACGGGATGTATCTTGTTGAAAGTCAGTTTTGCCATAAACTTTGTCGACTCTTCGCTGGAGAGGAATCCTGGGTCTATCACCACGGCATTCTGGCCCCCGTCTACGGTGAGTACATAGCATTTCTCCTCGTAGGAGTTGAAAGTGAAAGTGCGGATATTGAGCATATTGCAGGGTGTTTGTTCTTCGTTATATATAAATATTTGATTTGTGCCAACACATTGTTGGGCAAAATTAGCAAAAGAAATCTTAAATTTGTCTTTGCAAAGTTGAACCGGGGCGAACCAGTTTCTGAACCCCACAATCTGCTTCATAAAACGAAGATATATGCATATAGGAATCGCCGGCAATATCGGCTGCGGCAAGACTACCCTTACGCGGCTGCTTTCGCAGCACTACGGCTGGACTCCTCGCTATGAGTCCGTCACCTACAATCCTTACCTTGAAGACTATTACTCGGATATTCTCCGCTGGTCGTTCAATCTCGAAGTGTATTTCCTTGCGCAGCGTTTCAAGGATGTGCTCAAGATAGCGGGAAGCGAAGAAACCATTGTTCAGGACCGTACCATTATGGAGGGGGTCAATATCTTCGTACAGAACAATTACCGCATGGGCAATCTTTCGGACCGCGACTACGACACATACATGGATCTTTACCGGCTCATGATGTCGCAGGTGCGCAATCCGGACCTTCTTATATACATACGAGGCAGCGTACCGCATCTCGTTTCGCAGATACGCAAGCGCGGGCGGGATTACGAGCAGTCCATAAGCCTCGAATACCTGGGCGGACTCAACGATCTTTATGAGAAATGGATAGCGTCCTACGAGGGTAAGCTCCTCATCCTCGACGGAGATAACCTTGATTTCGAGAACCGTCCCGAGGACTTCTCTTCCATTACGGACAAGATAGATGCTACCCTTTACGGGCTTTTCTGAATTATTTTATTACATTTGTGAGATTTAAAGTCAGATACTATGCACATCGCAATAGCAGGCAATATCGGAAGCGGTAAAACCACTCTTACTAAGATGCTGGCCGCACACTATGGTTGGACCCCGAAGTTCGAATCAGTGGACTTCAATCCATATCTTTCTGATTTCTATGAAGATATGTCCCGTTGGTCCTTCAATTTGCAGATTTATTTCCTCAATAAGCGTTTCAAGGATGTTGTGGACATCAATAAGTCCGACGAGGTGGTCATTCAGGACCGCACCATCTACGAAGACGCAAGGATTTTTGCTCCCAACCTGCATGATATGGGGCTGATGAGCAGTCGTGACTTTGACAATTACACCGATCTTTTCAATCTGATGATGTCGCTCGTGGGCAATCCCGACCTCCTCATCTATCTCCGCTCTTCCATTCCCAATCTGGTGTCTCAGATTCAGAAGCGTGGCCGTGATTATGAGAAGGGCATACGCATTGACTATCTTACGGGTTTGAACGAGAAGTATGAGAATTGGATCAATTCATACGAGGGTAATCTCCTCGTTATCGATGCCGACCATGTCAAATTCGGTAACAACCCCGAGGATTTCGACAAAGTGACCGATATGATCGACGCCCGTCTTTTCGGGCTTTTCAGCGCAACCAACAACAAGAAATAATAAATCATTATGTCAGACAGAATCACAATCATCGATTTCGTCAAGAAGTACACGGATAAGTACGGTGACGATACCTATCTCCGCGAGAAAGTCGACGGAGTCTGGACAGAGACTTCATTCAAGAAGACCTGGGAAGAGGGCCGTATCTATGGTGCCGGCTTCATGGCTCTTGGTCTCGGTAAGGGTGACAGGGTCTCCCTTATAGCGGAAGGCAGAAATCAGTGGATTTTCACCGAACTCGGCATACTCTTCGCCGGTGGTGTCAATGTGCCTCTTTCCTATAGGCTTGAGTCGGATGGCGACCTCGTTTTCCGTATCAACCACTCCGATTCACGCTTCGTCGTGGCTTCCGAGATGGAGATTGAGAAGGTGCGTAGGGTCATCGACCAGTGCCCTAACGTTGAGAAAGTTATCGTTCTTGATGACATTCCTCTCAAGGAAAATGAAATGGGTGCAGCGGAGCTTCGTCAGCTCGGCTTGAAGTTCATTGATGCGAATCCTGGTAAGCTTGAGGAACGGATGGCTTCCGTCGGTCCCGATGACTACGCCAACATCAGCTACACTTCAGGTACTACAGCGGATCCCAAGGGCATCCTGCTCACTCATCGTAACTATACTGCCAACGTGGAGCAGGGCTCGAGTGTGATTTCAATTACCAAGGGCGATATCATGCTGATAGTCCTTCCTATCGACCACTGCTTCGCGCACGTTGCAGGTTTCTACACTATGATGAGCTACGGCGGAAGTCTCGCTTTCGTCCCCGGTAAGTCTCCTTCGGACCAGCTCCGTAACATGATGCCCACTTTCAAGGAGGTGCGCCCCATGGTCATGCTTTCCGTACCTGCCATCAGCCGCAGCTTCAAGAAGGCTATCGAGAATGGTATCAAGAAGAAGGGCCCGAAGGTGATGAAACTCTATCAGAAGGCTCTTGACAATAATATCAAATACTACAAGGAGTACTACAATAAGGGTGGTCTTCAGTTCTGGAGATGGCCGTTGGTCAAGCTCTACGATGCAATCCTTTTCAAGAAAGTGCGTGAGACTTTCGGTGGCAGGATGAAGTTCCTCGTCGGTGGCGGTGCACTGCTTGACATCGATTTGCAGAAGTACTTCTGCGCTATCGGTATGCCCACCTTCCAGGGTTATGGTCTGTCCGAGGCTACGCCTATTATCTGCGCCAATGCTCCCGGTTACGCCCGTTTCGGCTCTTCCGGTCGTCTCGTGCAGCCCATGGAGACACGCATCTGCGATGATGAGGGCAAGATACTTCCCAATGGTGAGACAGGTGAGATCTGCATCAAGGGTGAAAATGTGATGGCTGGCTACTGGAAGAATCCGAAAGGTACTGCCGAAACTATCGTAGATAACTGGCTCCACACCGGAGACCGTGGCTACATCTGCAAGGAGGATCCCCGTTACCTCTATGTAACGGGTCGTTTCAAGAGCTTGCTCATATCTTCTGACGGTGAGAAGTATTCACCAGAAGGCTATGAGGACAACCTCGCCGTTACCAGCAAATACATTGACAACGTCATACTTTACAATAACCAGAGTCCTTATACCATTGTCCTTATCGAGCCCAACAAGAATGCTCTTCGTGAGGCTGCCGGTAACGACAAGGAGAAGCAGCTTGAACTCATCAAGGCCGATGTGGACAGCTATCGTAAGGGCGGAAAGCACGCCGGTACATTCCCCGAGAAGTGGCTTCCCGCAGCAATCGTAGTGTGCCAGGAGCCTTGGACAAGCCAGAACGGACTCGTCAATTCCACTTCCAAGGTGGTCCGCGGAAAGGTCGAGAAGTACTTCGCAGACCGTATCCAGTATGCCTTTACCACAGAAGGCAAGCCGCTGGTCAATCCGCAGAACCTTGCCGCTCTCGATTAGAACTAAATAACAACAATAATCAATTATGGCAAAGAACAAAAACCTTCCCGTAATTATCGTGATGTTCGCGCTCTTCTTCATGATCGCGTTCGTCACCAACCTTGCGGGTTCAATGGGTGTCATCGTCACCAATCAGTTCGGCGCTTCCAAGGCTCTTTCGCAGCTTGGTACGCTGGCTAACTTCATCGCTTACGCCTGCATGGGTATACCTGCCGGCGTCATCCTTAAGAGAAAGGGCTACAAGTTCACATCCCTGCTCGCCGTCATTATCGGCTTCGTGGGAGTCGGCATTCAGTTCTATTCAGGCTACGCCGAGTCTTTCGCAGTCTATGTGGCAGGTGCATTTGTCGCAGGTTTCTCGATGTGCATGCTCAATATCGTCGTCAATCCTATGCTTAACACCATCGGTGGCGGCGGCAACAAGGGTAACCAACTCATTCAGTTCGGCGGATGCTGCAACTCTATAGGTGGTACCATCGCCCCTATCTTCGTAGGTTGGCTTGTGGGTGGTAGCGTCGCTGATGCAAGTGTTGCAAAGGCTGCTCCTGTGATGATTGTCGCGATGGCTATCTTTGCCATAGCATTTGCAGTTATCTTCTTTACCGACATTCCGGAACCTCATCTTGAGAAGAAGTCTGACAAGGCAGTCAAGAAGGATGAACATTCTCCTCTTTCATTCCGTCATTTCGTGCTCGGAGCTGTCGCCATCTTCTTCTATGTGGGTATCGAGGTTGGTGTGCCCAATACCGCGAATGTCTATTTCTCAGGACTTGACAGTGTAGGACCTGCTCTTGCCGGCTCTTTCGTCGGTGCATACTGGTTCTGCATGATGATAGGTCGTCTGATCGGTGGCGCCATTGGTTCCAAGGTCAGCAGCAAGAACATGCTTCTCTGCACTTCGCTCGTCGCTATCTTGCTTGTGCTCGGAATCATCTTCGTACCTGAAGGAGTCCTTGTCTTCGGCAAACCTCTGGTTCTTGTATTCGTTACCGCTATCGGTCTCTGCACTTCAGTTATGTGGGGCTCCATTTTCAACCTTGCGGCTGAAGGACTTGGTAAGTACACTGCAGCTGCTTCCGGCATCTTCATGACCCTGGTCTGCGGTGGCGGTATCATTCCTTTTGTGCAGAACCTTATCGCGGATAAGGTCGGCTCGCTACAGAGCTATTGGCTGCTGATTGCATGCTTGGTTTACCTTGTATTCTACGCGCTTTGCGGCAGCAAGAATGTCAATAAGGACATTGAAGTAGACTAATGTTTAATCTGCCGGCGGTGCTCCAAGTATCGCCGGCTTATTTGGATATGAAGAATATGGATAAGCAATTTGTGGTCGGCGTAGATGTAGGCGGCCAGACTTCTAAAATCGGTGTCGTAGACGCACGTGGCGTTGTCCTCACTCAGAGCGTAATCCGTACGGACAGCGATAAGGATCCTCAGACTTTTATCAATTCACTTGCAACTGCCATCAAGGAACTCATTGCCAAGTCAGGCAAAGAGGGACAGATTCGTGGCATAGGTGTAGGTGCTCCTAATGGGAACTATTATACTGGCGTCATCGAGAAAGCGCCCAACCTCGTGTGGGCTTGTGATGATGCGGTGCCTTTCGCTTCAATGCTCAGCAAGGCTGTGGATGGCATTCCCGTGTCTCTTACCAACGATGCAAATGCGGCAGCTGTGGGTGAGATGACTTATGGTGCAGCTAAGGGGATGAAGGATTTCATTATGATTACCCTCGGTACCGGTGTAGGCAGCGGTATCGTCATCAACGGACAGGTGGTCTATGGTCATGACGGTTTCGCCGGTGAACTTGGACACACTTGCGCAGTGCGCAACAATGGTCGTCTCTGCGGTTGTGGCAAGACAGGTTGCCTTGAGGCATATTGCTCCGCCATCGGAGTTGCCCGTACCGCCCGCGAGTGGCTCGGCATGTCAGATACTCCGAGTCTGCTTCGCAATGTAGACAATATCACTTCCAAGGATGTGTATGATGCCGCCAAGGAAGGAGATAAACTGGCTATTAAGGTGTTTAATTACACCGGTCATATCCTTGGCCGTGCTCTTGCTGATTTCGTGGCTTTCTCCGCTCCTGAGGCGATTGTCCTCTTCGGTGGTCTCGCCCGTTCCAAGGAGTTCATCTACAAGCCTACTTTGGATGCGATGAATGATAACCTTCTCCCCGTTTGGAAGGGAAAGGTGGAGCTGCTTTTCTCTCAGCTCAAGGAGTCAGATGCGGCGATTCTCGGTGCTTCCGCCCTTGCATGGGAGCTGTAGTTTATTGAATTATATTAACAGATTATTGATATTATGAAAATTCTCAAATGGTTTGCGCCTCTTGCTATGGGGCTTGCAGTGATGTCCTGCTCTTCCACCCAGGCTGCCGCATCTGCTGCGACTGAGGGTGAGGAGTCCGTGGACGCTGCTCCCGTTCAGAAGACAGCCAAGGACTTCGTGCCTTCACGTCAGCAGGTTAAGGATGTCAGCTATCTTGTCGGTGTCAACTTCGGCTCTTTCATCAAAGGATACAACTTTGGTGAGTTGGATTATGCCCAGATTCGCAAGGGTATGGATGATTTCATCAATGCCAAGGGCAATCAGCGCGATCCCGAGTTCGTGAATCAGTTCCGTGTGAATCCCGAGGAGATGAACAATCTCTTCAACGAGTATCTCCAGAACCGTCGCGACTTCATCCTTTACTCCAACAAGGAGAAAGAGGACAAGTTCCTCGCTTCCAACCTCAAGAAGTCAGGCGTGCAGTCAACTCCTTCAGGACTTCAGTACAAGATTATCTCCGCAGGTAACGATGTCAAGCCTTCCGCAGTGGATACTGTGTGGGTGAAGTACCAGGGCAAGCTCCTTGACGGGACTGTCTTTGATGAGACCGCAGCCGACGCAGAGTCCGTGCATTTTACTCTCAACCGTGTCGTGAAGGGTTGGACCGAAGGTCTTCAGCTCATCGGTGAGGGCGGTGAAATTGAGCTTTATGTTCCTGCTGCTCTCGGTTATGGTGACAATGGCGCGCCTCAGGCAGGTATTGAGCCCGGTTCTACTCTGATTTTCAATGTTTCTCTTGAGAAAGTCGGTAAGAAAGCCGAATTGGGATATCGATAGCGGTGCCCCTCCTTTGGAGACCGTTTAGCGTACTTTTAGAAACAGCCACTTCCGTACAAGGAGGCGGCTGTTTTTGTGCCCGGAGATTTTAATATCTACATCGGTGCAAGGAGGGGCCTGTTTCTGTACGCAGGAATTTTTATGCTTACATCGGTGCAAGAGGAGGCCTGTTTCTGTACGTGGGGATTACAATATCTACATCGGTGCAAGGAGAGGCCTGTTTTTGTACGCGACAGAGATCCATTCCGTCAAACAAAAAGACCGGCTGAATAGTCGGTCTTTTCGCTTAGGAGGCTACTGACTTGTAGCCCAATATCTAATTTCAGTAATCAGTCGTTAAAAAAGCTTTCCACCGTTGAATTTGGCTACGAGCTTTTCGCGGTCGTAGGTCTCTTTGAGTCTCGCAAACTGTTCCTTGGTATCGAGAGCGAATGAGCCGTTCTGAATCCAAGCGAAGTATGAGGGCTCAGTCATGTAAACCTCACGCGCCGTCTTGCCCTTGTGCTTGCCGAAGTTGACGACCTCCTCGCCCTTGTCGTTATAGATAAGGTGGCCGGCGAAGTCCACATATTTCTTGGGAATGAAGTTTGACAGGAAGTCCACATCGTTCTTGAGTTGATCTGGATATCGGTCAAGTTGTCCCTTCAGTACTTCATATGTGGCGATTGTATCCGCCTCTGCCGTATGCGCATTGTCGAAATCCTCGCCACCGCAGTAGAAACGGTATGCTGCCTTCAGATTCCTCGGCTCCATGGCGTGGTAGATGTTCTGTACATCCACCATCTTGGGAGAATGAAGATTTACGTCCAACTTAAGGCCCGCTTTCTTGACTCTGGCGAACTCCTCGGCGAGCATGGGAAGGTCGAACTTCGCAGAATTGAATCCGGCGAGATCGCTGTCTTTTAGCCATTCTGCCACTTCGGGTGCCACTTCGTAGAAGGTAGGGCAGTTTACCAAGTCCTCGTCCTTAACCCCATTAACTTTGGATGCGCCTGGGTCTATGGGTCTTTGGCAGGCACGCTCATAGTCCCAAGGCTTGACTTTCCATGTCTTGATACGAGACTCGCCGTCGGGAAGAACCTTTACGAAACTGAGCTCTATGATGGAGTCGTTGGGAATATTGAGCCCCGTGCTCTCTATGTCGAAAAACAGAAGAGGCCTTTTGAGATTGAGCTGCATAGCTGTTATACCATGATAGGCATCAGGATGCCACAAACTTTCTCCTTGGATGCTTCCTCATCGGAAGGTACGATAAGGGCGGCCTTGCGGGGATCGGCAAACTTCATCACTACAGTTTCGCAGTTCATGTTTGCAAGAATCTCAAGCAGGAAACTGCTCTTGAATCCTATTGCAAGGTCGTTGCCTTCATAGTCGCACGACAACTTCTCGTAAGCTGCGATGGCGAATCCGAGGTCTTGGGCCGTAATCTCAAGGGAACCGCTCTTGAGCGAGAACTTGATGTGGTTGGAGGCCTTGTTGGCGCAGACTGCTACTCGTTTGACCGAATCAAGCAGCCTTGTGCGCTCTATCTTGAGGATATTGGAGTTGTTCTGCGGGATAACCTCGCGATAACGGGGATATTTGCCTACGATAAGGCGGCAGACCATGATACTCTGACCGAACTTGAACACCACGGTGCTTGCATCGAATGTCACCTCTACATTGCCGTCAAACTTCTCCACAAGGGATTTGAGTACGCCTGCAGGTCTTTTGTGCAGGATGAATGAAGCTGTGATGGGAGCTTTCAGTGACTGGTCTGTGTAGCAGATGAGTTTGTGCGAGTCGGATGCCACGAGCGTAGAACTCTCCGTATCTATGTCGAAGAATATACCATTCATCACCGGGCGCATCTCATCGTCTGCGGTCGCGTAGATAGTACTTGAAATGCCGCTCGCGAGAACTTTGGCGGGCAGCTCAATACTGCGTGCATCCACTCCTGCGCCCTTTATCTCCGGGTAGTCCTCTGCGGGAAAATAGGGGAGAGTGGAGTTACCATTGCTCCATGTGCATTCGAACGAAGAGTCGCTGCTTGTCTTTATGTTGAGCGGCTGATCGGGAATGGTCTTCACGAGGTCGAGAATCTGATGCGCGGGAATAGCTATGCTGCCTTCCTCTACAGACTCGACGGGGATGGAAGATCTGAGTGTGAGTTCCTGGTCGGAAGCCGTGACCTCAAGTATGCCGTCTTTGACGGAAAAGAGGAAGTTCTCAAGGATGGGGAGCGAAGACTTGGCGGGGACGGCCTTGGCGCTGTCCATTATGCTTTTGAGGAGCTCTGCGCTCGAAACGTTGAATTCCATATAGTTCTTGTTTTGTATTGCCACAAATATAACAATTTATCCTGAACACTTGGCACATTATTTGACCTCTTTTGTCGGTTTTTGCAGTGTCTGAGCCTTTGACGCTTCACTGCGATGTTTTGAATTGAAACAATAAATAATGAACGATATGAAAAGAGTCCTATCTATTATGGCGTCCGCCGTTCTGCTGGCC